>DASWLD010000104.1:0-46065 GCA_036396275.1 Burkholderiales bacterium
CCTGGGCGGCGAGTTGCACCCGATAGTGCGCCAGGCGATCCTCGGCGCCGCCGTAGCGATCGAGCAGCGCGTGGATGCGATAGGTGAGAATGCCGAAGAAGATCGGCAATACCACGCCGATCAGCAGGGCGATCAGGAGGAGGTGGCGGTGGGGAAGACAACTATTCCCGCCGCTGCCCGACTTGCGCGGCACGACAATAATATTCATTCGGCTCTCGTAATTATTCGATCACCCTGGATCACGGTGATCGCTCTACCCTACTGCTCAACCGCCGGACACGCCTGACCTTAGGTCGCCGGGAGCGTCCGTATGAAAGATATCGGCGCTTCTTCGTTATCGGTGTACGTCACCAACTCCCACGCATCGCTCTGAGCGACGAGGCGGCGCAATAACCGATTGTTCAACGAATGACCGGACTTGTAGGCACTAAAGGCTCCGATCAGCGGATGCCCTAGTAAATAGAGATCGCCGATCGCGTCCAATACTTTGTGTTTCACGAATTCATCTTCGTAGCGCAGCCCGTCTTCGTTCAAGATGCGAAAGTCGTCGAGCACGATCGCGTTGTCGACGCCACCGCCGCGCGCGAGGCCTGACTGGCGCAGCGACTCCAAATCGGCCATGAACCCGAATGTGCGCGCGCGGCTCACTTCTTTGACGAATGAGGTTGTCGAAAAATCAACAGCGGCCCGCTGCGTGGAATTGCGAAAGGTCGGATGGTTGAAATCGATCGCGAATGAAACTTTGAATCCTTCGAACGGCTCGAATGCCGCCCACTTATCGCCATCCGCAAGTTTCATTCGGCGCTTGATGCGCATGAAGCGCTTCGGTGCGCTTTGCTCCACGATGCCGGCAGACTGAACTAGAAATACAAACGGTCCGGCGCTGCCATCCATAATCGGCACTTCGGGTGCCGTCAGGTCCACGTAGGCGTTGTCGATGCCCATTCCGGCGAATGCCGACATCAAATGTTCAACCGTGGATACGCGCACGCCATTGCACTCGATCGTGGTCGACAAGCGCGTATCCGATACATTTTCCGGACAGGCCCGAATCTCGACGGGTTGCGGCAGGTCGGTGCGTCGAAATATGATGCCGCTATCGACTGCTGCTGGACGCAGCGTGAGGTAGACTTTCTCTCCGGTATGTAAACCGACACCCGTGGCGCGAATTACATTCTTCAGCGTTCGTTGCTTAATCATTCGTCCGTTCTTGTCGTATTTCGCTTACAGGCGTTTGCGGAAACGCAACTTTCCCGTTACGTTGGAATTATGCATTAATTTTTGCGGCTATGATGCCCGGGAACGGCATTCTAGCCTCACGAAAAACAGCGGATTCAGCGCTAATTTAAGGCCAAAAAGTCAATTCTGTCCAGCCGTTTTTCGGTTTATTTTAATTCATTTTAGATGGTTCCTCCGCGACGGAATTGGCGCCAGCGTTAGACCTTAGTCGGCCTGCCTACGCAGGAATGCCGGGATTTCGAGGTGCTCCAGACCACCCGAAACAGTTTCAGGTACGCGATCCATCCGACGGTGCCGAATTACGGTTGGCGTATCCAAGGTTTCGTAATCGGTCGTACCAGTCCCAGTCTTGATAACCTTATAGGGCTGCTTACGCTTTTCCTGCCCGAGGCCCGTTGCAACCACGGTGACCCGTAACTCATCGGTCAGGTTCGGGTCGATGACGGTACCGATCACGACGGTTGCGTCTTCTGCGGCGTACTCCTTGATAGTGTTTCCAACTTCCTCGAATTCGCCGATTGACATACTGAGCCCGGCGGTAATATTTACCAGTAGTCCCCTGGCGCCAGAGATGTTGATGTCCTCTAGCAATGGGCTCGAAATCGCAGACACCGCGGCCTCATGTGCCCGCCCTTCGCCGACGGCCGAGGCCGATCCCATCATCGCCAAGCCCATTTCCGACATGACCGTGCGCACGTCGGCAAAGTCGACGTTGATCAGACCGGGGCGCGTAATCAGCTCGGCGATTCCTTGCACGGCGTTTCGCAACACCTGATTCGCCTTCCCGAACGCTTCGAGCATGGTCGCACCTTTTCCGAGCACGGTTAGCAGTTTCTCGTTCGGAATCGTAATAATCGAATCCACGTACTCGCCGAGCTCGCGGATCCCTTGCTCGGCAACCGCCATGCGCTTCTTCAACTCGAACGGAAACGGCTTGGTGACGACCGCGACCGTCAGTACGCCCATGTCTCTTGCGACCTGTGCAACGACCGGTCCCGCGCCCGTACCGGTACCCCCGCCCATGCCGGCGGTGATAAAGATCATGTCCGCACCTGCCAGTACCTCTGCAATTCGTTCTCGATCCTCGATCGCCGCTTGACGCCCGATCGTGGGATCGGCGCCGCAACCGAGGCCCTTGGTTAGATTTGCGCCAAGCTGCAACAACGTTTTCGCTTGCGAACGCTTTAACGCCTGTGAATCCGTATTGGCGCTGATGAACTCAACGCCCTCGATGTCGGCACCCACCATGTAATCAACGGCATTACCGCCACCGCCGCCAACACCGATTACCTTGATTACCGCTTGCTGCCCATAGGTATCCATCAATTCGAACATTTCGAGCACCTCCAGTGATTGATCGATTCGCTACCGTCGTCAAGTCAAAAATTTCCTTCGAACCATCCACGCATCTTGGCCCATAACGCTTTCGGCCCCTTCATCGCAGGACGCGGTGTGAAACCCGTTCCTTGCCGACTACGCGCGCCGTAAAGCACCAACCCGACGCCGGTCGCAAAGATTGGGTTTTGTACGACACCCTTGAGTCCGCCCACGTACTGCGGGAGCCCAAGACGTACCGGCATGTGAAACACTTCCTCCGCGAGATCGGCCATTCCTTCCATCTTGCTGCTGCCGCCGGTGATCACCATGCCCGATCCGAGCACATCCTCGAATCCGCTTCGGCGCAGTTCCGCTTGCACCAAACCGTACAGCTCCTCGATTCGCGGCTCGATAACTTCGGCGAGCATCTGCCGCGACAGCTTTCGCGGCGGTCGATCGCCGACGCTCGGAACTTCGATCGACTCGTCGCGGTGCGCAAGCTGCGTCAATGCGCAACCGTATTTCTGTTTGATGTCCTCCGCGTACTGCGTCGGCGTGCGCAACGCGATCGCAATGTCGTTGGTGACTTGATCGCCCGCGATTGGAATGACGGCGGTATGTCGGATCGCGCCTTCGGTAAACACGGAAATGTCGGTCGTGCCGCCGCCGATATCGATCAGACACACACCCAGCTCTTTCTCGTCTTCCGTCAGGGTCGACAAACTCGACGCGAGTTGCTCCAGGATCACGTCGTCAACTTCCAGCCCGCAGCGGCGCACGCATTTCACGATATTTTGCGCCGCGCTGACCGCGCCGGTAACGATGTGCACCTTGGCTTCGAGCCGCACACCGCTCATCCCGATCGGCTCGCGGATACCGTCTTGTTTGTCGATAATGAATTCTTGCGGCAGGATATGAAGCAATCGTTGATCGGTCGGAATGGCGAGCGCCTTCGCCGCTTCGAGCACGCGCTCAACATCGCCCGCCCCAACCTCTTTGTCCCTGATCGCGACGATTCCGTGCGAGTTGAAGCTCGCGATATGCGCGCCGGCGATGCCGGCGAACACCGAATGTATCTGGCAGCCGGCCATCAGCTCGGCCTCTTCCACCGCTCGCTGGATCGATTGCACCGTCGATTCGATGTTCACCACCACGCCACGGCGCATCCCGCGCGACGGGTGATGGCCGACGCCGATCACTTCCACCTCGCCGCTCGCGCCGATCTCGCCCACGATCGCGAGCACTTTGGACGTGCCGATATCGAGCCCGACGATCAACCGTTCATTGTCCTTCTTTGCCATTCTTAACCCTCGTTGTGCGTCGCCGCCGAATGCGCGACGCGCGGCGGCGCGCCCTGCGAATTCCACTGCACGGCAAATCCATTTGTGTAGCGCAAATCCACTTGGCCGATGCGATCCGCCTGAGGCGCGACCGCGCCGCCGTACGCGCGAACAAACCGCTCCAGCCGCGCGAAGGGCTGATCGTGATCGACCACGATCACGAATGACCGCGGACCTTCCGGCGCTTGTAGCTCGAGACGCCAACTACGACGGGCGCTGAGCGAGACGCCGACAAGCCGCAGATCCAGCGGCGCGACGCCGGCGCGAAACTCGTGGTAGGCGCGAAAAACTTGCGCCGACGTTCCCTCCGGCCCGTCGAGACGCGGCAAATCGGCCGGCAAATCGTCGCCGGCGACCCGCACGACGTCGCCCTGAACGTTGACCCAGGCGTCGCCGCTCCAGCGCGCCGCCAATCGCTGCTCGCGAAAGACGATCGCCACCTCGCGTGGAAATAGGCGCCGCACCGACGCGCTCTGGACCCACGGCAACGCCTCGACCCGACGCTGCACGGCGCCGAGATCGACCAGAAAGAAATTGCCGCGCAGCGCGTCCAGTGCCGCCCGTTCCAGTTGTTGCTGGGTGACACGCCGGAACGGTCCCTCAAAGCGGACGCTTTGCACCGGGAAGTTCTCGGCGCGCAATGCCCAATCGACGGCGTACGCGAACGCTACGAAAACGGCCAACGCCACGATCAGTCGCAGCACCGTCCCCACGCGCTTCGTGTCGGTCATTTCCATGGCGTCAGAAACGTTCCTCCGTCGTCGCGAGAATGCGCACCGCCAGCTCGTCGAAATCGATGCCCGCTTGTTTGGCCGCCATCGGCACCAAGCTGTGGCCGGTCATGCCGGGCGACGTATTCACTTCTAGAAAGTGCGCGTGACCGGCGGCATCAAGAATCAAATCGACGCGGCCCCAGCCTTCGCAACCGACAACGCGGTATGCCTCAAGCGCCTGCGCTTGCAGCGGGCGTTCCACCCCGTCGGGCAGCCCACTCGGGCAAAAATATTTCGTGTCGTTCGAAAAATATTTGGCTTGGTAGTCGTACAGCTCGACCGCCGGCTCGATTCGCACGATCGGCAACGCGCGATCTCCCAAGACCGACACCGTCAGCTCCTGGCCGGCAACGAACTCTTCCACCAACACAAGGCGGTCGTATTTCGCGGCGAGCCGATAGGCGTCGGCCAACTGACCCGCGGCGGTAATTTTGGTCAAGCCGATCGTTGAACCTTCGCACGCCGGTTTGACGATTAACGGCAACCCGAGATTCGCCACCAACGCGTCGGCATCCGAGTCTTCCGCCAGCAAGGCATAGCGCGGCGTCGGTATGCCGACCGCTTGCCAAATCAGCTTGGTGCGCCACTTGTCCATCGCCAATGCCGACGCCATCACGCCGCTGCCCGTGTACGGAACACCTAGCAGCTCCAATGCACCTTGCACGATCCCGTCTTCGCCGTAGCGCCCATGCAACGCGATGAACGCGCGCGCAAAGCCCTCGCGCTTCAAATCTTCGAGCGGCCTCTCGGCCGGATCGAACGCGTGCGCGTCGACCCCGCGCCGGCGCAGCGCCGCAAGCACGGCGTTGCCGCTCAATAGCGAAATCTCACGCTCCGAGGAATGCCCGCCCATCAATACCGCCACCTTGCCAAAGTCGTTCATATGAATTCCGTATCCGCAGATGAACGCAGATTCATAACACGATAAACGCGGATTGATTAAGGCGAACTGACAAGCCTTTCACCAAAAATTATCTGCGTGTATCTGCGACTTCTATCTGCGTTCATCTGCGGATTCCGTGTTTACTCGCCGATCACCCGCACCTCGGTCTCCAGCCGCACGCCGAAGCGCCGCTCGACCACCGTGCGCACGTGTTCGATCAAGCGTTCGATATCGTTTGCACTCGCGGTGCCGGCATTCACGATGAAATTGGCATGCAGCTCCGAAACGCACGCCCCGCCGATACACTCGCCCTTCAACCCCGCCGCTTCGATCAGCCGTGCCGCGTGGTCGCCCGGCGGGTTTTTGAATACCGAGCCGGCGTTCGGTAATTGCGTCGGCTGCGTCGCGCCGCGCTTCGCCAACAGCGACTTGATTAGCGTACGGGCTTGCGCGTGTTCGCCGCGCGCGAGCTTTAAATGCGCGGCGACAAACCACTCCGACGCCGGTACCTTGACCGAGCGGTAACCGATACCGTATTCCGATGCGGGTCGCGTGCGGCGCTGGCCGCGCCGATCGACCGTTTCGACCGCCTCGACCAACGTCCAAAACTCGCCGCCAAAGGCGCCGGCATTCATGGCGAGTGCGCCACCCACCGTCCCCGGGATGCCGGCGAGAAATTCCGCGCCGGTCAGACCGTGATTGACGCAAAAGCGCGCCACTTTGGCGCTCGCCACGCCGGCTTCCGCGCGCACGCGATCGGGCGCGACCAGTGAAATCTTGTTGAGTGCGCCGCTTGTCGCGATCACGGTGCCGCGCACGCCCTGGTCGCGTACCAGCAAATTGCTGCCGAGCCCGAGCCAATGAATCGGTTCCTGCTCCGGCAACGCGCCCAGGAACGCCGCGAGATCGTCGACATCGGCCGGGACGTAGAAGCGCTGCGCCGGGCCGCCGACCCGCCAGCTGGTGTGTCGCGACATCGGCTCCATGGTCAACAGTTTGCCGCGCAATGACGGCTCGCCGCCCTCGCCGCCGGTCGTCGCGGATGAGGATGAAGGGGGTCGCCGGTTGCGCCGCTGTGCCATCATCCGACCCTCCGCGCGGCAAGCGCGTCCGGCAGTGTGGCAGCCACCTGGCCAATATTGCCGGCACCCAATGTCAACACCACGTCGTTCGGCCGAATCGCGTGGCGTAACTTTGTCGGGAGCTGTTTGACGTCGGCGACAAAAATCGGATCCGTGCGCCCGCGCGCTCGAATCGCGCGAGCCAGCGCGCGACCGTCGGCGCCGCTGATCGGTCGCTCGCCGGCCGGGTACACCTCGGACAGATAGAGTATTTCAAGCCCGCTTAGCGCTTCCGCGAAGTCGTCGAACAAATCGCGGGTACGCGTGTAGCGGTGCGGCTGGAACGCGACGACCAACCGCCGACCCGGCCAAGCCGCGCGCACGGCGTCGACGGTCGCCACAATTTCACGCGGGTGATGACCGTAATCGTCCACCAACACCGCGTCGCCGCCGTCGAGCGTCACGCTTCCTGTCACTTGAAGGCGCCGATCGACGCCCGCGAACTCGCGCAACGCCCGCGCGATCGCCTCGCGCGGCACGCCGACTTCGCGCGCGACGGCAATCGCGGCGAGTGCGTTCGCCACGTTGTGCCGACCCGGTTGATTCAGCGTCACGTCGAGCCAGTCGTTGTCGTCGCGATAGGCGACGGTGAAGTGCATTTGCAGCCCGCGCGCGGCGATATTGCGCGCGCGCAGATCGGCGTCGGGTCGCGTGCCGTAGCGCAGCACCGGTTTGTGCACGCGCGTGGCGATGTCGCGCACCACGGGGTCGTCGACGCACAAGACCACCAGGCCGTAGAACGGCACGTTGTGCAGAAAATCGACGAAGGTCGATTTCAGCCGTTCGAAATCGCCGCCGTAGGTTTCCATGTGATCCGCGTCGATGTTGGTCACGACCGCGATCATCGGTTGCAAATGCAGAAACGACGCGTCGCTTTCATCGGCCTCGGCTACCAGAAACTGGCCGCGGCCCACGCGGGCGTTGGTGCCGGCGCTGTTCAACCGTCCGCCGATGACGAACGTCGGATCGAGCCCACCTTCGGCCAGACAGCTCGCAATCAAACTGGTGGTCGTCGTCTTTCCGTGCGTACCGGCAACGCCGATCCCGCGTTGCAGCCGCATCAGTTCGCCCAGCATTTCGGCGCGCGGGATCACCGGAATTTTTGCCGCCTGTGCCGCGATGACTTCCGGATTGCTCGGGCCGACCGCGGAGGAAATCACCACCACGTCGGCGTCGGCAACGTTGGCGGCGGCGTGGCCGATGTGAATCGTCACGCCCAGTTGACGCAGGCGCTGCGTATTCGCGCTTTCGCGTTCGTCGGAACCCGACACCTGATAGTCCTGGTTGTGCAACACCTCGGCGATGCCGCACATCCCGGCGCCGCCGATGCCGACGAAGTGCACGCGTTTCACTCTGTCACGCACGCATCGCCTCCCGGCACAATCGCGCCACGGTCTCGTCCGCGTCCGGGACGCTCGCGGCGCGCGCCGCGCGCGCCATGTGCAGCAACATGTCGCGATTGGCGTCGAGCCGGGTAACGGTCTGCGCCAGTCGCTCCGGGGTAAGTTCGGCTTGCGGCAACAAGATCGCCGCGTCGCGCTCGACCAGGAAGCGCGCGTTCGCAGTTTGGTGATCGTCGACCGCCGCGGGGAACGGAACGAGAATCGCGCCCACGCCAGCGGCAGCCAACTCGGCAATGGTCATCGCGCCGGCGCGGCAGATCACGAGGTCGGCCCAGGCGTAAGCACCGGCCATGTCGTCGATGAACGCGCTCACCCGTGCATTGCACGATTCATAGACGCGCTCGACATCGGTCACGGCACTGCGGCCGCATTGATGCCAAACTTCCATCGCCGTTCCGACCCGCGCAAGCTGCGCCACCGCTTGTGGGACGAATTTGTTCAGCACCGCCGCGCCTTGACTGCCGCCGATCACGAGCAGCCGCAGTGGCCCGAGGCGACCCTTGAAACGTTGCTCGGGCGGCGGCAGCTCCGCGATCTCGGCGCGAACCGGATTCCCGACTTGCTGCGTGCGCCCGAATCCGACCGCCACCGGAAACGCCGTCAGCACCCGATCGGCGAACAGCGCGAGCCAACGGTTGGTCATTCCCGGAATCGCGTTCTGTTCATGAATCAGCAGCGGCACGCGCGTCAGCCAGGCAACCAATCCACCCGGACCGGCGACGAAACCGCCGAGCGAAAGCACGGCCTGCGGGCGTCGGCGGCGCATGACACGAAACGCTTGCGCCATCGCGCGCGCCAGGCGCCACGGTAACGACAGCCAGTCGATCAGGCCCTTGCCGCGCACGCCGCGAATCTCGATCCATTCCAGTTCGACGTCGGGCGCCAGCGCCGGGACCAGCCGCGCTTCCAACCCTTCGCGCGTACCGAGCCACGCGACCGGTACTTTCGAGGCGCGCAGCCTGCGCGCCACGGCGAGACCCGGGAACACGTGACCGCCGGTGCCACCGGCCATGATCAGCACCCCGCTCATCGCCGCCCCCAAACGTGTCCGCGCGACTCGCGTTCGATCAATAACAACAGGCCGACTACCGCGGCCGACACGATGATGCTCGATCCGCCATAGCTCATGAGCGGCAACGTCAACCCCTTGGTCGGCAACATCCCCATGTTGACGCCGAGATTGATCATCGCTTGCAGCACCAACAGCAGCCCGAGGCCTTGCGCGAGACGCGCTCCGTACAACTGGCCGGTGCTTTCGGCTTGGCGCGCGATCGCGAACGCACGCCACGCGATGATGGCGTACAGCGCGATCACGCTCAGCACGCCGAACAGTCCCAGCTCCTCGGCGATCACGGCAATCAAAAAATCGGTGTGCGCCGCGGGCAGGTAGGAAAGTTTTTGCACGCTCGCGCCGAGACCGGCGCCGAACCATTCGCCGCGACCGAACGCGATCAGCGCCTGTACCAACTGAAAACCGGTATTGAACGGATCGGCCCACGGGTCGAGAAAGCTCGTGACGCGGTTCATGCGGTACGGCGCGATCCACGTCAGCGCCGCCATCCCCCCGAGACCGGCGCCGAGGACGAACATGAAATGCCAAAACCGGATACCGCCGAGAAACAGCATCGCGAGGACCGTGAGACAGATCACGACGACGCTTCCCAGATCCGGCTCCTGCAACAGCAGCACGCCGACAACGGCCACGACAACGCCGATCATCAAGATGCCTTTGGTAAAGCGGCGCAGCTCTTCCTGTTTGCGCACGAGATAACCGGCGACGTAAACCACCATGAACAGCTTCATGAACTCGGAGGGCTGCACCGTCACAACGCCTACATGCAACCACCGCGAGCTGCCGTTGATATGTCGGCCGATACCGGGAACGAGCACCAACACCAGCAACCCGAGCCCAACCACGAGGAGCAACGGTCCGGCGGCTTCCCACCAACGCACGCGCGTGCGCAACACGACACCGACGACGATCAAACCCGCCGCGAGATACAAGACGTGGCGCCACAAGAAGTAGGCGCTGTGACCTTGCGTGCGCATCGCGTAGTCGACCGACGCGGAATACACCATCACCATCCCGAGCGCCGCGAGCACGGCGGCCGCGCCGATCAACCAGTAGTCCCAGGGTGCCCGGGCATGCCCGGCGCTGCGAACGGCGCCTGCTGTTATCACGCTGCTCACGCGAGCTGCTCCCGCACGGCGGCGCGAAACGCATCGCCGCGATGTTCGTAGTTGCGAAACATGTCGAAGCTCGCGCACGCGGGCGATAACAGCACGATATCGCCGACGCGCGCGATTCCGGCCGCCTTTCGCACCGCGCCGCGCATATCGGCGGCGTATATCGTCGGCACCGCGCCGCCGAGCGCGGCATCGATGCGCGGCCCGTCGCGACCGATCAGAATCACGGCGCGTGCGCGACGCGCGCACGGATCCCGCAATTCGCTAAAGTCGGCGCCTTTTCCGTCGCCGCCGGCGATCAAAACCACCGGTGCATCCATTCCGTTCAGCGCGGCGACAGTCGCGCCGACGTTCGTTCCCTTGGAATCGTTGATCCAGCGAACGCCGTCGCGGTCGGCGACGAGTTCGGTGCGATGCGGCAGACCCGCGAACGCGCGGGCCGCGTTGACTTGGGCATCGCGTGCGACGCCAAGCGCCTCGGCCAACGCCATGGCGGCCAGCACATTGGCGATATTGTGTCGCCCCGGCAACCGCAACTCGGTCGCCGACATGAGGTCGTCGTTGCCGCGCACCAGCCACGTTTCGCCGCCGCGAATACGTACCCCAAAGTCTCGCCTTGAGGCCGGCGCGGAGAGAGAAAATTCCACGATGGGCCGACCCCGCTGCGCCAAGCCGTGCGCCCGGGCGTCATCGGCGTTCAACACCATCACCCCGTCGCCACGAAAAATTCGCGCCTTGGCGTCGGTGTATTCAACGATATCTCGATAGCGATCCATGTGATCGGACGTGATGTTGAGGATCGTCGCCGCGCGTGCGTTCAGGCTGGATGTGGTCTCGAGCTGGAAGCTCGACAGTTCCAACACGTACACATCCGGTTCCGACGCTTGGAGCAGTGACAGCGCCGGCACTCCGATGTTGCCGCCGACGCGCGTGTCGAGCCCGGCGGCGCGGCACATGGCGCCGACGAGCGCCGTGACCGTGCTCTTGCCGTTGCTGCCGGTGACGGCCGCGACCTTCGCACGTCCCTGTACAGCACGCGCGAACAGTTCGATGTCACCGATCGGCTCGCAGCGGCTTGCGGCGGCGGCGATAACGGGCTCGCGCACGCTGATACCCGGACTGACCACGATCATATCGGCGCGCTCGAACCAATCCTTCGCGAATCCGCCGGCATGCACCGGCACGTCGGGAAACTCGCGTTTCACATCGCCCAGATTCGGCGGCGCGGCGCGCGAATCGATTGCGCTGACGTCGTAACCCGTCGCGACCAGGTAACGCACGCAGGACAACCCGGTCAGGCCGAGCCCCACGACCAATGCATGCGTCGTCTTCGTCTGTCTCAATGCCATTGCCATGCGGTCACGCGCGCCCTGCCATTACCGAATCTTCAACATCGCCAAACCGATCAACACCAACATCAGCGAAATAATCCAGAACCGCACGATCACGCGCGGTTCGGGCCAACCTTTCAGCTCGAAATGATGATGCAGCGGCGCCATGCGAAAGAGACGCTTACCGGTCAGCTTGAAAGACGCGACTTGCAATATCACCGATACCGTTTCCATCACGAACAGCCCGCCCATGATGAACAGCACGATCTCCTGACGTACCACCACCGCGATCGCGCCGAGCGCCGCGCCGAGCGCGAGCGCGCCGATATCGCCCATGAACACCATCGCCGGGTAGGTGTTGAACCAAAGAAAACCGAGCCCGGCGCCGACGATCGCGGCGCAGATGACGAGCACTTCACCCGCACCGGCGATGTACGGAAAGTTCAGATAGCTCGAGAAATTCACGTTGCCCATCACGTACGCGAATATGCCGAGCCCACCCGCGACCATGACCGCCGGAACGATCGCGAGGCCGTCGAGGCCGTCGGTGAGGTTGACGGCGTTGCTCGAACCGACGATCACGAACCACGTGAGCACGATGAAGACCGGGCCGAGCGGCACGATGATGTTCTTGAATAGCGGCACCACCAAACCGGTTTCAGCCGGCGTATTCGCGGTGAGGTACAGGAACAGCGCGGCGATCAGACCGGCGATGCCTTGCCAAAAGAACTTTTGCTTGGCGCCGATACCGCGCGGATCCTTGTTGATTATTTTCTTGTAATCGTCGACCCACCCGATGGCGCCGAACGCCAGCGTGGTGAACAACACGACCCACACGAACCGATTGCGCAAATCCGCCCAGGCGAGACTCGCGATGAAGACCGAGATGAGTATTAGCGCGCCGCCCATCGTCGGCGTGCCGGCTTTGGCAAGATGCGTCTGCGGGCCGTCGGTGCGCACGGTTTGGCCCAGTTGGCGCAGCACGAGGCGGCGAATCACGATCGGTCCGATCCAAAGCGATACCACAAGCGCCGTCAGCACGCCGAAGATGGCGCGCAGCGTGAGATAGCGAAAAACGTTGAAGAACGATATTTCGCCGGCCAGTCGCTCGAAGAGGTAGTAGAGCACCTAGGCGCCCCGCGCCTCGACGTCGGCGGCGATGGGCGCACGGCGCATGATCCCCGTCACCACGCGATCCATCCGCATGACGCGCGATCCTTTGACCAGGATCACCATACCCGAGTGCATGCAATCGATGAGCGCGTCGACCAACGCTTCGGCCGAGGCGAAATGCTTGGCGCCCTCGCCGAACGCCGCGACCGCGAGCGCGGTCAAGTCGCCGATGCCGTACAAACGGTTGATGCCGAGATCGCGCGCAAGTTTCCCGGCGCGCACGTGCAAATCCGGACCGGCATCGCCAAGCTCCGCCATATCGCCGAGCACAAGCACGCGCTCGCCCTTTGCATCTTTGAGTACCTGAAGGCCGGCCGTCAGCGAACCGGGATTGGCGTTGTAGGTGTCGTCGATAATACGCGCACCGCTGATGCCCTGTTTGAGTTCGAGCCGACCGGCCACGGCCTGCAGTTTCTGCAATCCGTTCACCGTGTCGCGCAAACTGGCGCCGGCGTTCAGTGCCGCGGCGGTTGCGGCCAGGGCATTCAGGACGTTGTGTTTGCCGATTTGAGCGATACGCATTTGCGCGCCTCCATGAGGGGACTTCAGTTGAATGACGCAGCCGTGCTCGTCCAGCCGATAGCGAGCGCTGTAGTCGGCCGGGTTGTCCAATCCAAACGTGACCACGCGGGGCGGCGCGGCGAGATCGCGCCACGAGACGCAGAACGGATCGTCGGCGTTGAGCACCGCGACGCCGTCCGCCGCGAGTCCGGCGAAAATTTCGCCCTTGGCGCGCGCGATGCCGTCCAGGCTGCCGACACCGGCCAGATGGGCTTCCGCCGCGTTCGTAATCAACGCGACGGTCGGCGCGGTCATGCGCGACAAGTAATCGATCTCGCCGGCATGGTTCATCCCCAGCTCGATCACCGCGAACCGATCGGCCGCGCGCATGCGCAGCAGCGTGAGCGGCACGCCGATGTCGTTGTTGAGGTTGCCGCGGGTGACGCAGCCGCGTCCGCTTTCGGCGAGAATCGCGCCCATCATTTCCTTCACCGTGGTTTTGCCGTTGCTGCCGGTCACGGCGATCACCGGAATTTGAAACTGGCGGCGCCAAAACGCGGCCAGGCCGCCAAGCGCCTTGCGCGTATCGGCAACGTGCACGTACGGCAACGCGGTATCGAGTTTTCGCGAAAGCAGCGCCCCGGCTGCGCCCTTCACGATCGCCTGCGACAAGAAATGGTGCCCGTCGAAATTGGGCCCGGTAAGCGCGACGAACAAATCGCCGGCCGCGAGCGTGCGGGTATCGCTACTGACGCCGCTGAACGTGGCATCGCGACCGATCAAGGGTGCATGCAGCGCGCCGGCCATGAGTGCGAGCGACATCATGCGGCGAGCCCCAAGAGCGCGCGCACGGTGTCGCGGTCGCTGTACGGGTGGCGCGTCTCGCCGACTTGCTGGTAGTCCTCGTGTCCTTTCCCGGCGACAAGAACCACGTCCGCGGGACTCGCTTCCGACAATGCGGCAGCGATGGCCGATTTGCGTTCGCGAATAACGCGCGGCCGGCTGCGCATACCGGCGGCGATATCCCGCACGATGGCGTCGCCCGATTCGGTTCGCGGGTTGTCGTCGGTGAGAATGACGTGATCGGCGAGCCGTTCCGCGATTGCGCCCATTTGCGGGCGCTTGCCGCGATCGCGATCCCCGCCGCAGCCGAAGACGCACCAGAGCTTTCCGGTGACGTGCGGGCGCAACGCCTCCAGCACCTGCTCGAGTGCGTCGGGGGTGTGCGCGTAATCGACCACGATCAGCGGCCGATGATTCGGCGCCTGGAACCGCTCGACCCGCCCGGGCACCGGTCGCAGATTCGACAAGCGGCGCACGCAGTCGTCCGGCTCGAAACCAAGCGCCAACAGCGTCGCCAGCGCCGCAAGCAGGTTGTAGGCATTGAAGCGTCCGAGCAGCGGTGTGGCGATATCGAGTTCGCCGCGCGGTGTCATCGCGCGCACGCGTAAACCGTCCGCCGCGCAATCGAGCGCGAGCGCATGAATGTCGCCGGTAGAAAGACCGTAGGTGATGACGCGGGTGCGCCCACCGAGCCGCACCATCAGTTCGCGCCCGTACACATCGTCGCGATTGATGACCGCGGCGGTCAGCCCGTCGCGCTCGAACAAACGCGTTTTCGCCGCGGCATAGCTTTCCATGTCACCGTGATAATCGAGATGATCACGGCTGAGGTTCGTGAATACGGCGACGGCGAATGCAATTGCTTCCACGCGCCCTTGTTCGAGGGCATGCGACGATACTTCCATCGAGGCGTAGGCGGCACCCTTAGCCAGCGCGTCGGCGAGTATTCGCTGCGTCGCGATGGCGTCCGGTGTGGTGTGCGTACCGGGATCGATCGCATCCGGAAAACCGTAGCCCAAGGTGCCGATCACGGCGCAGCGCCGCGGCCGATCAACATGACGACTTTCACCAACTCCCCCTCTCCCTCCGGGAGAGGGCAAGGGGTGAGGGGACGAGCCCTCACCCTCACTCCCTCTCCCACAGGGAGAGGGAGACGAGCCGAGCGTGCTCGCGCGCGATTCCGTTTCATCGAGCGCTTGCGCCAACAATTGCGTGCACGTGGTCTTGCCGTTGGTGCCGGTGACGCCGATCACGACCAACCGGCGCGACGGGGCGCCGTAGAATCGATCCGCGATGGCGCTCGCGTGCGTCGCGAGCCGCGCGATCCCATAGGCAGGCACGGACAGTGACGGCGGCTCGAACTTATCGGGATCGTAAACAATCGCTGCGGCACCACGAGCGACGGCATCGGCGATGAACGCGCGTCCGTCGTTGCGCAGGCCCGGCAGCGCGACGAATAATGCACCCGGCTCGACGCAGCGACTGTCGAGCGTTAGGGCGCTGATACGGCAATCGTTCGGCGCGTCGACGTCGACGAGACCCGCCAACGTTTCGGCTAACTTTGCGCCGGACGTCACCGTACGTCCTTCGCCTCTTTGGCGGCAACGACGGTTGTCGCCGGTCGCGGCGCATCGGGCGCCACATCGAGCAGTCGCAGCGCGCCCGCCATCACCTGACTAAACACCGGCGCCGCGACTTGACCGCCGAAGTAGCGATCGCCGCTCGGATGGTCGATCAACACCACCATCGCCAGCCGCGGATGTTCCATCGGCGCGAAGCCGGCGAACCAGGCGACGTATTCATCGGCGGAATAGCCGCTCGGCGTCAGTTTGTGCACGGTTCCGGTCTTCCCGGCGACACGATAGTCCGGCACTTTCGCCGCCGTGCCGGTACCATCGGTCCCGACCGCGAGCTCGAGCATCCGGCGAATCTTGTGCGCAATACCGGGCGCCATCACACGCGTGCGCTCGGGTACTTGGTCCTGGCGCAGCAAATTGATCGGCGGAAGCTCGCCGCCGTTCGCGAGCACCGCATACGCGCGCGCCAGCTGCAGCAGCGTGACGGAAACGCCGTAGCCGTAGGAAATCGTCGCTTGCTCGATCGGCACCCAAGTGGACGGCGGGTTCAGCAGCCCGGCGACTTCTCCCGGCAGCCGGCTGCCGGTCGATTCGGCAAAACCCACGCGGCGCAACATGCTCCACAGCCGTTCGCGCGGAAGCGACAGCGCGATCTTGCTGGCGCCGACGTTGCTGGATTTCTCGATCACGTGCGCCACCGACAAGACGCCGTAGTTGTGCGTGTCGCGAATGGTCTTGCCGCCGACTTGAAACGTGCCCGGCGTCGTATCGATCAACGTGTCGGTCGCATACTTGCCGCTTTCGAGCGCCATGGCCACGGTAAAGGGTTTGAGTGTCGAACCCGGCTCGTACAAATCGGTCACCGCGCGGTCGCGAAAGGTGTCGCTGCGAAGATTGGCGCGATTGTTCGGGTTGAAGTCCGGCTCGTTGACTAAAGCCAACACTTCCCCGGTCTGGACGTCGAGCACGACCGCCGAACCGGCGCGCGCACCGCTCTTTTGCACCGCCGATTTCAATTCGCGATACGCAAGATATTGCACGCGGCGATCGAGGCTGGTTACCAGATCTCGGCCGGCCACCGGCAGTCGAATGCTTTCGACGACTTCGACCGCGTTGCCTTGAAGATTCTTTAACACGCGTTTCGCTCCCGGAATCGCGCGCAACCATGAGTCGTAAGCGAGTTCCAGCCCCTCTTGCCCGAGATCGTCGACATTGGTGAAGCCGACGACATGGCCGGCCACCGGACCGGCCGGATAGTAGCGACGATATTCGCGCAGCAGCGCGACACCCGGCGCTTTCAACGCCATGACATGTGTGGCGAGATTCGGCGGTACATGACGCTTCAAGTACACGAACTCGCGATCGCTGCTGCGCTTAAGCGTTTGCGACAGTTCGCGCGGCGTCATCTCCAGGAGTCGTGCCAGCGCCGGAATATATTTTTGCTCTTGCAATGTGGTCGGCGGATGGGCCCACACGGAATCGACCGGTGTGCTGATCGCCAACGGCACGCCGTTTCGATCCAATACCATTCCGCGATGGGAATTATCCTTCACGACACGCGTATGCCGCGCCTGTCCCTGGATCTGCAAATAGTCGGCGCTCACGACCTGCAAATACGCGGCGCGCGCCGCGAGCAGCGCGAGACCGATGTAGAGCGCGCCCAAAACAACGTTAGCGCGCCGCCGCACGGTTCCCGATGTCCGGCGCGACGTCACGGTGCCGGCCTCGTTCCGTCAAGTACGATGATCCGGTCCCTTCCTGGAATGTGCATATCGAGCCGAGTACGCGCCATTTGTTCGATGCGACGATGTTCGGACCACGTGCCTTCTTCCAACAGCAATTGACCCCATTCGGTATTCAATGCATCGCGCTCGCTGCGTAGCGTTTGTAGTTGCGCAAACAGCAGCCGACTTTCATGGCGCAACGCCACGACCAGCATCGCGACCACCAGCACGGCGCTCGCCAACATGGCGGCATGTCTAGGCACGAGCCATTCCGGTTCGCTCGGCCACTCGCAGGATGGCGCTACGTGCGCGCGGATTGCGTCGCACTTCATCTTCTCCCGCGCGCATTGCGCGACCGACGATGCGCAGCCGCGCTTGAAACGGCTGCGCCGGCACCGGCAGTCCGCGGGGCACGGCTGGACCGCTCGCTTGCGCGCGCATGAATCGCTTCACACGACGGTCTTCGAGCGAATGAAAGCTGATGACGGCGAGCCGTCCGCCGGGCGCGAGTGCGCGCAACGTTTGCGGCAACGCCTGTTCCAATTCCTCGAGTTCGCGATTCACGTGCAAGCGAATCGCTTGGAACGTTCGCGTGGCTGGATCCTTGTGACGCTCCCGTGCCGGCACGGCACGCGCCACGATTTCCGCGAGCGTGCGTGTATCGGCGATCGCCGCTTGTCCGCGGGCGTGCACAATCGCGCGTGCGATGCGCCGCGCGTGCCGCTCTTCGCCGCAATCACGAATGACGTGGTACAGTTCCTCTTCTTCGGCGCCGTTAACCCACTCGGCGGCCGATGCGCCTGACGTCGGATCCATTCGCATGTCGAGCGGACCCGCTTGGCGAAAGCTGAAACCGCGCGCGCGCTCATCGAGTTGTGGCGAGGAAACGCCGAGATCGAACAGCACGGCGGTCACACGACCACCGAATCCGTGCCGCTCGCACACGCCGGCGAGCTGCGCGAATCGCGCCTGTTCGATCGTCACTCGCGGGTCCGCGTCGAAACGCCGACGCGCATCGGCAACTGCCTGAGGATCGCGATCCAACACGAGGAGTCGTCCCGTTGCACCAAGCCGTTGGCGAATCGCCTCGGCGTGCCCGCCACGCCCGTACGTCGCGTCGAGCGCGACGGCGTCGGGCGTGATGTTCAGTGCCTGCATCACCTCGTCAAGAAGCACAGGAACATGGCGATCGTCATTCACGCTCCCATCCGATAATCGCGTATGCCACCAACTCCCCCTCTCCCGTTGGGAGAGGGTAAGGGGTGAGGGAAGAGGCCGCACGATTCGTGTTTACCGTGCATCGAATCGCAGGGGTCCGTGTGACCATGACTACAACGACAGCGATCCCAGATCCGGCGGCAACTCGCCGTCGTCATCGCCTTGCATAATCCACTCGGCGCGTCGTGCGTTCCACGACTCGTCGCTCCACAATTCGAACTTGTTTCCTTGGCCGATCAGCACGACGGCTTTGTTCAGGCCGGCGAACTCGCGCAACGCGGGCGCCACCAAGATGCGGCCGACGCCGTCCAGTTCGCACTCGGTGGCGTGACCCATCAGTAATCGCTGGAGACGACGCGCTTGCTTGTTGAAGCTCGGCAGGCGCACCAACTTGCGTTCGATCTCTTCCCAATCAGGCAACGGATACAGCAGCAGGCAGCGATCGCGATCGACGGTCATTACCATTTGACCGTTGCACTGACGCATTAGCGCATCGCGATAGCGCGTCGGAATCGCAAGCCGGCCCTTGCTGTCGAGTTGCAGTGGATTGACGCCACGAAACATTGTTTCCCGCTTCCTCCCGCTTACGTCCACAATATTCCACTATTTCCCACCTCCTCACACTATAGTGATCGCGTCGGAAGAGTGTCAAGGAAATTGCGAGGGAAAAGCCACATTTAGTCTCGGAAAGACAAGACGTTACGCGGCTCCTGTTACCGGTTGTCAGGAAAATCGGCTGCTGGGAGGAAATACAAATGCTTGCGGGGAATCTTCGTGAATCCTGAGGGCTAAATAAAACAAATCGTTAGAAGCTCTACTTAACGTTAAAGATGGAGTCGGCCGATAAGCCGGGTTCTGTCGAGGACAGTCATTCATCTGGGACGCCCGTCACCGAGCGCCTCGAGCGACCAACCCGGGAACGGTGCGGGCCGCACCATTGTTCCCCTATTCGGCCTTGCTCCGGGTGGGGTTTGCCGTGCCGCGAATGTTGCCACTCGCGCGGTGCGCTCTTACCGCACCATTTCACCCTTACCAGCTCGCTCGCGCGGGCTTCGGCGGTGTATTTTCTGTGGCACTTTCCATGGGCTCGCGCCCTCCAGGCGTTACCTGGCACCCTGCCCTGTGGAGCCCGGACTTTCCTCCCCGCCACCTAATCGATTTTCCCCACTGGCGGCAGCTCGCCGACGACGTAAAAAGCGATTAAGTGGCGGGGCGACTGTCTGGCCGACTCCGGATGGCATTGTACCAAGTAGCGCCATCGGCCGCCCGGAGAATCGCCGATCAGGATTTCGGGGATTCCGCTTTCATGGCCAGCGCGCGATCGTATAGTTCGTTCTTATGGGCGCCGGTGAGGCGGGCGGCGAGCCTGACCGCCTCCTTCAGCGGCAACTCCTCGAGTAATACGCGCAATACGCGATCGCTCTCAACCTCGTCACCGGCGCTCGCTGTCCCGCGCGCGCCGGCAATCAACACAACGAACTCACCGAGCTGCTCGTTTTCATGCTCGACCAAATGGGCATGAAGCTCGGCCAGCGTTCCGTCGCGGACGGTTTCAAACCGCTTGGTGAGTTCTCGCGCGAGCACAGCCCGGTGTTCGGCGCCAAACGCGCCGATCATGTCGGCAAGCGACTCGACGATGCGGTGACTGCTTTCGTAAAAGACGATCGTGCGCGGCTCGTTGCGCAACGTCGCGAACAGCGCGCGCCGCGCCGCCGCGCGCGGTGGCGGGAACCCCTCGAACGCAAAACGGTCAGTAGGTAGGCCGGCGACGCACAGCGCCGCAGTGGCGGCACAGGGTCCCGGGATCGGAACCACCCCGATGTTGGCGCCGCGAGCAGCGCGTACCAGATGAAAGCCCGGATCGCTCAGAAGGGGGGTACCCGCGTCGCTGACGAGTGCGATAGACTTACCGGCGCGCAACATCTCGACCAACTGCGGCGTTTTGGCCCGCTCATTATAGTCATGGATGCTCGCAACCTTGGTGTGGACCCCAAAATGTTGCAACAACTTCGCGCTATGCCGCGTGTCCTCCGCGGCAATGAGATCGACCTCGGCCAGCACGCGCGCGCCACGAGGCGAGAAATCCTCTAGATTCCCGATGGGCGTCGCGACTACATATAAGGTACCGACCGCCACGATGCGTTCATTGCGCTCCAGAAAATCGATTCATATTATCAGCTTGCTAACCTTGACGTTGGTAGGTTGCGAAACGATCCCGCGAGCGACGATCGGGCGCGCGCCGAGCGCACCACCCACGCCTGAAACAGCCGTGCGCGCCGAGGTCACTGGCGAATTTGTTATCGCGGCACGCGAATACGAGCGCCTGGCGGAAGGCGCCGAACCGCCGCTCAAGCAACAATACTTATTGAGCGCGGCGGAATCGCTGGTCAAAGGCGGGCAGACCCAGTCCGCGCGCACCAAACTCGAAGCGATCGGTATCAATGGGCTCGGTCCGGCGCTCGGCGCGCGCAAGCGCGTGATCCAGGCTCGGCTCGCGCTCGCCGAAGGACAGCCGCCGACGGCGCTCAATTACCTGGAAGAAGCGTCGCGCATGCCAAATCTCGATCCGTCGTTACTGGCGGAAATCTACGGGATGCGGGCGCAAGCCGAGATTGGTCTCAATCGTCCGATCAAAGCGGTGCGAAATTACGTTCAGCGCGACAAGTACGTCGTCGCTGGCAACGCCGCGGAAAATCAACAGGCGCTGTGGAACACGCTTATTTCGATTCCGCGCGACCAATTGCGTTCGGCGCTCGATGTCGAGCGCGAACCGGTCATCGCCGGATGGATCGAGCTCACGCTGGCGGCTCAAGAAAATGCCGGCAACGCGGTCGGCGTAACGCATGCCATCGCCCAATGGCGCGCGCGCTTTCCGACCCATCCGGCCGGACCGGCGCTGCTCGACAGCCTCACCGGTGGCGCACCGATGCTGGTGGGCCGCATCGAGCGCATCGCGCTGCTGCTGCCATTGACGTCCGACTACGCGATCGCGGCGAAAGCGGTTCGCGACGGCTTTGTCGCGATGCACGCGGCCGCGCCCGAGGCCGAACGCCCGAAGGTCACGATCTACGATCTCGGTCCCGACCCCTCGCTCGCACCGCAGGTCTACGAGCGTGCGATCGCCGGTGGCGCGCAAATCGTCGTTGGTCCGCTCGGACGCGAAGCGGCCGACGTGATCGTTCACAATTCGAACCTATCGGTTCCAACGTTGCTGCTCAGCCACACGGATGAACAACCGTCGACGCCGGCACGGTTGTTTCAATTCGGCTTGCCGCCGGAGCAAGAGGCGCGGCAAGCGGCCGAGCGTGCTTATCTTGACGGTTGCCGCCAGGCCGGGATCCTGTATCCAACCGGCGCCTGGGGCGAGCGATTGATGAGCGCATTCAGCGGTTATTGGCAGCGCCTGGGCGGGTTGGTGTTGGCGAACCAGCCGTATGCGGAAAGCGAAACCGATTATTCGGCACCGATCAAAAAGCTGTTGAACATTTACGAGAGCGAATCCCGCAAGGCGATGCTCGAGAAGCGCGTCGGCGCGAAACTCGCGTTCGAGGCGCGCCCACGTCAGGACGTCGAGTGCATCTTTCTCGCCGCCAACGCCCGCAGCGCGCGGCTGATCAAGCCGCAGCTGAACTACAATCGCGCGCGCGACATTCCGGTGTACGCCACCTCGCACATTTTCTCGGGAAAACCGGATCCGGTGCACGATACCGACCTCGACGGTATTCGCTTCGGTGATATGCCGTGGATGCTGGTGCAAAACGGTCGGGTCGCGGCGCTGCGCCGATCGCTTCAGGTCGACTGGCCCTATGTCGGCACCGACCTCGACCGGTTGTACGCGCTCGGCGTCGACAGCTACGCGATCCTCCCCTACCTCAACAAAATCAGCACCGAAAGCTCGGCGCGCTTCCAGGGAGTCACCAGCGGCTTGAGTCTCGATCGGGACGGACGGCTGCATCGCCAGCTGGCCTGGGCCCGGTTCAGCCGCGGCGTACCGCGGCTACTCGATGTTCGCTAAGACCGACCGTGCGCGCGATGGCGCGGCGGCCGAAGGTCGCGCCGCCGAATTCCTCGAACAAGCCGGCCTGCGTCTCGTGGCGCGCAACTATCGCAGCCCGCACGGCGAGATCGATCTGATCATGCAACAAGACCAAACGTTGGTTTTCGTCGAAGTGCGATTTCGCGGCCGCGCCGACTTCGGCACACCGGCCGAGACGGTCGACCGCCGCAAGCAGTCGCGGCTGCGCGCAACCGCCGAACACTACTTACAGCGCGATCGACGGGCCTCCAAGCGCCCGTGTCGTTTTGATATCGTAGCCGTCACCCCGTCACGCGGCGGCGACCGCCTTGAGTGGATACGCAATGCGTTCTGATCCGAACGCGAAGGACAACATGACTGTATCGGAGGCACTCGTCGCGCGCGTGCGCGGTCATTTTCAGCAGAGCATGGCGACCGCGCGCGACGCGATGGAAACCCTGTCCCCGCGCATCGCGGCGGCGGCGCAGCGCATGGGTCAGGCGTTGTTGGCCGATCGAAAGATTCTCGCTTGCGGCAACGGCGGCTCGGCCGCGGACGCGCAGCATTTTTCCGCGGAGCTGCTGAACCGCTTCGAGCGCGAGCGTCCGGGGCTTCCCGGCATCGCGCTGACGACGGATACGTCGACCATCACCTCGATCGCCAACGACTATCACTTCGACGATATCTTCGCGAAACAAGTTCGCGCCCTCGGCCAAGCGGGCGACGTACTGCTCGGCATCACCACGTCTGGAAACTCGCCGAACGTCCTGCGTGCGTTCGAGGCCGCACACGAACGCAATATGATCTGCATCGCGCTGACCGGCCGCGACGGCGGCAAGGTGCCGCCGCTACTGAGCGAGGAAGACATTCACATCTGCGTCGCGGCCACCTCGACCGCGCGCATCCAGGAAGTGCACGGACTGGTGATTCATTGCCTGTGCGACCTCATCGACTACCAACTCTTGGGGCAACCATGACCATGACCCGCTATTTGCTCACCATGGTATCGTTCATCGGCGTCGTGACGCTCACCGAAGGCTGCGCACCGCTGGTCGTCGCCGGCGCCGGTACGGCCGCGGTGGCGGCGCACGACCGCCGCACGGTCGGCGCGTTCGTCGACGATAACGCGATCGAACTGAAGATCGGCAGCGCCATACGCGAGAACGACGACGCACGCGCGAACACGCACATCAACGCGACCAGTATGAACGGTATCGTGTTGTTGAGCGGCGAAGCGGCGACCGCGGAACTGCGCGACCGCGTGCTGGCCAGCGCGCGCGCCGTTGCCGGCGTGCGCCGCGTCGTCAACGAAATTCGCGTCGCACCGCCGTCCTCGATCGGCGATCGTTCGCACGATACGTGGCTTACGACCAAGGTGAAATCGAGGCTGATCGGCACCGAAAATCTCGACTCGACACGCGTTAAAGTCGTCACGGAAAACGACGCCGTTTTTCTACTCGGCATCGTGACGCGCAAGGAAGCGGATCTCGCCACCGGCGCCGCGACGTCCGTGAGCGGCGTCACCCGCGTGGTGAAGTTGTTCGAGTATCTCGATTGACGAAGGCGGCGGATAAAATTGCGCGCGCCCGCGCGGAGATTGCCACGCGCGTCGCCGCCCTGCCCCGCCCCCTGGTTTTCACCAACGGCTGCTTCGATATCCTGCATCGCGGTCACGTGGCCTATCTCGAGGAAGCGCGCGCCCTGGGCGCGAGCCTCGTCGTCGGCGTGAATACCGACGCCTCGACCAAACGTTTGAACAAAGGCGCCGACCGTCCGATCAACCCGCTCGACGATCGTCTCGCCGTACTGGCGGCGCTCGAAAGCGTTTCGCTTGTGATACCGTTTGACGACGACACGCCGGTCGAACTGATCAAGCTGGTGCAGCCCGATCATCTGGTGAAGGGCGGCGACTGGCCGGTCGAGAAAATCGTCGGCGCGGATTTCGTACGCTCCCGCGGCGGTCAGCTGCACTCCCTTCCGTTTCGCTACGAGCGCTCGACATCGGGGTTAATCCGCCGCATACGCGGCCATTGAAGGCGGTTTGGGCGGTGCGCCCGAACGCGACGAAGGAATCCATGCAAGTACGCGCTCTGCTCTGCGTTTCACTGCTGTCCGCAACAAGCCTCGCGGCGTCCGCCGCCGACGACATCAACCAAATCAACTTGCTGACGCAAGCGGAGTTTCGCGATCTGTCGAGCGACTTGAGCGCCGCCGTCAGCTACAAGGCGGTGGTGCCGATCGAAGCTCTTGGGATCACCGGATTCGATCTCGGGGCCGAGGTTACGGCGACGAGACTGGCGCATCGAAGCGCCTGGGACAGCGCGAGTTCCGGCGGTGCGCCGAGCACGGTGTACATTCCAAAGATACACCTGCATAAGGGTTTGCCGGCCGGCTTCGATCTCGGCGCGTTCTATGCCACTTCTCCGGATACCAATATCAACGTGTGGGGCGCGGAACTGCGCTACGCGCTGATCGCCGGCGGTGCCGCCACGCCGGCCGTGGGGCTGCGCGGCACTTATTCCAAACTCTCCGGGGTCGACCAGATCAGCCTCAACACCAAAGGCGTCGAACTCGGCATTTCGAAGGGGTTTGGGTTCCTTACCCCGTATGCCGGCATCGGCCGGATCTGGACCGAATCGGCGCCGGTCGGTCCCGCGATCGCCACGGCGGAAAAATTCGCCGACACAAAGATCTATCTCGGCGCCAATATAAATTTCGGCCTCGGCAACGTCGCCCTCGAAGCCGACAAGATCGGCGATACGCGCTCGACCAGCGTGAAGCTCGGTTTCAGGTTTTAGGGGTTGTTCCGCGCTCTCCGCGGCGGCACCCAGCGCCACAACAGTACCGCGATTACCGCGCCGACAACGTAGATCGACCCGAAAACCCAGAGCGGCACATCGTAGTAAAGAACCCAGCGCACCCAGCGGGCGATGAAGCCGGCGTCCGGCGCGCCGCCGTGCCGCAGCCAGTCCTCCCAAATCGTCAACGGGCAGGCAAGACCGAGCACCGTTTCGGCCGCGACGAACAGGATTCCAACAAGATGCGCGAGGCGCAGCCAGCGCCGGCGCACCCACCGCCAGTTCAAACGGGCACCCACGGGGATCAGCAAGAATCCGGAAACGATAAACGCGGCGATCAGCGCGTGGACGACGACGATAGTGTCGGCGAGCGGTGCCATGGCGAATACGCGATCAACCGCCGGTATTCGATTGCGCGGCCGCTTCCAGGCTGCCGACCGACTCCATCGCTCCACCCCGGAAATAGTCGTTTTGAATGTCGATGATGAGTAGCGTTCGTTTCATTGAAGGCCTCGCGTCATGCTCTTGATTTGCGTCTACGCGGCGCGGGATTCATTTCGCCTCGCGCAACAGCCGTTCATAGATTTCGCTGTCCCGCTCGCTAAAGCAGCACGCGACGATTTCATCAAACGCGTGCTCGCCCGCGCGCATCGCGCTAACGGCGATTCGCGCCGCTGGTTCGATCGGATAACCGTAGACCCCGGTGCTGATCGACGGAAACGCAATCGTTCGCACGCCGTGCGTGCGAGCGAGTTTCATGGATTCGCGAAAACAGCTCTCGAGCAACGTGGGTTCGTTGCCCTTACCGCCGTTCCACACCGGACCCACGGTGTGTATCACCCACTTCGCGGGTAGCCGGAAGCCGGGCGTGATCTTGGCGTCGCCGGCGGCGCAACCGCCGAGCGCGCGGCAGCTTTCTCTTAGTTCCCGACCCGCCGCGCGGTGAATGGCGCCGTCGACGCCGCCGCCGCCGAGTAGCGTCGGGTTCGCGGCGTTGACGATCGCATCGACGTGGAGCGTGGTGATGTCCGCCCGCAGCACTCGGATCATGGGTCACCCGGCGACGACAGAGGGAGCGGCTATTATCCCACGCCGGCGCCCGAGCGCGGACACGGCCGCCGCGCGAGCTACTTAATGCGCTTCAGCACCGGGCCCTTGCGCGGCACCGGCGTCGGGGTATTGGCATGAGGATCGGGAGCGGCGGGCTCTTCGGTTTCGGGGAACGCGACACCCTGCCCGTTTTCGCGAGCGTAAACGGCGCGCACGGCGGCGATGGGGCATTCGATGTCGAACGGCTTGCCGCCGAAGCGCGCGCAGAACCGCACCGACTGATCGTCCATGGCGAACGCCTGCACCGCGTGCGGCGCGACGTTCAAAACGATCTTCCCCTCCTGAACCGATGCCGACGGCACGCGTACGCCGGTTTGGCTCGCGTCCACGATCAAATGCGGGGTGAAACCGTTTTCGACCGCCCAGTCGTAGACCGCACGCACGAGGTATAGCTTAAGCGGGGTCATGGCGACGAGCTGGTGCCGCGCGCCATCTACTTGGCGCGCATCTCCTTCTCGAGCTCGGTCAGGCTCAGTTTGAACGCCTTGCGGGCGAACAACCGGTCGGCGTAGTCGAGGATCGGCTTCGCTTGGCGCGGCAGCTCGATGCCGTAAAGATCGAGCCGCCACAGGAGCGGCGCGAGTGCGCAATCGACCAGGCTGCACTCCTCACCGAGGATGAACGGCTGGTCCTTGAAGATCGGCGATATCACGGACAGTCCGTCGCGAATGACGACGCGCGCGCGCTGCGCTGCCCGCTTATCGCCCTCGGTAATCTCCGGAACCAGGTTGTACCAATCGCGATCGAACCGCAGCAACATCAGCCGCGCCCGCGCCCGCGACACCGGATCGACCGGCATCAGCGGCGGGTGCGGCAGACGTTCGTCCAAATACTCGTTGATGATGTTCGACTCGTACAACACCAGATCGCGATCGACCAACGTCGGTACCTGGTTGTACGGGTTGAGATCCGCCAGCTCGCGCGGCTTCTTGCCGACGTCGACTTCGACGATTTGGCACTCGACGTCCTTTTCGAACAGCACGATGCGCGTACGGTGGCTGTACGGATCGGACGTCCCCGCGTACAGCGTCATGATGGGTTTGCGCGCAGCCGGCGCTCCCATCCCTTCGATCATTCGTTCGGCAGTCATGTGGACGCGGCCCTTATGCGATGAGAATGCGATCGATGTCGTACGCGTGCGAGCGCGCGACACCGACTAACTCAGTGTACGTCTTTCCAATATTCCTTCTTGAGGAGGTAGGCGACGATTGAAAATACCGCCAGGAAAATCAGGACGTAGATTCCGATGCGGTAGCGCACCAGTTTCGCCGGCTCGCCAAGATAAACCAGGAAATTCGTCAAGTCGCGCATGTCCCGATCGAATTGCTTCGGCGTTTTCGATCCGGGCTTGTCCAGCGCGAAGCGAACGAATTCGCCGTTCTCGACAACCGTCCGCTGCTCCCCTTGCCACTCGTACAGCACGTGCGGCATGGCGACGTTGCGGAACACGATGTTGTTCCAGCCCGAGGGCGATTTGTCGTCACGATAGAAACCGCGCAGATAGGTGTATACCCATGTCGGGCTGCGCCAGCGCGCGACCAGCGTCAAATCCGGCGCTGCGGTGCCGAACCAATTGGCCGCGTCTTGGTTGCGCATGACTACCTTCATCAAATCGCCGACCTTGTCGGCCGCGAACAACAGATTCTCTTCGACCAATGCTTCGGAAATGCCGAGATCTTGCCCCATGCGGTTGTAGCGCATGTAGGAAGCGTTGTGGCACGAGAGACAAAAGTTGATGAATGTACGCGCGCCGCGCTGCAACGACGGTTTGTCGTTCAGGTCGATCTTGACCGCGTCGCATTCCACGTCGCCGCACGACTTGTCTTCGTCCACGGCCCACGCCGCCAGCGGCAGTGAAGCGAGAAACGCCAGGACGATTATTTTTTTCATTTCGTCACCCGCTCCGGCACCGACTTGGTCTTGTCGAAGGTGGTGTACCACGGCATCAACAGGAAGAACAGGAAATACAGCACGGTGCCGATTTGGGCGATCAGCACCGCGAGGCCGGATGCGGGCCGCGTCCCGAGATAGCCGAGCACGAGAAAGGCCACCGTAAAAATCGCGAGCGCCGCCTTGTACATCCAGCCGCGATAACGGATCGACTTGACCGACGAACGATCGAGCCACGGCACCGGCAGCAGCGCCGCGAGCGACAACCCCATCAGCACGACACCCCACACCTTCGCCTCGAGTTTTGGCAATCCGATGAAGCCGATTCCATGAAAACCGATCAAGAGGAGTACCGCGATCCCGATGGTCACGAAACGCGTTACGCGGTTGCGGACGCTAACGTAGATCAGGGAGGCCATGAAAACCACCAGCGGCGTCAGCCCATACTTGACCATGTCCTCGGTGGTCGCGCGCAAAATCGAGTAGAACGGCGTGAAGTACCACAACGGTTTGATCTCGGTCGGCGTCTGCAAAATGTTCGCCGGCACGAAGTTATCGTGTTCGAGGAACCAACCCCACATCTCCGGAACGAAGAACATGATCGCGGCGCCGATAATCAAGAACACCGCCGTGCCGACGATATCTTTAACGGTGTAGTAGGGATGGAACGGAATGCCGTCGAGCGGTATGCCGCCGGCGTCCTTCTTCTTTTTGATTTCGATGCCGTCCGGGTTGTTCGAGCCGACCTTGTGCAGCGCCACCAGATGGATGAACACGAGCATCACCAGCACCAACGGCACCGCAATGACGTGCAGCGAGAAGAAGCGGTTCAGCGTGGCGTCGGAAACGACGAAGTCGCCGCGTATCCACTCGGCGAGACCCGGGCCAACCACGGGAATCGCATCGAACAGCGAAATGATTACCTGCGCGCCCCAGTACGACATATTGCCCCACGGCAGCAGGTACCCCATGAAGGCTTCGGCCATGAGCGCGATGAAGATGACGACGCCGATGACCCACAACAGCTCGCGCGGCCCGCGATGCGATCCGTACAGGAACGCGCGGAACATGTGCAAATAAACCACGATAAAGAAGAGCGAGGCGCCGGTCGAATGCATGTAGCGAATCAGCCAGCCCCAATCGACGTCGCGCATGATGTACTCGACCGAGGCGAACGCGAGGCCGGTATCGGGTTTGTAGTGCATCGTCAGGAAAATGCCAGTCAGCAACTGCACCACCAGCGCCACCAGCGCGAGCGAGCCGAAGAAATACCAGAAATTGAAATTCCTCGGCGCGTAGTATTTTGAGACGTGCTGTTCCCACGTGCTGGTCATCGGGTAGCGTTCGTCGATCCAGCTGGCGAAGCGCTTCAGCACACCCGTCTTCGCGGCCGTCGCCACTACGCGGCTCCTTGGTGATCCTCGCCGATCAGCACGCGAGTGTCGGTGACATATTTGTACGGCGGGACAACCAAATTGGTCGGGGCCGGCACATTACGATACACGCGGCCGGCCAGATCGAATTTCGAACCGTGACACGGGCAGAAGAAACCGCCGGGCCAATCCGGACCGAGCCGCGACGCCGCGCCGGCCTCGAGGCGCTTATCCGGCGAACAGCCAAGATGAGTGCATATGCCGACGAGCACCAAAAATTCCGGCTTGATCGATCGCGTGTCGTTCTGCGCATACGCCGGCTGTTGCGAGGTAACCGCCGAATGGGGATCGGCGAGCAAATTCTGATCCGTCTGCAACGACGCCAGCATCTCCGGCGTCCGTCGCACGATCCACACCGGCTTGCCGCGCCACTCGACGGTCTTCAATTGACCCGGCTCGAGCCCACCGATGTCGACTTCCACGGGAGCACCGGCCGCCTTGGCCCGCGCGCTCGGCTGCATGCTCTTGACGAACGGCACGGCCGCAAAGCCGGATCCGACCAGGCCGAGTCCGGTGGTAACAATCAACAGCTGTCGGCGGCGCGAATCGACGTCTTCATCGCCCATGGGGTCCCCCAATAGAGTGAATGCGGATGCTTCCTAATTTCTATCGCGACACGCGGTGCCGCCGCCAAGCAAGAGATCCCGAGAGAATGAGTACGTACGCGAGGCATTTCGAACGCGGCATAGGATCGTCGAAGGGCTTGTCCTAGTCAAGCAATTTTGGCCCCGAAACCGCGGATTTGCGGCGCCAACACTAGAGATTCCCGGCCGCGCGAGCCACGGCGGCGGTTTGTGTCGCGGGACGGCGAACGGTTATGGATCGCGATCGGGCGCCGTCGCTTGCGCTTTCCGCGCCGCGTCGGTTTTGTCGTCGGCGGCGGCTGTTTTCCAGCGGCGGGCGAAAAATAGACCGACCTCAAAGAGCAGGATGGTCGGAAACGCCAACAATAATTGGGAAAAGACATCGGGCGGCGTCAGAATCGCCGCCATGACGAACGCGCCGACTATGACGTAAGAACGTTTCGCCGCGAGCGCATCCGGATCGACGATCCCCATGAACGACAGAATAATGACCGCCACCGGAATTTCGAACGCGATGCCGAAGGCGAAGAACATCGAGAAGACGAAATCGAGGTAGGCCTTGATGTCAGTCATCATGACCACGCCCTCGGGCGCGCTGTGGGCGAAAAAACCGAATGCCACCGGAAAAACGATGAAGTACGCAAACGCCATGCCGGCGTAAAAGAGAAAAATACTGGAGAACAGAAGCGGGATCGCGACGCGCTTTTCGTGCCGATACAGACCCGGCGCGACGAACGCCCAAATCTGGTACAGCACGACCGGCACCGCAACGACCAGCGCCACCGCGAAAGTCAGGCGAATCGGCGTCAGGAACGGCGAGGCGACTTCGGTCGCGATCATACTCGCACCCTGCGGCAACACCCCGAGCAGCGGCTTCGCCAGTAATCCGTACACCTTGTTGGCGAACGGCACCAGACCGACAAATACCACGCCAACCGCGACCAGCGCGTACAGTACGCGATTGCGCAGTTCGAGCAGGTGCGAAATGAACGTGCTCTCGGAACCGCCGCCATCGTTTGAATTATCCGGCTCGGTCATGAGCGGGCGTGGACGCGGAGCGATTTCTTGCGGCGCTTGGTTGTGCGCGGTTTGCGCCGCGACGGCGGACTCGGCCGCGTGGCGTCGGCTTCCGCCAGCGCCGCGACCGATGGCGTCGCCGACGCGATGGAGGGGGTCGGTACCGTCGGCGAGACGCCCGCTGTCTCGGGCGGCGCCGCGATATTCGCTTCCTTGATCAGGCTGCTGGAGGTCTGTTCCACCACCCGCCGCGTTTCCTCCAACTCTTGTTTCAGGTTACGCAGCTCGCTCAGCTCCGCTTGCTGCATTTCGCGGTCGATATCCTGTTTTACATCGGCCACGAAACGACGCACCTTCGCCACCCATTGCCCGACGGTGCGCGCCACCTCCGGCAGGCGTTTCGGCCCGATCACGATCAGGCCGACGAGGGCGATCAAGAGAAGCTCGGAGAATCCGATGTCGAACATGCCGGCGGTGCCGTACCGCGGAAACGATCAGGCTTGGCGCTTTTCCTTGGCGGTCACCTCGGCGTCGATCACGCGTCCCGACGCCTCGATCTTCTTGGCATCCTCGGCGGCCGCCTCGGACTTGCCTTTTTCTTCTTCTTCCTTCATGGAGGACTTGAAGTTGCGAATAGCGCCGCCGAGATCGCCACCGAGATTGCGCAGTTTCTTGGTGCCGAAAATAAGCAGCACGATGACCAACACCACCAACCAATGCCAAATGCTGAATGTACCCATGATACGCTCCAAATATTACCGTCGCCGTCCACCGACTCCCCCTCTCCCTCCGGGAGAGGGATGGGGTGAGGGACCGCCTTTGTTCAACCCTCTCCGCGCTCCAGCCGCCCTCGCAACTACCGGCGCGCGGCTTTTTCGTCTAACCCCGAGCGGCCGAAGCGCCGCTCGAGTTCGAGCAGTACATCATCGGGCGACAGGCCCTGTTGTGCAAGCATTACCAGCGTGTGAAACCAAAGATCCGCGGTTTCGTGCACGATTTGCTCGCGATTACCGCCCTTTGCGGCAATCACCGTCTCGGCCGCTTCTTCGCTGATCTTATTAAGAATAGCGTCGAGCCCCTTGGCGTACAGACTCGCCACATACGAGCTTTCCGGCGCGGCACTTTTGCGCGCCGCAAGTATCGCCGCCAGTCGATTTAGTATGTCGGACATCGAACTCGTTCACTTCCTTCGGTAAATTTCCTGCGGGTTTCGCAACACCGGTTCGACCGACGCCCAACGTTCCTGTTCAAGGCGTTGGTGAAAACAGCGTTCGCGACCGGTGTGACAAGCGATACCGCCTTGCTGCTCGACGACCAGCAGCACCGCGTCGTTGTCGCAATCGAGTCGGACGTCCTTCACGATTTGCACGTGGCCCGACTGCTCGCCCTTGCGCCACAGTCTTGCGCGCGCGCGCGACCAATAGACGGCGCGGCCTTCCTTCATCGTCGCCGCCAGCGCCTCGCGATTCATCCACGCGAGCATCAAAACCTTGCCGGTGGTCGCTTCCTGCGCGATCGCCGGGACCAGCCCGTCGGCGTTCCAGTTCACCGCGTCGAGGTAATCGGCAGCCATAACGCTATTTCACCGCAACCGCGCGAAAAGCACAAAGTACCGATCAACAACCGCCGGCGGCGGTTGAATTAATCGACGGTCGCGACCCCTTCGATAGCCGGTGCACCGGTGCGCGCCAGAGTGATCAAACCCGGGCGGGCGCTCGGTTTTCGCGGCGCCGAGGTGACGGCATACGACACACAAAGTCGCGCCCGTAAGCGCCGGGTTTGCCGTCCTGCCGGACCCGAAGCTTCCATCACGCCACCGCCGAGTTCCGCGCCGGCGGAACTCGTTCGGTCATGGCCGGTCGGAGTTTTTGTAACCCGCGGAGACTTACACCATGCGCGCACGGCTACCGCTCTCGCTAGCGGCGACATTTATTCTTTGCGTCAGCCTCCCGGCATTATCCCAATCGCCTTCGGCAAAACCGCAACAAACGGATTTTCTTCCACTGGCGACCTTCTACGATCTGTTCGCCGACGGGGCTACCGCCGCGGCGGCGCTAAAGCGCATCGATGACGGCTGGAAGAATGCGTACGCCGCAATGTTGCTCGATCTGATTCACTTCATCCCCTCGAGTACCGCGCAGGAAAAAATCGCGGCGTTGTTGGAGAAGGCGTCGGGGCTACGCCACCGCCACGATCTCAACGGGTTTTACACATGGTTGTGGTCCATCGATCCCGGCCAGCATCCGGAATACGCGGAATTCAAGGCCACCGTCTACGAAGGCGTCGATCCGCGATTTCGAGAATATTTCGACAAGAATCCGAAGTCGGTCATTCGACTCGATGAGATCCGCTGGGGCGGCGTGCGCCGCGACGGCATCCCGCCGCTGAAGAACCCGAAGATGATCTCGGCGCGCGAGGCGACGTACTTGGGCGACGACAACGTCGTGTTCGGCGTCGCGATAGACGGCGACGTGCGCGCTTACCCCAAGCGCATCCTCGCGTGGCACGAAATGGTGAAGGACAAAATCGGCGGGCGTGAACTGAACGGCGTGTACTGCACGCTCTGCGGCGCCATGATCTTGTACGACACCACCGTCGACGGCGTGCAGCACGAACTCGGCACCAGCGGTTTTCTGTATCGATCGAACAAACTGATGTACGACCACGCGACCAAATCGCTCTGGTCCACGCTGACCGGCGAACCGGTGGTCGGGCCGCTGGTCGGCAAAGGCATCGAGCTCAAGACGCTCTACGTCGTTACGACCACTTGGAAGGAATGGAAAACACGTCACCCAAACACCTTGGTCCTGTCGCTCGATACCGGCCACGACCGCAACTACGGCGAGGGCGTGGCCTACCACGACTATTTCGCGACCGACCGATTGATGTTCAACGTGCCGAAGCTGGACCAGCGCTTGCCGAACAAAGCCGAGGTGTTGGCGCTGCGCTACGGCAACGAACCACTCGCGATCGCCGCCGACTTTCTCGCGCGTAATCGCGTCTACCACGATCGCACCGGCAAAACCGAATTCGTGGTGTTAACCGACGCGAGCGGCGCCAATCGCGTGTACCAAGCGTCGAACGTCAAGTTCACCGCTTGGAACGGCGCCGACAGCGCGCGCGACAGTGCCGGCAAAAACTGGAGGGTCGAGGAAGCACAACTCACCGGTCCGGACGGAAGGTCTCTACAACGCTTGGCGGCGCACCGCTCGTTCTGGTTCGGTTGGTATTCGCAGTTCCCCAAGACGCGCTTGGTGAAATAGCCGGGACTCAGACTTCGACTTCTCCCACGGAACGTCTCATCAACTCCAAAAAACATGACAGAAAAATATGAATGCTCGACGCAAAGACGCGAAGACGCAAAGAACGGCAAGGATGAACTGAACCTCTTCTTTGCGTCTTCGCGTCTTTGCGACAGAAAGTCATATGAATCAGAGTTTCCTTATCTCGATACCGGCCGCCGCCAGGCGTTCTTTCGCCTGCGCCACGGTAAATTCGCCGAAATGAAAAATACTCGCCGCCAGCACCGCGTCCGCGTGGCCGTCGACGATACCCTGCACCAAGTGATCGAGGTTGCCGACACCGCCCGATGCAATCACGGGCACAGGCACGGCGTCGCAGACGGTGCGGGTCAACTCGATGTCGAAACCGTTCCTGGTGCCGTCGCGGTCCATGCTGGTGAGCAGAATCTCGCCGGCGCCGTAGTCCGTCATACGGCGCGCCCAGGCAACCACGTCCAGACCGGTCGGTCTACGTCCGCCGTGGGTGAAAACCTCCCAGCGATCGTCGGCGCACCAGCGCGCGTCGATCGCCACCACGATGCACTGCGAACCGAAGTGATCGGCGGCCTCTTTTACCAACTCGGGTCGGGTCACCGCGGCGGTGTTGATCGAAACCTTGTCCGCCCCGGCGTTGAGCAGCCGGCGCACGTCGGCGACGCTGCGAATCCCGCCGCCGACGGTGAGCGGAATGAAAACCTGGTCCGCCACGCGCTCGACCACGTGCACGATCGTATCGCGATTGTCCGAACTCGCGGTGATGTCGAGAAAGGTAATTTCATCGGCACCCTGCGCATCGTAGCGCCGCGCGACCTCGACCGGATCGCCGGCGTCGCGGATATCCACGAACTTCACGCCTTTGACGACGCGGCCGTTATCGACGTCGAGACAGGGAATAATGCGCTTGGCCAGGCCCATAAAAATCAGTGAAAAGTGTAAAGTGAAAAGTGAAGAACAAAAACGGGATCGAAATGCAGCGCGCTTCTCAACTTTGCACTTTTAACTTTTCACTTTTCACTGCTTTTGCCGAGTTCGTCGGCGAGTTTCTGGGCGGCGGCGAAGTCGAGCGTGCCTTCGTACAACGCCCGCCCGACGATGGCGCCGACGACGCCGTTCGCGGCCATCTTGCAAACGTGCTTGATGTCGTCGAGGCTGCTGACGCCGCCGGAGGCGATTACGGGTATGGAAATGGAATCCGCGAGGCGCGCGGTCGCTTCGACGTTCACGCCGCTCATCATGCCGTCGCGGCCGATGTCGGTGTAGACGATCGCTTCGACCCCTTCGACCTGGTATTTTTTGGCGAGATCGATGACGTCGTGCCCGGACAATTTCGACCAGCCGTCGATCGCCACCTTCCCGTCCTTCGCGTCGAGGCCGACGATGATACGGCCCGGAAATTCGGCGCACACGTCGCTGACGAAATGCGGCGCGTTGACGGCTTTCGTGCCGAGAATCACATAGCGCACCCCGCAATCGAGATACGTTTGGATCGTTTCCTCGTCGCGAATCCCGCCGCCCACCTGCACCGGAAGATCGGGGAACGCCTTCACGATCGCTTCGACGGCCGCGGCGTTAACCGGTTCCCCGGCAACCGCGCCGTTCAAGTCGACGACGTGCAGCCGCCGCGCGCCGGCGTCGACCCAACGCTTCGCCGTGGCGATCGGATCGTCCGAAAACACGGTGGCCTCGTCCATGCGCCCCTGACGCAGGCGCACGCACTTGCCGTCCTTCAGATCGATGGCTGGAATAATGAGCAGGGACATTGCGCGTGTGCTTTGAATTCTCTTCGGCCGCCCGCGACGAGGTCGCGGACCCACTAGCTCCTTGCTGGGCTATGCCTGTCCATCCCACCCGACGAAGTTCGCGAGCAGTTGCAGTCCGGCGCGGCTACTCTTTTCCGGGTGGAATTGCACGGCGAAGATATTCTCACGCGCCGCCGCCGAGGTAAACCGTACGCCGTAGTCGGTGGCGCCGGCGACGAGCTTTGGGTCGGCCGTGTCCGCGTAATAGCTATGCACGAAATAGAATCTAGTATCTTGTTCGATTCCGCGCCACAGCGGATGCGTGCGCTCTTGATGCACGCGGTTCCACCCCATGTGCGGAATCTTCAAGCCGCGGCTGGCCCCGGCCGCTTGAGCGTCGAACCGGCGCACCGCGCCCGGCAATTCGTCGAGACCGGGCGTGCCGCCGCCTTCTTCGCTCGACCTGTACAACGCCTGAAGGCCGAGGCAGATACCGAGAAACGGTTTGGCGTGCATGGACTCGACGAGCGACTCGCGCATCCCGGATCGATCGAGCGCGACCAAGCAACCCGGAATCGCTCCTTGTCCCGGAAACACGACCCGGTCGGCGCGCCGTAGATCGTCGGCGGTAGTGACCAGCCGCACATCGACCTCGGGCGCGACATGCTCGATCGCCTTGCACACCGAGCGCAGATTGCCCATGCCGTAGTCGATGACCGCGATGGTAGTCATATGAATTCTTTATCCGCAGATGAACGCAGATCCATAAGAAGATGGACGCAGATTTACTAGGACTAGATCCTGTTCAACATTCCTCTATCTGCGTTTATCTGTGAACGTCATCCGCGTTAATCTGCGGATTCGGTCTGCCTTAGAGGGTCCCTTTGGTCGACGGCACGGCGTCGCCGACGCGCGCGTCGCGTTCCAGCGCCATGCGCAGCGCCCGGCCGAACGCCTTGAAGACGGTCTCGGCGACATGGTGCGCGTTCTTGCCGCGCAGACAATCGAGATGCAAGGTCACCAGCGCATGGTTGGTGAATCCCTGGAAGAATTCATGGAACAAATCGACGTCGAATTCGCTGATGCGCGCGCGCGGAAACTCGACGCGATACTCGAGCCCGGGGCGGCCGGAGAAATCGACAACCGCGCGCGACAGGGCTTCATCGAGCGGTACATAGGCGTGACCGTAGCGCCGGATGCCCTGCTTCGCGCCCGCCGCCTTGGCGACGGCCTGACCCAGGGTGATGCCGATATCTTCCACCGTGTGATGCGCATCGACTTTCAGATCGCCCCGCGCCTCGATCGTCAGGTCGATGAGGCCGTGGCGCGCGACTTGATCGAGCATGTGGTCGAGAAACGGCAGGCCGGTGTTGAATTTCGACGCGCCCGTGCCGTCCAGATTCACCGCGACGGTGATCCGGGTTTCCTTGGTCTCGCGCGAGACGGTGGCGGTGCGTTCGGACACGGGGGGGTTCGAGTTATACCGACAAAAATAGTATCACAGGATCGCGCCGAGCGTGGCGAGAAACGCGGCGTTTTCCGCCGGCGTACCCACGGTCACGCGCAGGCACCCCGCGAGCGCGCCGCCGGCCGCATGTAGATTCTTGATCAAGATACCCGCCTTGCGCAGGCGCGCATGCACCGTGTTCGCGTCGCGCACGCGGAACAGGATGAAATTCGCCCGGCTCGGCCAAACCTGAACGCCCGGAAGGCGCGACAAATCAAGATACAGCTTGCCGCGCTCGTCGCGAATTTCCCGACACTGCGCATCGAAGGCGTCCCGATGCGCGAGGGCGAACTCGACGCTCGCTTGCGCGAGGCTGCCGACGTTGTACGGCAGCCGCAGCTTGTCGAACTCGGTCAGCCACGCCGGACTGCCGACGAGAACACCGACGCGCAGCCCGGCCATTCCCTGCTTCGATAGCGTGCGCATCACCAGCAGATTCGGATAGCGCGCCAGCCGATCCATGAAACTCGCTTCGGCGAACGCATGGTACGCCTCATCGAGCACCACCAGTCCCGGCGCTTCCCGTAATAGCGCTTCGACGTCGGTCGCATCGAAGAGATTACCCGTCGGGTTGTTCGGGTACGACAGAAAAATCGCCGCCGGGTTATACGTCTTGATCGCTTTCGCCATCGCCGCACGGTCGAGCGCGAAGTCGGCCGCGAGCGGCACGCCGACGAACTCCATGCCCACGGCCAACGCGATCTGCTGATACATCACGAAGGTCGGCGTCGGCGCGAGCGTCTGCGCGCCCGGTTGCGCCAGCGCCAGCAACATAATCTGAATCAACTCGTCCGAACCGTTCCCAAGAAGTAGGTCGGCGCCGGGCGGAATCCCGAGCGATTCCCGCAGCCGCGCTTTGAGCGCCTGCGCGCCGGGATCGGGATAGCGATTGAGATCGACCGCGCGCAGCGCGTCGAGCCAGGCGGGTTTGAGCGACTCGGGCCACCCGTGCGGATTCTCCATCGCGTCGAGCTTGATCAACCCGCGCGCATCCGGCACGTGATAGCTCGTGAGCGCCCGCACCTCCGGCCGCACCCAGCGGGCGACCTTCTTAGCTACCTCATCAGTCATAAAAGAACTGCATCCGCAGATGAACGCAGATCATTGACACAGATAAACACAGATAACAAGTACAGTTTTCAATTATCCGCGTTCATCATTCATATAGATCTGCGTTTATCTGCGGATGAGTTACTTCTTCATCCGGTACTCGGCCGAGAGCGCGTGCGCCGGCAATCCTTCGGCGCGCGCCAGGGTCGCGGCGACGCGGCCGAGGCGCGCCGCGGCGTCGGGCGGGCACATGATCAAGCTCGTGCGTTTTTGAAAATCGTATACGCCGAGCGGCGAGGAAAAGCGCGCGGTGCCGGACGTCGGCAGCACGTGATTCGGGCCGGCGCAGTAATCGCCGAGCGCCTCCGCCGTGTGCCGACCGAGAAAGATCGCGCCGGCGTGGCGAATGCGTGGAACCAGATCGAGTGGGTCTTCGACCGACAGTTCGAGATGTTCCGGTGCGATTCGGTTAGCGAGCGCGACCGCTTCATCGACGTCGCGAACCGTTATCAGTGCGCCGCGGGAGGCCAAGGATTGCGCGATGACGTCGCGCCGCTCCATTTTATCGAGCAGGCGTTCAATCGCATCGCCAACCCTGCGCGCATAGCCTTCGGCCCACGTCACCAGCATTGACTGCGAATCCGGGCCGTGCTCGGCTTGCGCGAACAGATCCATGGCGACCCAGTCGGGGTTGGTCGCGCCGTCGCACAGCACGAGGATTTCCGACGGCCCGGCGATCATGTCGATGTCGACCTGTCCGAAGACTTGGCGCTTGGCTTCGGCGACGTATTGATTGCCGGGGCCGACGATCTTGTCGACGCGCGGAATGGTCGCCGTTCCGTACGCGAGCGCGGCGACCGCCTGCGCGCCGCCGATCGTGAAGAAGCGATCGACACCCGCGAGCGCGGCGGCGGCCAGCGCCAATTCGTTTACGGCGCCCTCGGGCGCGGGTGAGGTCATCACCAACTCACCGACGCCGGCCACTTTCGCGGGGATCGTGTTCATGAGCACGGACGACGGATACGCCGCGCGCCCGCCCGGCGCGTACAGCCCAACGCGATCGAGCGGCGTTACCTGCTGGCCGAGCAGCGTGCCGTCGGTCTCATGGTAACGCCACGATTCAGTCTTCTGCCGCTCGTGATAGACGCGAATTCGTCGCGCCGCCGTTTCGAGCGCGGCTCGCGCGTCGGCCGCCAGCGCTCCCAGCGCCGCATCGAGACGCGCGCGCGGAATTTCCAGTCCCGCGCTCGAGGTCGCCGGATGGCGATCGAAACGGCGCGTATAGTCGAGCACCGCCTGGTCGCCGCGAGCGCGAACGTCGGCAATGATCGCGGTGACCGCCGGAGCGACGTTCGGATCGATCGTGACCCCGCGATCGAGCAGTCGCGCGAGCGCCGCCGCGAAGCCGGCGTCGCGGCTGTTGAGCGACAAAACGCGCGGCGCCATGACTAACCCACCACTTTTTGCAGACTGTCGATGATCGGCTGGAGCGCGGTGCGTTTCATCTTCATCGACGCCCGATTGGCGACCAGCCACGCGCTGACCTCGGCGATGCGTTCGACTTCGACCAGGCCGTTGGCCTTGAGCGTCTGTCCCGTGCTCACGAGATCGACGATGCGATCGGAAAGTCCCACGAGCGGCGCCAATTCCATCGAACCGTAGAGTTTGATGATGTCGGTTTGAATTCCCTTGGCCGCGAAGTGGCGCTGCGTCACGCGCGGATACTTGGTCGCGACGCGCACGCGCGTCCATAACTCGGGATCGTCGTGCGAAGCGAGGCTCGCGGGCTCGGCCACGGCGAGATGGCAGCGCGAGATCTTGAGATCGAGCAACTCGTACAAACCGTCGCCTTCGTATTCCATGAGCTGATCCTTGCCGGCGATGCCGAGATCGGCGGCGCCGAACTGCACATAGGTCGGCACGTCCTGCGCACGGATGATGACCACGCGCACGTCCGGCCGGTTAGTTTCGAGAATCAGCTTGCGGCTGGTTTCGACGTCGTCGCGCGGCGTGATGCCGGCCTTGGCTAGCAGCGGCAAGCCTTCGTCGAGGATGCGCCCCTTCGACAGCGCAATGTGCACCACGGCGCCCATGCGCTACTCCTCTCCGACGGCGGCGCGGTACTCGCTCGCGGCCGAGCGCGGGCCCGGCACGCGCTTGATGTGCGCGCCGAGCGCCGCCAGCTTCTCCTCGATGCACTCGTAACCGCGATCGATGTGATAAATGCGTTCGACGCTCGTTTCCGATTCGGCGACCAGCCCGGCGAGCGCCAGGCAGGCGGACGCGCGCAAGTCCGTCGCCATCACCGGCGCGCCGACAAGTTTCGAGACCCCTTTCACGAACGCGGTCGTGCCTTTCATCTCGATTTCCGCCCCCATGCGCTGCAACTCTTGCACGTGCATGAAGCGATTCTCGAATACCGTCTCCGTGATCGTGCCGCTGCCTTCGGCGATGCTGTTCAGCGCCACGAACTGCGCCTGCATGTCCGTCGGAAACGCCGGAAACGGCGCGGTGCGAACGTTGACGGCCCGGGGGCGGCGACCGGACATATCGAGCCGGATCCAGTCGGGGCCGGTGTCGATGTCGGCGCCGGCTTCGCGCAGTTTGTCGATCACGGCGAGCAGCAACTCGGGTCGCGTGTGGCGCAGCCGTACGTTGCCGCCGGTCATGGCGCCGGCCACGAGGTAGGTGCCGGTTTCGATGCGGTCGGGAATGACGTCGTGCCGGGCCTCATGCAGTTTGTCGACGCCTTCGATCGTAATCTCGTCGGTGCCGGCGCCGTGGATGCGCGCGCCCATCGCGACCAAACAGTTGGCGAGATCGACGACTTCGGGTTCGCGTGCAGCGTTCTCGATCACGGTCGTGCCGGACGCCAAGGTCGCCGCCATCATGATGTTCTCGGTACCGGTGACCGATACGATATCCATGAAGATGCGTGCGCCCTTGAGCCGCTTCGCGCGTGCACGAATGTAGCCGCCGTCGAGCGTGATCTCCGCGCCCATCGCTTGCAGGCCCTTGATGTGCAGATTCACCGGGCGTGAGCCGATGGCGCAGCCGCCGGGCAACGATACTTCCGCCTCGCCGAAGCGCGCGACCAGCGGGCCGAGCACCAGAATCGACGCCCGCATGGTCTTGACCAGCTCGTACGGCGCGCGCAGGGAGGTCAACTCGGCTGCGTCCGCCTCGATCACCATTTTATCGTGGATCACGAAGCGCACGCCGAGGCGCCCGAGCAGCACCATGGTCGTGGTGATGTCTTGCAGATGCGGAACGTTGCCGATGTTCAGCGGCTCGGCCGTCAGCAGCGAGGCGACCAACACCGGAAGCGCGGCGTTCTTCGCGCCGGAGATGCGGATCTCTCCGCGGAGCGGATAGCCGCCGGTGACGATGAGTCTGTCCATATCAGTGTGAAACCGCAGATGAACGGTCGCTCCTGCGCTTCCTGCGCTCGCGACATTCGTACGTCCCTGTACAGCACGGATAAACGCAGATGGTAACAAAGCAGATGGTAACAAAGAACTTAGCACGCCGTACGAAACCGACGCGTCCTCCGGTTCCCTCCCCCGTCTTGCGGGGGAGGGTTAGGGTGGGGGGAAGCGTCGCCTCGCAGGGTGTTTGTCAGCTCTTCATCTGCGCTTATCTGCGGTTCCCGTGAAGTCACCAAAAAACAAGGCTGCCGAAGCAGCCTTGTTGAGCCAAGAACTTCCGGGCTTATCAGGCGGCCTGGGTCTTGGCCACCAGCTTCTGCAATTCGCCCTTGCGATGCAGCTCGGTCATGATGTCGCAGCCGCCGACGAGTTCGCCGTCGATGTACAGTTGCGGGATCGTCGGCCAGTTCGAATAGGTTTTGATGCCTTGGCGGATTTCGCTGTCCGACAGCACATCGAAGCTCGAAAAGTTCGCGCCGACCGCGCCGAGCAATTGCACCGCCTGCGCCGAAAACCCGCACATGGGCGCCTCGGGCGAACCCTTCATATAAAGGAAGATCCGACTCGATCCGATCTGCTGCTTGATTTTCTCTTGCGTATCCACTGCGACCTCGCTTGTTCAGTCAAAAAACGATATCGACTAACCGCCAGTTTGCGCCCGATGCTCTTCGGGCGTCAATGTTCGAAACGACAGCGCGTGAATTTCCGCGCCCATCTTCTGGCCGAGAGCGGCATAAACCAACTGATGCTGCTGCAACATCGACTTGCCGGCGAACTGCTGGGCCACGATGACGGCTTCGAAATGATGACCGTCGCCGTCCACCGAAGCGCGCGCGCCCGGCAGGCCGTCCTCGATCAGCTGTTTGATGTCTTCGGGTTGCATGCCAAGTAATTATCGGGGCGTTTGTCCGTATTGCAAGATCGCTCGAACTCCGGGTTGACGAACGGCGTTCAAATCTCGTCGTCCGCGGGCGTTATGGGCTCACCGCGGCGCAACCGCCCTTGACGCTCCGCCGTTTCCGGCGTGCGTGCCATCAGCGTCAAGCGTCGCGCTTCGTCTACCCATCCCAGCCGCTCGAGACCGGACAACGCCGCGAATGCCGCGAGCTGTTCGTCACCGCTAGTCGCGGAGCCGATACCCGATTTTCAGCATCGCCAGCGTAATACCGGACAGCAGCAGCAGAAACCCGCCCATCACCGCCAGACTAACGAGCGGGCTGACATCCCCGACGCCGAAAAAGCCGTAGCGAAATCCGTCGATGGCGTAAAAGAACGGATTGAAATGGGACAACCCGCGCCAGAATTCGGGCAGCGCGTGGATCGAGTAGAAGACGCCGCTCAAAAACGACAGCGGCATGATGATGAAGTTCTGAAAACCGGCGAGCTGATCGAACTTGCGCGCCCAAATTCCGGCGATGAGGCCGAGCACCGCCGGCATGGCGGCGCCGAGAATGGCGAACGCGAACAGCCATAGCGGATAGGCCGGCGGCAAATCGACGAAAAAGAGCGCGACCGCGTAAACGCCCGCGCCGACCAACAAACCGCGCAGTACCGCCGCCGCGACGAACGCGGTAAAGAATTCCAGGTGCGATAACGGCGTCAGCAGGATAAAAACCAGATTGCCGGTGAGCTTCGACTGAATCAGGCTCGACGAACTGTTGGCAAACGCGTTTTGAATCACCGACATCATGATCAGTCCCGGCACCAGAAACGCGGTGTACTCGACGCCGGGAAATACGTTCACGCGACCCTCCAGCGCCTGACCGAACACGAGCAGATAGAGCAGCGCCGTCACCACCGGCGCCAGCAAGGTCTGTAGCAGCACCTTGCCGAAGCGCAGCACCTCCTTATAGAACAGCGTGTACACGCCGCGCAGCGTCATTGCGAGCGAGCGCGCGTGAGTTCAACAAACACGTCTTCGAGATCCGCTTCTTCGATTTCGAGATCGATGACGTCGGTGCCCTGGCTGCGCAGTGCGTCGAGCACCGCGATGATGGAGTCGGTGTCCTTTTCCAGTTGCAGTTCGACCCGCGATCCGTCGAGCCGCCGCAGTTTCGACGTCAGCGCCGCGGGCACGACGGCGAGCGGCTGCTCGGTGGTAATGGTAAGACGCAACGTTCGCCCGATACCGCGATCCAGCAACGCCTGCTTGGAATCGAGCGCGATCAATTCGCCGCGGTCGATGATGGCAATGCGCTCGCACAGCGCTTCCGCCTCTTCCAGGTAATGCGTCGTCAACACGATGGTGTGGCCCTGCCCGTGCAGGCGCCGAATGAATTCCCACAGCGTCTTGCGCTGCTCGACGTCGACGCCCGCGGTCGGCTCATCGAGCACGACGACTTCGGGTTTGTGCACCAGCGCTTGCGCGATCATCACCCGCCGCTTCATGCCGCCCGAGAGTTCGCGCAGGTTGGCGTCGGCTTTGTCCGTCAGCCGCAACGATTGCAGCAGCTCGTCGATCCAGGCGTCGTTGTGCCCGAGCCCGAAGTAGCCCGATTGAATGCGCAATACTTCACGAACCGTGAAGAACGGATCGAACACCACCTCCTGCGGTACTACGCCGAGATGCCGGCGGGCTCGCCGGTAATCGCGCGTGACGTCGTACCCGAGCACCCGCACCTCGCCCTCGCGATAACGCGTGAGACCGGCGACGATATTGATGAGCGTCGACTTCCCCGCCCCGTTCGGTCCGAGCAGTCCGAAGAACTCGCCCCGTCGGATGGTTAGGTCGATACCCCTGAGCGCATGAACCGCGAAGTAGTGCTTGTGCAGTCGGGAAACTGTGATGGCGTCGGACAAGGGGAAGTCGGTAATTGCTTGATTGGTCGCGGCGCCGCCTATTGTACGCGAGACCGAACCGAAACGGCTTATCCCGTCGCGGCGTTGCGCGGCGCGAACCGAGGCGCGGCGCGCCGACGGCCGGCGCCGGCTAGCCGCGCTGATTGATCTTGAGCGCCTGTCCGAGCCCGTTCACCCGAATCAACGAGCGCACCTGTTCCGGCACGTTCGCGAACGTCAGCTCTCGATTTTGACGGCGCGCGAGCTGCAACCATTCGACGAGAAGCGCCAGGCCGGCGCTGTCGGCGCGTTCGACGTTTTTCAGATCGATCGTGATTCGGCCTTGCGACTTTTGCACCCACGCCGCGCTTTTCGCGAACACGTCGGGCACGGTATCGAAGTTCAGCACGCCGTGCACGGCGAGGATGCCGTCGCCTTCCACCGTCGCTTCGGCGTTCGCGGCCCCCGATGCCGCTTTCTTGGAACGGGTGGCCACTATTTCTTCGACGAGTCGCTGCGTTCGCGCGCGCGACGATTGTCGGCGCTAAGCGAGGCGATCAAGGCGTCCAATCCCTCGTTGCGCACTTTCTCGGCATAGGTGCTGCGATAGTTCGTGACCAGGCTCACGCCCTCGATCGACACGTCGTACACCTTCCAACCGTTGGTCGAACGATAAAAGCTGTAGTGCAGCGGAATGTTCGGACCGCCCCCGCTGGGAATGATTTCGGTGCGCACCAGCACTTGCTTATCGTCCGGTTTGGCGAATACCGGCAGATAACGCACCCTTTCGTCGTTGTACTTGAGC
>DASWLD010000105.1:0-5059 GCA_036396275.1 Burkholderiales bacterium
CGCGATGTCGGAACGGTAGTTCTTCTCGCTGATGAACCAATTCTCAATCGGCAGGCGCGTGGTTTTCAGCATCGCTTCGGTCAGCACGCGCGCCATGGCGGAGATAAACGGATGCAGTTCCTCGCGCCTGAACGAGTCGAAACGATAGTCGAAGCCGGTTAGCGCGATCGTGTCGAGCGTCAAGCGAGTCATGTCGGCCGCGACCGGGATGTCGCGATCCGCGCGCGCATCCCACGAACGTACGAGCTGCTCTGCGACGTGCAGCATGCTGTCGAAGTAGCCGCGCATCGCGCGGGTACCGAAGGCCGGCATCAGGATACGGTGCGCTTTTTCCCAATTCGGCTCGTCGGCGCGCGCCGTGAACAGGCCGTCCCCGCCGATGTCGCGCAGAAACAGCAGCGGCGGGCGGATAACCTTGCGAAACCGGGACTCGTCGCAGATCTCATCGAGTAATTCCGGCGAGTAGACGAACACGACCGTTGCGGCGGGGAAGCGCAGCTTGAAGATCCCGTCGTAGTGTCGGCTCACCTCCATGAGGTGCTGCATTACGCGCGCCTTCGGCAATTGCAGCATATTGCCAACCAGCGGCAGCGGCGGCGGTCCGGGAATCTCGGCGATGTCGGCGGCCATCGGTTATTTGAGGGAATCGGACGCGGATGAAGGGGCGCTAGCGGCCACTGCGCGCGAATGTATCACAGCAAATTCGGCGCAACGAGACGCCCGAAAATTCGGTTCGGACTTTCGGTCGGCGCGCCGCGCGACAGCGGTCCGCGCCGTCCGCAAGCTATGCGGTCGACTTTCTTCGCACCGTCGACGCGTTTTGACCGAACAGCACACTCTTAGCGGCATCCGACACCACGGCCGACGTGTTGATCGTCTTGGCCCGCTCGTAGGCACGTATCACGGCGGGCCGCGCGGCGATCGTGTGAAACCAGCGCGCCAGGTTCGGGTAGTCCTCGAGCCGCTGTCCCTGGCGTTCGTACGGACGAATCCATGGATAGCACGCGATATCGGCGATCGAGTACTCGCCCGCGACGAATTCGCGATCGGCGAGCCGATTATCGAGCACCGCATACAGGCGCGAGGTTTCGTTCATGTAGCGGTCGGTGGCGTAGGCGATGCGCTCGGGCGCGTACATGCGGAAATGATGATTCTGCCCGGCCATCGGTCCGAGCCCGGCGACCTGCCAGAACAGCCATTGCAGCGTCTCGACCCGCCCGCGCAGGTCACTCGGAATAAACCGTTTCGACTTCTCGGCGAGGTAAAGCAGAATCGCGCCGGACTCAAATACCGACAGCGGCGCGCCGCTGTCGGCCGGCGCGTGATCGACGATCGCGGGAATACGATTGTTCGGCGAGATCGCGAGGAATGCCTCGGAGAACTGCTCGCCCTTGCCGATGTTGATCGGCACGATCCGATAAGGGAGCCCGGTTTCTTCCAGGAAGATTGTAATCTTGTGCCCGTTGGGGGTAGTCCAGTAATAGAGTTCGATCATCGCTGCCTCGCATCATCGGCGCGCCGGCGGGTCGACTTCCGGTGCGCCGCGTTGAAAACTATAGGATAATGTGAAATTAGCTTAGTTACACTTAAGGAGCAATGCCCCGTGACCATTTCCATGTATCAGGCGTCGGCGCCGGTGTTCGTGCGCATGTTGAACAATCTAGCCGGTGTTCTCAAGAAAGCGGCCGCCCACGCGGAAGCGAAAAAGATCGATCCCGCGGTGTTGCTCCACGCGCGGCTGTACCCCGACATGTTTGCGCTGGTGCGCCAGGTGCAGATCGCGACCGACAATGCCAAAGGCTGCGTAGCGCGCCTCGCGGGGATCGATCCGCCGCGTTATGAGGACAAGGAATCGAGTTTTGCCGAGCTGTTTTCTCGAATCGAAAAGACGATCGCCTTCATGACGTCGGTTAAGCCTGAACAGATCGACGGGTCGGAAGCACGCACGATTACGCTAAAAGTCCGCGACCAAACGATTACGTTCACCGGGCTTGTTTATCTGCTCAACTACGCGCAGCCAAATTTCTACTTTCACGTGACCACCGCGTACGGCATTCTGCGCCACAACGGTGTCGAACTTGGCAAGCCGGATTTTCTCGGTAAGGCCTAGCCGCCGGCCGGCATGATTTCCGCGTCGCGCTCGGCGCTACGTGACTCGGCGGCGCGCGCGATCGGCGCGCGCGCGGACGAGCTGCCGGCGCTCGTGCTTTCGTTCGTGTATTTCTTTTGCCTGCTCTGCGGCTACTACATCCTGCGACCGCTGCGCGAAGAGATGGGTATCGCCGGCGGTGTCGCGAATCTGCACTGGGTCTTCACCGCGACGTTTCTCGCCATGCTCGCCGTGGTCCCGCTGTTCGGGTGGATTACCCGGCGTTTCGCGCGCGCGACGTTCCTTCCGCTGGTTTATCTCTTCTTTGTCGTCAACCTGTTGCTGTTCTTTGGGGTCTTTCAGATCGACGCCGCGCGCGCGTGGACGGCGCGCGTCTTTTTCGTGTGGCTCAGCGTGTTCAATCTGTTCGTGATATCGGTGTTCTGGAGCGTCATGGTGGATTCGTACACGAACGAGCAGGGGCGGCGCCTGTTCGGGTTCATCGCCGCCGGCGGCAGTATCGGCGCGATTCTCGGTCCGCTGCTTACCTCGACGCTCGCCGTTCCGCTTGGGCCGATCAATCTTTTGCTTGTTTCAGCGGCTTTCTTGATCGTGGCGCTCGTATGCGTCGTGACGCTGCTGCGAATGCGCGGACCGAGCCGCCGCGAATCGGACGCGGAGCCGCTCGGCGGCGGCGTTTTCGACGGCATCACCGTGCTCGCGCGCTCGCGTTATCTGCTCGGGGTTGCGCTGTTCATCGTCGGCTTGACCATCGTCGCCACCTTCGTGTATTTCGAGCAAGCGCACATCGTGGCGCAGTCGTTCGGCGACTCGGGCAGCCGCACGCGATTTTTCGCACGCATCGATTTGGCGGTGAACGTCGTCGCCGTATCGGTGCAAATGTTCGGCACCGGACGGATTATGCGTAAGGTCGGATTGACCGTCGTGTTAGCGGCGATGCCGCTGGTTGCGGCGGGTGGATTGGCGCTGCTCGCGGCGGCGCCGTTGTTGGGTGTCTTGGCGGGATTTCAGATTCTGCGGCGCGCGGGGGATTACGCGCTGACGCGGCCCGCCCGCGAACTGCTGTTTACCGTCGTGACGCCGATCGAGAAATACCGTGTGAAAAATGTTATCGATACTCTGATTTATCGCGCCGGCGACGCCATCGGTGCCTGGGTGTTTGCCGCGTTGTCGGCAATCGGTTTGGGGCTGTCGGGTGTGGCGTCGGTCGGCGTCGCGATCGCGATACTATGGTTGGCACTGGCCGTGTGGCTGGGCCGCACCGAGGAACGCCGCGCCGCCGGAAAGGTCAATGGGTAGAGCAATTGTTGGATGAGACGATATGGATTCGGATAAACGGTGGCTTGGCAATCCATCGCGTCGCGCCTGGCTGCGGCTGGCGCTCGGTGCCGGCGTCGCCGCGATGACCGGAACCGCCGCGTCCGCGGCCGCGCCGATACGGCGCGCGATTCCGCGCAGCGGCGAGATGCTGCCGGTCATTGGGCTCGGCACGTATCAAGTATTCGACGTCGGCGCCGGCGAATCGGCGCGCGCGCCGGTGCGCGAGGTGCTGCGCGAGTTTGCGCGCCTCGGCGGCGGCGTGGTCGATTCGTCGCCGATGTACGGACGATCGGAAGGCGTCATCGGCGACCTCTCGGCCGATATCGGCGTGCAGCGAAAACTTTTTCTCGCGACCAAGGTCTGGACCACGGGACGCGACGACGGTATCCGGCAAATGGAGCAATCGTTCCAACGCATGCGCACGCAGCGCATGGACTTGATGCAGGTTCACAATCTGCTCGATTGGCGCACACATTTGGCGACGCTGCGTGACTGGAAGGAGCAAGGCAAGGTGCGCTACATCGGCGTCACGCACTATACCGAAAGTGCGTACGATGACTTGGCGCGCGTGCTACAGTCCGAGGAACTCGATTTCGTGCAGCTCAATTATTCGATCGTCGAGCGCGAAGCGGAGAAGCGCCTGCTGCCGCTCGCGGCCGAGCGGCGCGTCGCGGTGCTGGTGAATCGGCCGTTCGCGCAGGCGGGATTGTTCGCGCGCGTGCGCGGGAAGCCCGTGCCGCCCTGGGCGGCCGAGATCGGTTGCGCGACGTGGGCGCAGTTCTTTCTTAAGTTCGTGGTGTCGCATCCGGCCGTGACCTGCGCGATCCCGGCGACGAGCAAAGTCAGCCACTTGGTGGACAACATGCAGGCCGGCGTGGGTCCTTTGCCGGACAAAGCGACGCGCGCGCGGATGGCGCGTCACATAGTGCAACTCTAGCGCGCGGCTACTGCTTCCAGCTCACGCGCATGCGGCAGCGCGAACCGCCGCGGCCGCGGCATTCGATGTGTTCCGTCTGAACGTCCTTGGTGCCGGCCAGCTGAACGCTGCGTTCGGCCCAGCCGAGCGCGGATTCGCAATGTACCCAATTTGGCGATCCGAAACCGACGATTTCCATTTCCACCGAGGTTGGGCCGAGTTTGGTGATTTGCAGGCTCCCGGAATTGTAATACCCGCTCCAGAGCTGCGCGGCTTGATCGAACACATGCATTGGCTGCATCTGTTTGAAGTAGACCTTGTAGACCGATGAGAGGTCATCGTCCGCCGTTTGTTTGGCCATCGGCCGCAGCAGCCGACCGTCGCCGTAGCCGACTACCCTGTCGATGGTTTGCGTGAGGTCGATCCAAAGATCGAACGGGTACCAGGCGGACTTCAGGACGACGCTTTCGAGTCGTTTTGCGGTTTCGCGGTCCTTGAGCTGAGCCAAGACTTTGCGCAGCGCGTCCAGACCGTGATGCTGCAGGACGTATTGCCGTTTGGCGGCGATCAATGTTCCTTTGACTTGTACCATAACCCTTCTTCTTGAAGTTCAGTAATGCTCCATACACCACTGCGGTCGATCGGGGCGCTCCTGTCGCGTCGACCTCCGGTTCCCGCGTGTTGTACCGAAACGTTGGCGTGCTACTCCTTCC
>DASWLD010000106.1:0-12047 GCA_036396275.1 Burkholderiales bacterium
GGGGCAGATTCGAAAAAAAAACGGTTCGAAAGTTGTTTCAAGGGAGCAGGTCGCAAGAGGTTGGCGAATGGAGGCCAGCGATGAGTTTCAACCCGTCGCGCATTACGGTGTCGATCGCACGAACGCCCGCGGAAGTTAGCGAGGCCCTGGATTTCTGCGGCTCGGTGTATGAGCGGAACTACGGTACGCGTTGGACGGTTCCCCCCGATCTGTTTTTTGTCGCCCGGGAGGATGACGACATCGTTGCTACCGGCGGTCTAACGTTTGCCGCGCTGCACAGCGAAATTGCCTCGGAAAGATACTATAAGCTCACGCAGCGCATGCGCCACTTCGTGGCCACCAACAGGGAGGACATTGTTGAGTTTGGCCGCTTCGCGTCCGTCAAGATGCTCGGCGCCAAGGCGATAATGCATAGCACTCTTTTGTACTGCGCGCTGGCTAATATCGATTTCCTATTTGCCTGGGCGAATCCGACCGTCGTCAAGCATACATCCCGGTTGGGCCTAAACTTGTGGCCGATCGCCGTCGCACTCGATTTGAACAATGCCATGGGGGATACGCGCTGGGCATGCCCCCCCGCGGGTTTCTTTGTGCGCGAGCATCCCCCGCAACTTCATTTGATCGCCGTTCCGTTTTGCGACAATGTGATTCGAACACTGGGTGAAGAATGCGGTACACAACCCGAGTGGAGAACGTCGGATGCGGTCGCGGCGCGCGCGATGGCCATGAAGCCCACGTCTGTTGTGCATGCGGCACCCAAACTTGTCCGATCTGAAGCGGATATCGCTCGACCTCAAGGAGGCGGCGACGCTTTTCCAAGTTTCGGTTCCACTTCGGATCCTGACGCACGGTCGCTGCGTAAGCCCCCGCCTTCCGAGTGACGCGATTCCTCTGCTGATTTCTTTTCGTGAATTCGCTATCGGATGGCTCACAGTTATGGGTCTTAGATGCGAGGCACAGCGAGTGGTTGGTCGCCCCAGTGCGGGCTCCCAAGCCAGCTCTGAGCGCAATTGGACGTTCAGCCCCGACCCGATGCTGCTGGCCGGTAGACATACAAACCTTGTTTGAACCAGTCCTGCTTAACTTTCGGTCCGAGACGGTGCGGTTACGCCGCAATTGGGCTGGAATTTCTTGAATTCACCGGAAGGCGACGCTACACTGCCGCCCCTGCTGCGGGGTGGAGCAGTCTGGCAGCTCGTCGGGCTCATAACCCGAAGGTCGTAGGTTCAAATCCTACCCCCGCTACCAATTCTCTCGTCGCCCACCTTGCCGGCGACAGCTGATCGCTACGGGTAGGCCGTTTTCTCTTGCGCTTCGTGCCGCGTGGCATTGAGATTTGGGCGGAAGAGCATATAATTTTCGCGCAAGTTGTGGGCGATGGGTATTAACAACAAGTGGGCCGTGTGCCCACTTTTGTGTTTATGAGCTCAGGAAAGCGGTTCCGGCGTGAACTTTTTTCTTGGCGGGATAATGGGTTATGGGCAGCGTGGCATCGACTTTGCGGGCGCGGTTGGCGTCCGGCGTCGCGGCGCTTGGGTTTGAGCTGGTCGAGGCCGAACTTTCCGGTGGTCGTTATCACCGGACGTTGCGGGTATATATAGATGGGCCGCTGGGCGTTACCGTCGATAACTGCGCCGCCGTCAGCCGACAACTTTCGGCGATCTTGGATGTGGAAGATCCGATACCCGGGCGTTACACGCTCGAGGTGTCTTCGCCCGGGCTCGATCGCCCGCTGGTGACGCCGGCCGACTTTCGCCGGTTTCAAGGCGCAATGATTAAAGTACGGTTACTGAGCGCACTCGATGGGCGGCGTAACTTTACCGGGCGTTTGCTCGAAGCGACGCCTGAAGCGGTGGTGATGGAAGTGGACCGTGAACGTTTTAATTTGCCGCTCGCGGCGATCGAACGAGCGCGGTTGGTACCGGCGGTATAGACGGTAACGGAAGATCTCAACATGGGTAACGAAGTATTGATGGTGGTCGACGCGGTTTCACGCGAGAAGGGCGTGGACAAGGAAACGATTTTCCAGGCGATCGAAGCCGCTCTCGCGACCGCCACGCGCAAGCGTTATACCCAGGACATCGATGCCCGGGTGCAAATCGACCGCGCGACCGGCACCTACGACGCGTTTCGGCGCTGGGAGGTGATCGCCGACGAAGTCGAGCCGATCGAGTTTCCGGATCGCCAGATTCGGCTGTCCGACGCGCGTGGGCGCAAGCCCGACATTAACGTCGGGGAATTCGTCGAGGAGCCGCTGGAGCCGGTGGCGTTCGGTCGTATCGCGGCGCAAGCGGCGAAGCAAGTGATCATGCAAAAGGTGCGCGAAGCCGAGCGTGAGCAGATCGTGAACTTATATTTGCCGCGCAAGGGCGAGATGGTCACCGGCGTCGTCAAGCGCCTCGAACGCGGCGACGCCATCGTCGACCTCGGCAACGCCGAGGCGCTGCTCGCGAAGAGTGCGATGATCCCGCGCGAGGGTTTGCGTCCCGGCGATCGTATCCGGGCGCTGCTCGACGATGTGCGCTCCGTGCCGCGCGGTCCGCAGCTCGTGCTCTCGCGGATCGCGCCGAAGCTGCTCGTGGAGCTGTTCAAGCTGGAAGTGCCGGAAGCGAGCGAAGGGCTGATCCAGATCCACGCGGCGGCACGCGATCCGGGCTTGCGCGCGAAGATCGCGGTCAGTTCGAAGGATGCGCGCATCGACCCGATCGGCGCGTGCGTCGGGATGCGCGGTTCGCGCGTACAAAGCGTGTCGAATGAGCTGGCCGGCGAGCGGGTCGACATTATTTTATGGTCGGACAATCCGGCGCAGTTCGTGATCAATGCCTTGGCGCCGGCCGAAGTCCTGTCGATCGTTGTCGATGAAGAACTTCATAGTATGGACGTCATCGTCGATGAGCGTCAGTTGTCGCAAGCCATCGGCCGAGGCGGCCAAAACGTGCGGCTTGCCTCCGAGCTGACCGGTTGGGAACTGAACGTGATGACCGAGCAGGCGGCGTCGGAGAAGGGCGCCAACGAGACGACGAACGCCGTCAAGGTGTTCATGGAAAGCCTCGACGTCGATGAAAACGTCGCCAGCGTGCTCGTGCAGGAAGGGTTCGCGAACCTCGAAGAAGTCGCCTACGTGCCGAGGCAAGAGCTGCTGGCGATCGAGGAATTCGACGAGGAACTGGTGGATGAGTTGCGTAATCGCGCTCGCGATATCTTGGTAACGCGCGCCATCGCGCAGGAGGAAAAATTGAATCTAGCGGAACCGGCGTCGGACTTGATGAATATGGAAGGCATGGACGAACACACCGCGCGGCTATTGGCGAGTTCCGGTATCAAAACGCGCGAAGAATTGGCCGAGCAATCGGTGGATGAGTTGCTGGATGTCGAGGGGATGACCGAGGAGCGCGCCAAGGAGCTGATCATGACCGCGCGCGCTCCGTGGTTCGAGGCCGCGGCCGCGGCCGAGGGCGGGCAAGCCGGCGGGTCGGGTTGAGATCGAGACAGTCATGCCCAAGATGTTTTTCACATCGCCAAGCGATCTCCGCCCTCACCCCTTACCCTCTGATCGCTCTCGGCGTCGCTCCTGCGCGTGTCGCTCTGCGCGCTTCCTGCGCGCCCGCGACATTGACACATCCATGTGTAGCATCTTGTCTCCCGCGGATCTTAGTGCGTCCCTGCACGTCACCGGAGGGAGAGGGGGTCGCTTCTGCGCTTCCTGCGCTCGCGACATTCGCACTTTGTCGCTGTGCCGTCCCTGCTTCGCGCCAAAGTCCAGGGCCAACATCCTGTTTGCCCGTTCGCCGCAATGCGGCTCACCCATGTGCAGCAGAGTCGGTTCGCTGGCGCGATTTTTAGATTGGGCACGAGAGTTCGCATGACGCATATCACCGTAGAAGGATTCGCGCAGCAGATCGGCGTCCCGCCCGAGACGCTCTTGCGCCAGCTCGTGGCCGCCGGAATTTCCGCGAAGAATCCGGGCGATGAGCTGAACGACGAGGAAAAACTGACGTTGTTATCCTACCTGCGCAGCAATCACGGCAGCGAAGAGGCTACCGCGCGCAAGAAGATTACGCTGAAGCGTAAGTCGACGAGCCAAGTGACGCAAACCTCGCGAACCGGACCGACGCGTACGGTTCAGGTCGAGGTGCGCAAGAAGCGCACGTTCGTCAAGCGCGGTGCCGTCGAAGAGGGCGCCACCGCCGCGCCGGAAGAAACGCCGCCGCCGGTCGAGGAAGCGCCGGTACCGCTCGCAGCGGCCGCGGAGAAGGCCGCCGGGGTTGCGGCCGAAGCGCCGGCTCCGGTCGAAGCGCCGGCACCCAAAGCAGCGCCCGTGGAGGCGCCGCCAAAAGCGCCGGCGGCGAAGGAAGAAAAGAAAGAAAAGCACGAAAAGCACAAGAAAGGACGAATCGAGAAGATCGAGGAGCGCGAGCGCGGCGAACTGCATCTTGCGGAAGGCAAAAAGATGCGTCGCAAGGCGCGCGCGGCGCCGCCGCGCAGCGTGGTCACCAGCATGTCCGGGCAGCACGCGTTCGAGCGGCCGACCCAGCCGATCGTGCACGAGGTCATGCTGCCCGAGACGATCACCGTCGCCGAGCTCGGGCAAAGGATGTCGGTGAAGGCCGCGGAAGTCATCAAAGTCTTGATGAAGCTCGGCATGATGGTAACGATCAACCAAGTGCTGGATCGAGATACCGCCACGATCGTGGTCGAGGAAATGGGACATGTGGCGAAGCAAGCGCGCCCGAGCGATCCGGAAGCGCTGCTGACCGGCGTCGAGCAAACGCATGAAGCACTCGCGCCGCGTCCGCCGGTTGTCACGGTGATGGGGCACGTCGATCACGGCAAGACCTCGCTGCTCGACTACGTGCGCAAAGCCAAGGTTGCGGCCGGCGAAGCCGGTGGGATCACCCAGCATATCGGCGCCTATCACGTCGAAACGCCGAGGGGTGTCGTGACCTTTCTGGATACGCCGGGCCACGAAGCCTTTACCGCGATGCGTGCGCGCGGCGCCAAGGCCACCGACATCGTCATTCTCGTCGTCGCGGCGGACGACGGCGTGATGCCGCAGACGGTCGAGGCGGTGCATCACGCACGCAACGCCAAGGTGCCGCTTGTGGTCGCGGTCAACAAGGTCGATAAACCCGACGCGCAGCCGGATCGCGTGCGACAAGAGCTGACCAAACACGAAGTCGTTCCCGAGGAATGGGGCGGCAACGACATTTTTGTCGACGTGTCGGCCAAGACCGGCGTCGGCATCGACAAGCTGCTGGAGTCGGTGTTGTTGCAGGCCGAAGTGCTCGAACTCAAGGCGCCGCACGCTGGCCCGGCGGCGGGGTTGGTGGTGGAGGCGCGGCTCGACAAAGGCCGCGGACCGGTGGCGACGATACTGGTGCAGCGCGGCACCTTGCACAAGGGCGATATTCTGTTAGCCGGCCGCGAATACGGGCGCGTGCGCGCGATGCTCGATGAGAAAGGCCGCCCGGTGCGCGAAGCCGGGCCGTCGATACCGGTCGAGATCCAGGGCCTGTCGGGCGTGCCGGCGGCGGGCGATGAAGTCGTCGTGGTCGAAAGCGAACGCAAGGCGCGCGAGATCGCGCTCTATCGGCAAGGAAAGTTCAAGGACATCCAGCTGGCGGCGCGCAGCGCCAAGCTGACGAACGTCTTCGAGCATTTGCAAGAGAGCACCGAAGCGAAGACGCTCAATCTGATCATCAAAGCCGACGTGCAAGGTTCCATCGAAGCGCTGATCTCGGCGCTCGAACGCCTCTCCACCGACGAGGTGAAAGTGAAGGTCGTGCACGGCATGGTCGGCGGCATCAGCGAATCGGACGTCAACCTCGCCACCGCATCGAGCGCGATCATCATCGGCTTCAACGTGCGTGCGGATGCCACGGCGCGGCGATTGATCGAAACGCACGGCGTAGATGTGCACTACTACAACGTCATCTACGACGCCGTGAACGACGTCAAGGCGGCGATTTCGGGACTGCTCACGCCCGAGGTGAAGGAACAGTTCCTGGGACTCGCGGAAGTACGCCAGGTATTCCGCGCACCGAAGATCGGCGTGGTCGCCGGCTGCGTCGTGTCCGAAGGCGCGGTGCGCCGCAATCGACCGATTCGGGTGCTGCGCGACAACGTGGTGATTTTCGAAGGCGAACTGGAATCCCTGCGTCGATTCAAGGACGACGTTTCCGAAGTCAAAGCCGGCACCGAGTGCGGCATCGCCGTCAAGAACTACAACGACGTTCAGGTCGGCGACCAGATCGAAGTGTTCGAGAAGGTCGAAGTCGCGCGCACGGTATAACCGAGTAGCAAGTGTCAAGTAGCAAGTAACAAGTGACAAGTTGCAAGAGAACCGTCCTTTTTTTCTTGCAACTTGTCACTTGCTACTTGCTACTGATTTTATGCGAAAAGAATCGAACCGGCCGCTGCGTGTCGCGGAATTGATCAAGCGCGAACTCGCGGTGCTCATCCCGCAAGTGCTGGACGACCCGCGCGCGCATCAGGTCACCCTTACGCACGTCGACGTCTCGCCCGATTTGAAGTCGGCGCGCGTGTATTTCACGCTGCTCGCCGGCGCGGCCGGCGCCGAGCCGCTGTTGGAAATGTTCGCGCACGCCGCCGGACACCTGCGCCATGAGCTTGCCGGGCGCGTCGCCCTGCGGGTGATACCGGCGCTGCGGTTCCACTTCGACGCCTCGATCGAGCGCGGGGATCGCCTGGCACAGTTGATCGAGCGTGCCGTGCGCGAGGACCAGGAGGGAAAGGAATCATGAGCCCCCGAATCTCGCGCGGCCCATCGCGCGCCGCCGTGAACGGCGTGTTGCTGCTGGATAAACCCGCGGGGATGACGTCGAATCAGGCGCTGCAGCAGGCTAAACGCTTGTTGCTTGCCCGCAAGGCCGGCCATACCGGCAGCCTCGATCCGATCGCGACCGGTCTGTTGCCGCTGTGTTTCGGCGAAGCGACCAAGCTGTCGCGATTCATGATCGAGTCGGACAAGCGTTACGCCGCGGTGATACAGCTGGGTGTCGCGACGACGACGTACGACTCGGAAGGAGAGGTCGTGGAGCGGCGACCGGTGGTCGTCGCGCATCGGCAGCTCGAGCTCGCGCTTAGCGAGTTTCGCGGCGAGATCGAACAAGTTCCGCCGATGTACTCCGCGATCAAGCGCGGCGGTCGGCCGCTTTATGAGTTAGCGCGCGCGGGCATTGAAATCGAGCGCGAACCGCGCTGTGTCGTGATACGGGACATCGCGTTGCACGCATTCGCCGACCACCGCGTGACTCTTGAAATCGTCTGCTCCAAGGGGACGTACGTGCGCAGCCTGGCGCACGATTTGGGGCAGCGGCTGGGATGCGGCGCGCATTTGGCGCAACTGCGGCGCTTGGCGGTCGGTTCGCTCACGCTCGATCGCGCGGTAACGCTCGACGCGCTGGCGGCGTTGCCGGATGCGGCGGCGCGTGCGGCTCGATTGGTACCGGTGGATGCCGTGGTCGCCGGCATACCCGACGTCCGACTGACGTCGCTCGCGACGCATTATTTGTTGCGCGGCCAGCCGGTGTCGGTCCGCCACCGGGAAGTCCCGGGGTGGGTGCGCTTATACGATGCGGAGGATCGATTCCTTGGTATGGGCGAGGTACTCGACGATGGTCGCGTGGCGCCTCGGCGCTTAGTGTCCGTCGAGATCGAGACCGCTGACGGGACGGAGCCGGTCCACAAGCTAGGTTGTTAGGCCGGAGGGCGCCGAGTAGAATACGCGCCCTCTGAAAGATTACGAATAGCGAAGGCATAAGAGGTAGTTACATGTCCCTCACGGCTGAACACAAAGCCAAGGTTCTGCAGGAGTACCAAACGCACAAGGGCGACACCGGATCCCCCGAGGTGCAGGTGGCGCTTCTGTCGGCACACATCGACGATCTCGCCGGTCACTTCCAGACTCATCCCAAGGATCATCACTCACGCATCGGCTTGCTCAAAATGGTAAATCAGCGGCGCCAGTTGCTCGACTATTTGAAAAAGGTGGATGGCGATCGTTATCGCCTTCTGATCGAGCGGCTTGGGCTGCGCAAGTAACGCGGAGAGAATACCTTGGCAAAAGTTACGAAGACCTTTCAATACGGCAATCACGCGGTTCGGCTCGAAACCGGCGAAATCGCGCGCCAAGCGAGCGGCGCCGTGCTCGCGTCCATGGGCGATACCGTCGTGCTCGCGACCGTGGTCGCGCAAAAAGAACCGGCCCCGGGGAAAGATTGGTTTCCCCTGACCGTCGACTACCAGGAACGAACCTACGCCGCGGGGCGGATACCGGGCGGCTTTTTCAAACGCGAAGGGCGCCCGTCGGAAAAGGAAATACTCACCTGTCGCCTCATCGATCGTCCCATCCGTCCGCTGTTCCCCGAGGGCTTCGTCAACGAAATTCAAATCGTCGTCACCGTGAAGTCGGTCGATCCGGAGATCGATCCCGATATCGTGTCGATGGTCGCGGCCTCGGCGGCGCTGTCGCTTTCCGGCGCGCCGTTCCGCGGGCCGATCGGCGCCGCGCGCGTTGGCTATCGCGATGGCAACTATTTGCTCAATCCGTCGATTTCCGATACCAAGGCCGGGCAGCTCGACCTGGTCGTGGCGGGGACCGAAAAGGCCGTGTTAATGGTCGAATCGGAAGCGAAGGAGTTACCGGAGGACGTGATGCTCGGCGCCGTGGTGTTCGGCCACGAACAGATGCAAACCGCCATCCGCGCGATTCGCGAGCTGGCGCAGGAAAGCGGCGCGTCGCGCTGGGAGTGGCGGGCGCCGGCCGAAGATACGGGGCTCAAAGATACGCTCACGAGCGCGTTTGGTGACGCCGTTGCGCAGGCGTATCGCATCGCGGAGAAGGCCGCGCGCCAAGATCGCCTGAGTGAAATTCGCGCCGAGGCGGTGGCGAAGTTTGCGCCGGAAGGTTCGCCCGCCGGAACGGAAGACAAGGTGGTTAAGCTGGTCGGCGATCTGGAGTATCGGATCGTGCGCGATCGGATTCTCTCCGGTGCGCCGCGTATCGACGGTCGCGATACCCGCACGGTGCGGCCGATCACGGTTCGCACCGGCGTGTTCCCGCGCACGCACGGCAGCGCGTTGTTTACGCGCGGTGAGACGCAGGCGATCGTCACTACGACGCTCGGTACCGGGCGCGACGCGCAGCTCATCGACGCGCTCGAAGGCGAGCGCAAAGAGCCGTTCATGCTGCACTACAACTTTCCGCCGTTTTCGGTCGGCGAGGTCGGGCGTGTCGGAAGTCCCAAGCGGCGCGAGATTGGCCACGGGCGGCTTGCGAAACGCGGCATCCAGGCGGTGCTGCCGGATATGAGCACGTATCCGTACGTAATTCGCGTGGTTTCCGAAATTACCGAATCGAACGGATCGAGTTCGATGGCGTCGGTGTGCGGCGCGAGTCTCGCGCTAATGGACGCCGGCGTGCCGGTGTCCGCGCCGGTCGCGGGCGTGGCCATGGGCCTTATTAAGGAAGAGAACCGCTTCGCTGTGCTGACCGATATTCTCGGCGACGAGGATCACCTCGGTGACATGGACTTCAAGGTCGCCGGTACCGCCAAGGGCGTCACCGCGCTGCAGATGGACATCAAGATCGAAGGCATCAACCGCGAGATCATGGACGCGGCGCTGAAGCAGGCGCGCGAGGGCCGGCTGCACATATTGAGCATCATGAATCAGGCCATCGCCACGCCGCGCGCGGAGCTGTCGGAATTCGCGCCGCGCATCATCACCATCAAGATCAACCCCGATCGCATTCGCGACGTCATCGGCAAGGGCGGCTCGACCATACGCGCGCTGACTGAAGAAACCGGCGCCACCATCGACGTCGAGGACGACGGCACCATCAAGATCGCTTCGGCCGATCGCGTCGCCGGCGAGGAAGCGCGCCGGCGTATCCAGCAGCTTACCGCCGACGTCGAGGTCGGCATGATCTACGAAGGCAAGGTCGCGAAACTCATGGACTTCGGTGCGTTCGTCACGATCCTGCCCGGCAAAGACGGGTTGGTACACATCTCCCAAATTTCGCGCGAGCGCGTCGAAAATGTCAGCGACAAGCTGCGTGAAGGCGATCACGTCAAAGTGAAAGTGCTCGAAGTCGACAAGCAAGGCCGCATTCGGCTGAGCATGAAAGCGATCGAGGAAGAACCGGCCGCTAGTAATTCTTAGTCCACGCGCGAGGCGCCGTTGTACGTGCTCGCGAGTCTAGTGGTACGTTGAGAAGCATCTCGTTACCTGGCGGAAGGCGGGTGGGCGGGCGTTGCGCTTCCGAAGGTTATAGCCCTCGCCAGATCTTGCCTTTGCCGGGATAACGGCTTGATTATTTTCCCTACCCTCTCAGGGCCCCCTTGAGAGAATCGTCCACTCCGCCGCTCGCAGTGGTCGACGCGGAGAGACTTTTCCGGCCGAGCGCGAGAGTTTTCCGATCTGAACCTCAAACGCAATTCCCGCTGCTAAAAATGCTTGGTCGAGTTGCGCGCAAGCGATCGGCTTCGTAAGAAGCCTTGGCGAGGGGCGATAAAAAAGCATTTTGACCAAGCCTCATCGGGTCCTTCATCAGCGCGGGGCAGCCCGACATACTTTCTTGGCCGCAGCCACGTGCTCCGTCCTGCGGCCCAGCAAATGTGCTTGAGTCGCTGAGCCAGCCCCCGCATCGGCGCAGACGGTGCGACTAGCCCGCGCTTGATACGAATCCCGCCACGAAGTATCAACGACCTATGGAGTTTTTACGGAATCCTTACTCTGTCCTTCGGCTTTAGTAGTTACCACTCCGCGTGGTGGTACCCCGAACCGAAAAACCTCACAGCCCCCCTAAACCTTATCTCCCCCGTGCGGATAACTTGCAAGCTCCGGAGAAGGCGCAAGCCTTGCCCGGAGTGAGTGTATGCACCAACGGCAAGTGACGAAACGCGCAGAGGAGCTTTAGCATGGCCGCCATCATCAGTGGGAACGAACTCGGTCTCTTCAACAACCCCCTCGCTTCGCGCAACGATCCCAACGTCGGGCGGCCCGGACAGTCGGACGCGGTGTACGTCAACAGCGCCACCGGCAACCTCGTCATCCAGGCCAAAGATGAATACCTCGCGCGCCTCGGCCCCGATCTCGCGCTCGTTCGAACCTACAATTCGCTAGGCCAATTCAGCGACGACAACGGCGACAACTGGCGCTTAAGCGTTAACCGCCGGGTCTATGGACTTACCGGCACCGTCAACACCGCCGGCAGCACGATTACCAAGGAATTCGGCGACGGTGCGCAAGTGACCTATGCGTATGACGCCGCGCTCGCTCTTTATATAAGTAGCGACGGCGACGGGGCGCATGACACCCTCGCGTTCAATGAAACCACCGGCGAATGGACTTGGATCGACGGCAGCCGCCGGGCGAGCGAAACCTACAACAGTTCCGGTCAACTGATCGCCTCCCGAGATCCCGACGGCAACCTCACCACCTACGGCTATACGGGCGATCTCTTAACCCAAATCACCGATCCCGCGGGGCAGGTGACGACGCTTGTATACGACGGCACCAACTTAAGCCGTATCGAAGTGACCTCGGGCGGACAAGTTCAGACCCTCACCCGATACACCTACGACGCGCAGAACCGACTTGAGCAGGTTACCGTCGATCTCTCGCCCGAAGACAACGCCGTCGCCGACGGCAATACCTACGTTACGACGTATACGTACGACGGCTCAAGCAAACGTGTCGCATCGATCACTCAGGGCGATGGCAGCACGGTTGCCTTCACGTATGAGTTGATCAACGGCCAATACCTAATCAAGACCTACACCGACGGGGCGGGGAAGGTGACGACGCTCACCTACAGCCAAACGACGGGCGGCGGTGGCGCCACGGTCAATGCCAATGGTGGTGTTCTATCTACTACGGAAACCCAAACCACCACGACAACGGTGCCCCCGTACTACACCGTCCAAGCGGGCGACACCTGGGCGAGCATCACCCAGACGATCTACGGCACGAGCGATGCCGAGGCGATCGCGGCACTTCAGGCCGCGACCGGCAACCCGAGC
>DASWLD010000107.1:0-3024 GCA_036396275.1 Burkholderiales bacterium
GTGCGCCGCACGTTCTTCGGCTCGACGTCGTCGCGCACGCGCAGGAACACCGGCGCGCGCAGATAGTTATCCGGCGTCCAATTCTGGAACTTCACTTCCACGACGAGTTCGGGCTTGAGCCACGCGGTCGGGCTGTGCAGCGGCGGTTTTTCCGAGAACGGGCAGGTTTTCGATTGCAATCGATCGCAGCGCGCTTTGAGGTCGGCGATCGTCCGCTCATCGAAGCCCGAACCGACGTGTCCGCAATAAATGAGGTTGCCTTCGCTCCAATAACCGACGAGAACGGCGCCGAACGCTTCGCGCGAGTTCCTTCCCTTCGTGTAGCCGCCGACGATGAACTCGGCGGTGTGCATCGGTTTGACCTTCAGCCACGACGCGGAACGCCGGCCGGCTTCGTAGATACTGTCCTTGCGTTTCGCCATGGCGCCTTCGAAGCCGTTCGCAAGCGCCGCTTGGTACAGCGCCACACCGTCCTCGTCGGCGTGCACGAGCTGCACGCGCGGCGTCGGGAGCAGACACTGTGCCAGATAGCGCCGGCGATCCGAATAAGGGGCGGCGCGCACGTTGACGCCCTCGAAGTGCAGAAGATCGAAGCAGTACAAAGCCACCGCGACGGTTCGATCCGCCGCCGCGATCTCGGCGGCGCTTTTCAGGCGCGCGCGGTTTTGCAGTTCGGCGAACGACGGTCTGGCGTTCGCGTCGAATGCGATAATCTCGCCGTCGAGGATCATGTCGCGTACGCATTGCCGGGACAGTTCGGCGATCAGCGCCGGAAACGCGGACGTGAGATCGAGCCCGCCGCGGCGCGACCGAAAGCCAACGTGGCCATCTTTAATGAATACGAGCACGCGGTAGCCGTCGAGCTTCGGCTCCCACATCCAGTCGGCGCGATTGAACGGCGCGTCTCCCGACTCGGCAAGCATCGGCGCGAGCTTCGGAAATATTTCGATCTCGCCCGACGGCACCAGTCTTGTGGCCGGTATCCGGCGAACCGGAACGGATTTCAGATTCTCGACCGCCAATCCGCTCAGCACGGAATGGTTGCGTTCGGAGACGGGCGAGTCCGCGGCGAAGGAATCCTTATGCTTGATGAGGAACCAGTTCTTCTTGTCTGAACTTCGAACCAGAGCGTACGAGCCTTTCAGTTTTTCGCCGCGTAACGTGAAACTGAGTTTGCCTTTCTCCAAACTCTCACGTGCGCGCCGCTCGGCTTCGGCACGATCGTGGAACCAATATTCCTTGCCTTCGTCGGGAGACCAAACGCCGCAATCCCATACGATCACTTCGCCGGCGCCGTATTGGCCGGGCGGAATCACGCCTTCGAACGACGCGTAGTCGTAGGGGTGATCCTCCACCTGCACCGCCAAGCGCTTGTCGCGCGGATCGAGCGACGGCCCCTTCGGCACCGCCCAAGACTTCAGCACCCCGTCGAGTTCGAGACGGAAATCGTAATGCAGGCGCCGCGCCGAATGTTGCTGCACGACGAACAGCAGCGGCCCGGTGGCGCTCGCTATCGCCGGCGCCGGTTCGGGGGTGGCGTTGAAGGCACGCTTGGCGGAGTATTCGCCGAGCAGCTCCGCGGTTTTCGAATCCGCGGACGGTTGCGGCGCCTTTTTGCGGGGTCGCGAAGCGGTCGGCTTCTTGCGCCTGGTGGGACGGGATGCCAAGGTGACTCCGGGGTGGATCGACCCGTGAATTCTAGGAGTAAGTCGCATGCAAGTGTTAGCGGGCACGAGCGGATTCTCATATAAGGAATGGTGCGGCCATTTCTATCCGGAGAAATTCCCCGGGGACCGGATGCTGCGCTACTACGCCGAGCGGCTGCCCACGGTCGAGATCAACAACACCTTCTATCGTATGCCCGCCGAGGCGATGCTCGCGCGCTGGGCTACCGAGGTGCCCGAGCATTTTGCGTTTACCCTCAAGGCGCCGCGGCGTATCACCCACGAAAAGCGCCTGCGCGAGGCCGAGGAGAACGTGGCCGAGTTCATCCGTCGCGCCGCGGCCCTGGGCGGCAAGCTCGGCGTGCTGCTCTTCCAATTGCCGCCGTTTTTGAAAAAAGACTTGCCGCGATTGAAGGATTTTCTCGGCGTACTCCCGAGCGGCCGGCGCGCCGCTTTCGAGTTCCGTAACGAGTCCTGGCAAAGCGAGGATGTGTACGACGCGCTGCGCGCGCACGGCGCGATGCTCTGCGTCACCGACAGCGACGAAGGCGACACGCCGTTTGTCGCGACTTCCAACGAGGGATACGTGCGCCTGCGGCGCACGCACTACGACGACAAGGACTTGCGCGGCTGGGTCGAGCGCATCGCCGCGCACAAGCTCGAGCGCGCGTACGTGTACTTCATGCACGAAGACGACGCTCTGGGAACGGGTTGGGCGAAGCGCGCGATGGAGCTGTGGGGCGAGCGGTCTTCGGCGTAGCGGTCGCCGTACGTTTGGTGCCGTCGATTAGCGAATGGCCTCGGAAAAACCGCAAGCGATCGCCATCGGTGTCGACGGCGAGACGCGCGTGTCCGGTCTGCTGCAGGCACCGGCCGATGCGCGCGCCTGTTTCGTGCTGGCACACGGCGCGGGCGCGGGGATGACGCATCCATTCATGGCATCTATCGCCGAAGGACTCGCGATGCGCGGCATCGCGACGCTGCGCTATCAGTTTCCTTACGTGGAGCGCGGCTCGAAGCGCCCGGATTCGCCGAAGCTCGCGCAGGCCACGGTGCGGGCGGCGGTAACCGAAGCCGCGCGGCTCACACCGGGTGTTCCGTTTTTTGCCGGCGGAAAATCCTTTGGCGGCCGAATGTCATCGCGAGCACAGGCTGAGACGCTGTTGCCGGGTGTGCGCGGACTCGTCTTTTTTGGGTTTCCGCTGCATGCCGCCGGGCGCCCGTCGGGTGAACGCGGCGCGCATCTGCTCGATGTCCGCGTTCCGATGCTCTTCTTGCAGGGTAGCCGCGACAAGCTCGCCGACCTTTCGATTCTCGGGCCGCTGGTCGAACGACTCGGTTCGCGCGCGAAATTGAAAGT
>DASWLD010000108.1:0-45212 GCA_036396275.1 Burkholderiales bacterium
AAGCGCTTGGGGGGGCAGGTAGGAGATCAGCCTTGTGCGATCCGACGCAAGAGCGCCAACAAGATCCGCCGCTCGCTCGGTTTCAGGGGCGCCAGCGTCCTGGCCGTAGATTCTATTTCGACGGGGATGAGATCCTCGACGAGTACGGTTCCGCTCCGGGTGAGGCTGACGAGAGTCCGTCTCCCATCGTCGAGGGCGCGCTCTGTTTTAACCAGACGGCGTTTCCTGAGACGCAGCACGACGTCGCGAATGTTCGCGGGCTCCATGGCGACCAGGCGCCCCAGTAGATTCTGCGACACGCGTCCGCGTTCGTAGAGCCTGGTGAGCGTGGCGAACTGCGGCGTCGTCAGATCGTGGGCGCCGATCTGGCTGAGCAGGTTCCCGGTGGCCCGCTGATAGGCGCAGCGCAGTAAGAACCCGATTTGCTCGTCCAGGCGATAGCCCGATTCGGCTATGCCGCCGGCGGCCCGCCTAGTCGACGTTTTGCCCATCCTTGTACATGACCTTGTGGCGCTTGGTTGCTACCCATTCGGCGATCTGCGCGTCGGTCATGAAATGAGTTCGGTCGAACCTATTCCAGTTGACGATCTCCGGCAGTGTCTTCTTCCAGCGCTTGTAGGGCGCCTTTGCGGGCGGCCCGAAGCACATGATGTCGAGGACTGAAAGCTCCTCCGGAATGCCGAGGAGCGGCTTCATCGCCTTCTGCGCCGCCTCCTGACCGATCGCCGTCACCCACCAGACGTTGTAGCCGAGCGCGGCGGCGGCGAGGTGCGCCGACATCGTGGCCGCCGCCACGCTCTGCAATAGGATGCGCTCGGCGTTTTCCTTGTACATCCGGTCGAGCTCGGAACCGTCGTTAAGCACCGGGAAGGCCCGCACCCAGCGGAAGTCGCTCGCCACCACGATGAAGCCGGGCGCGGAGGCAAGGCCGCGGTAGTCGGGCGTGGGGAACTTCATCTTCAGCTTCGCGCGCCGGACCTGCTCCTCGCGGAAGTACTCCATGATCTTGTTTTTCAGGTCCTGGTCGGTAATGACAATGAAATGCCAGGGCTGCGTGTTGGCTCCCGAGGGACTGTGGCGCGCCGCCTCCAGGATCAATTCGTGGTGCTCGCGTGGCACGGTGTAGCCCGAATCGAAGGCGCGCACCGTTATTCGATTTCGCACGACCTCCATCAACGCATCGTATTTGGTCCGGTCGCTGAAGTCGTACTCCCGCTTCTCCGAGGTTTGGCTCATAAATCCCTCCTGGCAGGCGCATCGTTATGATCATAACGATAAGCTCCCTCCTCGTCCCGAGTCAAGCTAGTACCACTCCTGGCCGACTGTAGTTTCTTGGGGTCAACCCGAACGCTTGGAGACGCGTCATCTTCCGCCGGTTACGTCGATGAACGAGCCGGTCGTGTACGAAGCTTCGTCCGACAGCAGCCACACAATGGCGCGCGCCACTTCATCGGCGGTCCCGCCGCGCTTCATCGGCACAAACGCTTTCACCCGATCGACGCGATCCGGCTCGCCGCCGCTCGCGTGCATTTCGGTGTAGATGAAACCGGCGCGTACCGCGTTAACGCGGATGCCCTCTTCCGCCACCTCCTGCGATAACCCGACGGTCATGGTGTCGATCGCTCCCTTGGACGCGGCGTAGTCGACGTACTCCCCCGGCGAACCCAGGCGTGCCGCGGCCGAGGACAGATTGACGATCGCGCCGCCGCGGCCGCCGTGCCGGGTGGACATGCGTCGCACCGCCTCACGGGCGCAGAGGAAAGCGCCGATGACGTTGATGGCCAGGACGCGCGTCAATCGGGCCGCGGTCATGGTCTCGAGCCGCATCTGCGTTTCGAGTATTCCGGCGTTGTTCACAAGTCCCGTCAGCGGTCCAAGCGTTCGGTCGCAGGTCTCGAAAAGCCGCACGACGTCTTCTTCGTCCGCCACGTCGGCCGCGACCGCGGCGGCCCGGCCGCCGCGCGCTTCGATGTCCTTCACCACGGCATCGGCCGCCGCGCCGTCGCGTCGGTAGTTGACGCACACCGAGTAACCTTGCCGCGCCGCCAAGCGCGCGGTCGCCGCGCCGATACCGCGGCTCGCGCCGGTGATCAGCAGTACCTTATCCACGATTCGATATCTCGCGACGGCGCGCGCCTAACAGGCGTGTTGATAAATGCTTCGTCACTCCGGCGAAAGCCGGAGTCCAGGATATCAAACACGGCCCAATCAATAACATCTGGATGCCGGCTTTGCAGGCTGTGTGAAAACTCAAAGATTTCTCGATCGCTCGGAGAAATTTCCCACTTCCGCTTCGATTCGCGATCGCATTCCCCCTCCCATTCCCTTCCCGCCCGGGGCGCACGCACCTCACGTGCGCCCGTTCGGCGGCGCGAATGTACGTCGGTACATTCGCGAAAACCCGCCTCACCCCCCGCCAGCGGGGGCGGGTTAGGGTGGGGGCGGAATCCCACCGCGAAATTTTTGCGGGAGTTTTCACACAGTCTGTTTCGCCGGCATGACGGCGGTTCTGGTTTTGTCGACACGCTGCTAACCGTCGTCTTCCACGATCTTCCACAGCTTGATCTTTTCGTGATCGAGCCCGCTCGGCGGGCGGACGACGCGAAAGTTCTCCTCGATCCCCTCCTCGCCGAGGGCGCGATCGACCGCGAGCAGGGTATGGCGCGGATGCTCACAGATACTCGCGGCAAACGCCGCTTCCTCTTGCGCCATTTCCCTTGCCGCGTCGATGCTCGGCGCATTGAGCCGCTGCACGAAATGTTGCGCCAGTCGCTCGACGACCGCGGCATACTCCGCGAACGCGATCTCCTCAACCTGTACCAGCGTGCCCCAGCCAAAGCTGTCGGTACCGAGGAAACCGTGATGAAACGCTTGGCGCAGCTTGCCGCCGGCTTGAGCCATATCGATATCGAGAAAGACGAACGCGCCCGGGACCGCCCATTCCCCCGCTGCCGCCGCGGGTTCGTAAACGCGGTCGTCGGAATCATCCAATCGTACGACTCGTGGAAACAACATTTTCCGCTCCTTTCTCGCGGCGCGCGGCTTCTGCTTTTCGCGGCCGTGCGATTCTGTTTCAATGCGGCTATTCTGTTGGATAGCGTTCTCGATCAGCAAGAGGAATCCCATGAGCGATTCGGAATTCTCGCGCCGAAGCTTCGTGCGGCTGTGTACCGCCGCCGTGGCGCTCTTGACCGCGAGCCCGGCCTTGCTCGCCCGAACCGACGTAAAGCTGCGCCGCTACGAGCGCGCGCGGCTGATCGACGATCGCGACCGCTCGATTGCGGCGGCGCAGCTCAAGGAGGGCGAGAATTACATCTTCCATTACCCCTATGTCACGACGCCCTGCTTCCTGATCAATCTCGGCAAACCGGCCAAAGCCGCAACGCTGCGCACCGAGGACGGCAAGGAATACCACTGGAGCGGCGGGGTCGGCCCGCGTCGCGCGATCGTCGCCTTTGCGGCGATCTGTGCCCACAAGATGACTCACCCGGCGCACGAGGTGAGCTTCATCAACTACCGGCACGAACCGGCGTCGTTTCGAAACTCGCGGGAAGAAACCGCGGAGCGTGCGCAAGTGATTTATTGCTGCTCCGAGAAAAGCGTCTACGATCCGGTCGACGGCGCGCGCGTCTTGGGCGGGCCGGCGAAGCAGCCGCTGACGGCGATCGTGCTTGAACAGGATAAGCGCGGCAACCTGTACGCCATTGGCACGCTGGGCGGGGAGTTGTACGACAAGTTCTTCGCAACGTTTTCATCGCGCCTGTCGCTTGAGTTTCGCACGACCGACGTACGCCGACCGGTCAAGGCCAGCACGACGGTCGTACCGCTTTCCGTGTATTGCAGTAACCAGGTTCTCTGTTAGCGCCGCCGACGACCGTGCTCCGGCGCGGTGCTTAGTTCTTCGCCGCCGCTTTGTCGATGATCCGCGCCGTCGTCCGATGGCCGGTGGCGAGTGCCAAGGCCGCCGACGTGCGTCCGGAGTGATCCAACAGGCCGGTGTTCGCGCCGCGCGCGACCAGCATTCCCGCGATGTCAGTGAAACCTTCAAGCGCGGCTTGATGCAGCGCGGTGTGGCCGCTTTCGTTTTGGACATCGAGCTTCACGCGATTCGAACCCAGTAATACGCGAACCACCGCCTGACGGTCATGCTGGACCGCGCGCATGAGCGGCGTCCATCCGTAGATGTCGGTAACGTTGGGATCGGCGCCGCGCCTCAACAACAAGTTCGCGACCTCATCGAAGCCGCGCGCGGCGGCGAGCGTGAGCGCGGTCCAGCCGTTGGTCGCGCGCGCGTCGATGGCGGCACCCCGCGACAACAGGAACGCCACCGCGTTCAGATCGCCGGCCGTCGCCGAATACATCAGCGGCGTGCCGCCGCGATCGTTCGCGGCGTTCACGCGCGCGCCGCGCTCAAGCAGCAAGCGCAGCAGGCCTTGGTTGCGCTCGGCCGCGGCGACCATCAGCGCGGTCATGCCGTCGCCGTTCGCGCGATTGACGTCGGCGCCCGCCGCAACGAGACGTTCGATCGCGGGTAAGTCGCGCTTAGCGAGCGCCCGACTCCATGAATCGTCCGCAACGGCGTGTGCCGTCAGGGTCGAGAGCGCCGAGAGTGTGAACAGAAGCGTCGCCCAGAACGCAACGGACGAACGAATGACGAGGCCGCGTAGCGCGCGCGGCGATCGTTTCGCGCGATTTCGCTCGCGCTTGCCCTGAGGCTGATGCGTCATCAAGCGGTGACGAGTGTCAGAGAAAATCGAGGCGCTCTTAGTTCAATCGCCGGATTCTTACCTGGAGATTTTAGCAGCGGCGGGAGTGTTGTGTTCGACCCAGCGATCCGCCTCCGGCCGGGTCTCTTTCTTCCAAAAGGGGGCGCGCGTCTTCAGTTCCTCGATCAAATAGCGACAAGCCTCGAACGCGGCGGCACGGTGCGCGGCCCAGACCGCGACCAGGACGATCGGCTCGTTCGGGGAGAGCGCGCCGACCCGGTGCACGATCAATGCATCGATGATGGCCCAGCGCCGCTTGGCCTCGGCGACGATGCGTTCAAGGTGTTTTTCCGTCATGCCGGGGTAGTGTTCGAGCGTCATGGCGTGCACGGTTTCGGTGTCGTTGAAGTCGCGCATCGTGCCGACGAAGCTCACGGTGGCGCCGTACTTCCCCGATGCGCCGAGCACAGCGTCCTGGTGGCGGCTCAATTCCGCGTATGGATCGAAACCGCTTTCACACACCCTGATCGCCACGCGTCAACCTCCCGTTACCGGCGGGAAGAACGCGACTTCGTCGCCTTCCCGCACCGCGTGGCTCAGATCGACGTATTCCAAGTTCACCGCAGCGAGCGTATTCGGCGGCATCGCCACACCGGCCGCCGCCTGGGCCCAAACATCGGCGACCGTGCGGGCCTGCGCCGCGGGAACAGCGTCCGCGGCGCGACCGATACGTTCACGCAGGCTGGCGAAAAATTTAACTTGGATCGGCATAGACGACGCCTATGATAGCGCAGCCCCCAAAACGCCGCACGGGCGCCGACAACTCGGCGCCCGTGCGCGGACAAAGGCCAAAATCGGTAAGTGCCTTACTTCACGATTTCACGACGTCGCAGGCGATTCAGACTCCGTACAGTGATCCCGTGAATGCCGTGGGTTTCAAGCAGTGCGCGAGGCGGCACGGCTCGATTGATCACCGGTGGCTTCCGTCTTGCGGCCCTCGCGCTCATACCAAAGGTCGTGATGCTCCCTCGCCCACTCGCTGCTAACCCGACCGTTCGTGACTCCGGAAAGCGCGCCCTCCACGGACCAGGCGCCGAGATAGATGTGTCCCAGCGTCAGCGAAATCCAGATGATCCCGGCAATACCGTGAATCAAGTTCGAGACCTGCATGGTTTCGCGGACTTGGCTGAAGATGGGGAAATCCATCATGATACCGGTCACGCTGACGGCGCCGCCCATCAGCACCAACCCCAGCCAGTAGGTGAGATATTTCTCGCCCGCGTTGACACGGCCGGCGGAAGGATGCGACGCATTCTTCGAGAAGAATCCGCCGCCGCGCCGCAGCCACTCCCAATCCGTCGCTTCCGGCAACATGTCTCGGAACCAAATGATGATTTCGAGCAGTACGCCGATCACGAAGAACGGTCCGAGGTAGTTGTGCAGGGCGATGGCGACATTGGCAAACACGCCGAACCCCGCATAACCCAGCAACGGTATCAGCACCTCGCGACCGAACAGCATGCTGAGACCGGTAATCGAGAGAACGATGAACAGCACCGCCACGTACCAATGCAGCACGCGTTCGTTCAAACTCCAGCGCTCGACGGTCTTACCGGAAGTCGCCGCGTGCCGCAGCTTGATTCGACCGCGCACGATCGTAAACAACACGATGGCGCCAACGACGATGGCCAGTATCCACGCGGAAAAGCCGCTCGCCGGGCCGTTACGCAGTTGTCGCCAATTCTGGCCGCCGTTTTGAATGAGCACGTTCGTCGTGTAGGGACCGGATGCCGCGGTATAGCCGTCGTATCCTTGGCGCACCGCCCGCCAGTAATTCGCGCGCGGGTTGGTTTGCTTGTCGGCCGATGACGCGCCGGCCGCGTTCTGCTGCTGGGCGTAAGCGTCGCTGACCGCCACGTAGACATATCCACTCAAGGGAAACACCATCGATCCAACTAAGATCGCGGCGATCGTCCAAGCCATCATGCGCCGTCGGCGCGGCCACGGCGCTTTCGCCGTGGGGAATACCGTCGAATCGGACATATCGCTTCTCCTCAATCAGTTGTCGCGCTGCGTAAGCGCCAAACGGCTGCGCAGATCATCTTCGACCTGGCCGGAACGGGGCGAATCCCACTGCTGCTTGGTCGGCGCGTACTGACCGGTTTGCGTGGAACAGCCGCTGGCACTCAGCGTGGCGAGCGCAAGTGCAAGAACCGCGAAAATCTTCGGATTAATATTACTCGGCGACATGACGGCACCTCTAGCGATCGGTCTGGACTTGATTAAACCGCGCCAAGAGTTTCTCTTGTTGCGCCGGCGATCGCTGCTTTTCAATTAACGGATCCACCGCGCCCTTGTAAACGCCGGGCTTATACAAAGTGACGTCGCTCGAATCCGAGCAGCCGGCCAGCATCAAGCCAAGTGAAATTGTGACGCCGCAGAGTATCCCGGCAGAAACACGCATATACCTTTCTCCTGTGGTCAAACGAACAACAACTTCTGAGGGAGAAACCGCATGACGCAACCGACGTCACGAATTTTTCCATGAACCAAGCGGTTTCTTCCCTCACCCCTTGCCCTCTCCCGATGGGAGAGGGGGGTCGGTTCGCTGGCGCGGTTCATGGGTGGACCTCGCGTGCGCGAAATCTCTCCCGTTGGGTCAGCTCTTGTAAGCGGTCTCCCAACCCCAGGTCTGCGGCCGCCCGCCGCGCTTCAGGACGCGCTTGCGATAGATGTCGGCCACGACGTCGCCGTCGCCCGCGACCAATGCCTTGGTCGCGCACATTTCCGCGCACATCGGCAGCTTGCCTTCGGACAGGCGATTGCGTCCGTACTTCTTCTGCTCCACCGCCGAGCCGTCTTCCTCCGGACCGCCGGCGCAGAACGTGCACTTGTCCATCTTGCCGCGCACGCCGAAGGCCGATGCCTGCGGATATTGCGGCGCGCCGAACGGGCAGGCGTAGAAGCAGTAGCCGCAGCCGATGCACAGGTCCTTGTTGTGCAGCACCACGCCGTCCGGCGTCGTATAGAAACAATCGACCGGACAAACGGCGGCGCACGGCGCGTCCGTGCAGTGCATGCACGCGACCGAGATTGACTTTTCGCCCGGCACGCCGTCATCGAGCGTAACCACGCGCCGACGGTTAACACCCCACGGCACGTCGTTCTCGTTCTTGCAGGCGGTGACACAGCCGTTGCACTCAATGCAGCGCTCGGCATCGCACAGAAATTTCATTCTCGCCATGTTCTATCTCCTCAAGCCGGCCGAATGCGGCACAGGGTGGTCTTGGTTTCTTGCATCGCCGTAACGATGTCGTAACCGTAGGTCGTCGCGGTGTTCACCGCTTCGCCGAGTACGTACGGATCCGATCCTGGCGGATACTTCTCGCGCAGATCCTTGCCTTGGAAGTGCCCGCCGAAGTGGAACGGACTCCACACTGTGCCGGCGGCGACACGGCGCGTGACCAGCGCCATTACTTTGATCTTGCCGCCTTCGGGGCCTTCGATCCAAACCTGCTGGCCGTCGCGCACCTTGAGGTTGTTAGCATCCGCCGGGTTGATTTCGACGAACATGTTCTGCTGCAACTCCGCGAGCCACTTGTTGGAGCGCGTTTCGTCGCCGCCACCCTCGAACTCCGTGAGCCGCCCGCTCGAGAGGATGAGCGGGAACTCTTTCGAGTAGTCCTTCGCCTGAATCGAGGCGTAGCGCGTCGGCAGACGATAGTGCACCTTGCGATCCGGATACGTCGGGAACTTCGCGACCAGATCGTAGCGCGGCGTGTACAGCGGCTCGCGATGCACCGGCACCGGATCCGGCAGCTCCCAAGACATTGCGCGGGCTTTGCCGTTGCCGAACGGTGCGCAACCGTGCTTAACCGCGACGCGGATGATGCCGCCCGACGGATCGACCTTCCAGTTCACCGTCTCGGGCTTTTCCTTATTAATCTTCAGGATCGCCGCGAGCTCGTTCTTTGTCAGTTCCTTGTCCCAGCCGAGCTTCTGCAGGATGCCGTAGGTAAATTCCGGATAGCCGTCTTTGATGTCGGAACCGGCGGCGTACCGGCCTTCGGCCAGCATGTTCACGCCGTCCTTCTCGACACCCCAGTTGGCGCGGAAGTTGAGACCGCCCCTCGCGACCGGTTTGCTTTGGTCGTACAGGTTCGGCGTTCCCGGATGTTTCATCTGTGGCGTACCCCAACACGGCCACGGCAACCCGTAGTATTCGCCGCTGACCGGCCCACCTTCAGCTATTAATGTCGTGGTGTTAAACGTGCCCCAATTCTGCTGATGCAGCTTCAGGCGTTCCGGGCTCTGACCGCTGTAGCCGATGGTCCAAGTGCCGCGGTTGATCTCGCGCAGCACGTCTTCCATCACCGGTTGGTTGTTCTCGACTTTGATGTTTTTGAACATCTGCTTCTCAAAGCCGAGCTTCTTGGCGAGTAGGTAAAGAATTTCCTGGTCGGTCTTCGACTCGAACAGAGGATCGATTACCTTGTCGCGCCATTGGAGGGCACGGTTGGAAGCGGTCACCGAACCGTAGGTTTCAAAGCAAGTGGTCGCCGGAATCAACCAAACGTTGTCCTTGCGGTCGTGCATCACGGCCGACACGGTCGGGAACGGATCGATGATTACCAGCGCCTCCAGCTTCTCGAACGCCTTCTTCTGGTTGGTGCCGCGGCTCTGGCTGTTTGGCGCCATGCCGTTAAAGATCACCATCTTGAGCGGGCTCTTCTGCTGCACGTTCGCCGGATCTTCGAGCACGGCGTCCGCCCAACGCGACACCGGAATGCCCGAGGTGTTCATCGGCTTTACCTTGCCGCCCTTGCCGTCGTCGTACTCGGTCTGATCGAAGCGCGCCTTCAGCCACTCGAAGTCCACGTCCCAGGTGCGCGCCCAGTGTTTCCACGAGCCTTCCGCCAAGCCGTAGTAGCCGGGCAGCGTGTGACAGTTCGGACCGACGTCGGTTGCGCCCTGCACGTTGTCGTGGCCGCGATAGATGTTGGAACCGCCGCCCGAACGCCCGGTGTTGCCGAGCGCAAGCTGCAGCGTGTTGTAGCTGCGGACGTTCGCGGTGCCGTGGTGATGCTGCGTGCCGCCCATACACCAGACGAGCGTGCCGGGACGATTCTTCGCCAAGGTCTCGGCGACCTTGGCGATCAGCTCCTTCGGGGTGCCGGTGACGTCGGAGACCACGTCCGGGGTGTAGTTCTTGACGATCTTGCGGACTTCGTCCATGCCGTACACGCGGCTCTTGATGTACTCCTTGTCTTCCCAGCCGTTCTCGAAGATGTGCCACAGAATGCCCCAGATCAGCGCGGTGTCGGTACCGGAGCGGAACCGCACGTAGATGTCGGCATGTGCGGCGGTGCGGGTGAAGCGCGGATCGGCCACGATCACCTTGGCGCCGTTCTCCTTGCCGCGCAGGATGTGCTGCATCGCCACCGGATGCGCTTCCGCGGCGTTGCTGCCGATGAAGAACATTGACTTACAGTTGTGCTGATCGTTGTACGAGTTGGTCATGGCGCCGTAGCCGTACTGCGCCGCCGTGCCGGAGACCGTCGTCGAGTGACAGATACGCGCCTGATGGTCCTGATTGTTACTGCCCCAGAAACGCGTGAACTTGGTGAGCAAGTAGGCTTGCTCATTATTATGTTTCGAACCGCCGGTCATGAAGATCGAATCCGGTCCGTATTTCTTGCGTAGGTCGAGCATCTTGTCGCCGACCTCGTTAATCGCCTGTTCCCAGGAAATCTTCTGCCATTTACCGTCGACCAACTTCATCGGATATTTCAAGCGGCGCTCGCCGTGACCGTGTTCGCGAACCGCCGCGCCCTTGGCGCAGTGCGAACCGAGGTTGAACGGATGATCGAATGCGGGCTCTTGACCGGTCCACACGCCGTTCTGGACTTCGGCGATAATGCCGCAGCCGACGGAGCAGTGGCCGCAGATGGTGCGAACCGTCTTTATCTCGCCATTCGAATCGACCATTTTATCGTCGGTCTTGGCTTCCGATTTTCTCATCATCGATAACGGCGCCGCGGCGACCGCCGCGATACCGCCGACCGCGATGCCCGACCGGCGGAGGAACGTGCGCCGGTCGATCGCGCTACTGCCTAGGGAACCCGGGTTTGCCGCCGCGGTGTCGAGCCGGCGGTCTTGCTTCTTAATTAGCTTCATCGCTCCGTCTCCGGTTAGCTGCTTCGATGGGCGGGTATTAGAACTCGGCGGTCTTGTAGTAGTCGGCGACGTGCGCCGTTACATGGTATCCCTGCGATTCAGGTTTCGCCGGTGCGGCGGGAATTTCCTTTTTTTCCGGCGCCGCGAGCGTTGCTCCGCTCGCGATCGCCACGGCCGCGGCACCGCTTCCAATCAACGCGCCCTTCAGGAACTCCCGGCGCTTCTCATTCGTTTGCTTATCGCTCATGTTCGCTCCTCGTTGGCCGAACCGATGGTAAGAACTCTTAGTCACACCAACATCGAGAGGTAGGTTCGCTCTACCTCCAGAAATCGTTCACCGAGCAGACCGACCGCCCGATAAAACCGCGCAGACTTCGCGCTCGCCAAGTCTCCGAAGAAGCGCCCCATCCACGGGGCCAGGTGCTTCTCGAAGAATTGCTGCTGCGTTACCACATCGATCTCGGGGCTCGCGGCGAGTAAACCCATCGTCTCGCACAGCGCCGCCACGTGATCTTCCGGCTCGCCTACGCCTTCTTGGCGTTCAAAGCCAAACCGCTTCAAATCCTGCCGCAATTCCGCGAGCGGCTTCTCCATCAAGAACCCGGTGACGTACCAGGAACCGTACGGCACCAATTCCCCGCGGCCGATACCGACGAAAAGATCCTGATACTCATCGGCGAGGGCGCCGACTTCGGCCCGCGCCGCCGCTTGCTTCAACGCGCCCCAGGCCGCCGCCATGTCTTGTCCGGCGTCCGCCGCCGGCGCGTCGATTTCACTTAACGCCCGTAGCATCGACCCCTGCGGCGGTGCCGCCAACAAGGCGCCGAGCAGCGCATATACTTGTGAACGCGCCTCGTCTTCGGTACCGGCGACATCGGCGTCCACCTGCGGTTTCGCGGTTCCGCTCATCCGGTCACCCCGGTGCGCGCAGGTTGCACGCCTAAAGCAATAACCAGACCACGACAATTCCGGCGGTTCGGGAATTTCATACCGATAAAGCACCAAGCAAAAGACTTCTTTCCGGCGCTCTTGGGACAAAATGTCTTGTCGGTGATCCGTTTTGACGCTGCGATCATGTGATCTCTCGTTTGTGCTCTGCCTTGAACATATCGCGTACCCGGCAATCCCCACACATCTGGATGCGCTTTAGCGCGTCGCCCGACTGATACATCCAGTGGCCTTGGAGTTTATCGCTCATGCGGGTCACCATCTTCTGCGTCGCGAACGGCTTGCCGCAGGAAACGCAGTGGAACGGCGCCTCTTCATGCATGACCCGGGCGGTACGCCGCGCTTGGGGATCGTAGAGATAGCGCGCCGCCAAGGTGATGGCGCTCTCCGGGCACGCGGTCTCGCACAAACCGCACTGCACGCAGTTTTCCTCGATGAATTGAAGCTGAGGTAAATCACCGCCGTCCGCGAGCGCGCCGGACGGGCACACCCCGACGCAGGACATACATAAGGTACACGTACCGCGATTGACGAAGATCTGGCCGAACGGTGCGCCTTCGGGCAAGGGCACTTCGGACCTGGGCTTCGGCGCATGGGCGTGCAAATGTTCCGCCGCGAGCCGCAGGGTCGTGCGCTTCTCATTGAACCCCGCGAAACTTGCCGCCGATGCGACCGCAGCCGGCGGTGTCGCGGCAAGCGCCGCCATGATTTCTCGGTCGTCGCCGTCCAACAACCGAACCAATTCGGGGGAGTATCCCATGCCATCCAGGACGGCGCGCGCGTAGGTAAGCTGCGCCTGCACTTCGCCATAAACGCTCTTCGGTGTTGCGAACGTCGGCAGCAGGGCCACGCCGGCGGCACCGTAGGCGAGCGCGGCGAACCACACGTCCATGCCGACGCTCCCAAGTTCGGCGATTTCGAGCGGAATCACGTGTTCGGGGAGCTGCGCGATTAACTTCTCCAACCGCGATCGGCCGGTCTCCGCGTCGTAGTAAAGAATAACCGGCGTACCGCCACCCTCTTTGCGGTACGCTTTCAACAAAGCGGAAAGCTTCGCGAGGTGATCGGCAACCGCCGGATAGACATACGTCATCGCACCGGTCGGGCACGCGGTCGCGCACACCCCCGCGCCCTGGCACCTATAAGGATCGACGGCCACTTCTTCGCGCATGGAAATGATCGCGCCGGCCGGGCAGGCGTCGATACATCGAGTGCAACCGGTAAGGCCGCTCGCACCGTGGGCGCAGATTTCGGGGTTGTAGTTAAAGAAGCGCGGCTTCTCAAACTCGCCAACCATCTCGGGCAATTCCGCGAGCGCTCTTGCCAACGCTTCCGGATCTCGGCGCGGTGCGAAATAGCCGAACGGCAAGAGTTCGTCGCGCAGAAACGGCGGCTCGACGAGATCGAGGACGAGGTCGAAATGCGTCCGCGGGCTGCCGAGCTTCTGTAGTAAATTGACGCCGCCGTGCGGCGGTGGTGCGCTAATGACGACGGCGTACTGGCCGAGATGTCCGCTCACCTGCACGACCTTTTCGCGCACTACCGTAACGCCGTTCGGAAACTCCGGAGCGCTCGCGTCGTGGCCGGATTCGTGAATTACCACCGTGCAATGAAGATTGGCGGGAAGCGCTTTGGCAATCTCGCCACACGTGGCGGCGGGTCCGATAACGACTAGTGCGCCCGTCGAGCGATACGACACCAGCGACGTCGGGCGCGCTTCGATTGCCCCCGCCGCCGCGAGCGCCGTCATGCGGGCACGGCCGTCAGTGCTTGCTTGTGAAAGCTTGAGGTCGGAATCCGATGCCGTCATCCGTTGGTTTCCTTGCGCACGGACGGTTCACGCGTCCGGTCGGACGGCAGCGATTCACCGGTCTCGCCGACAGCCCGTTGAGCGGCCGGTGCGACGGCCGATTCGGCGGGCGCCGACGCCTTGCGTTGCGCGGCGCTGTCCGCAGGCGCAGCACTTTGCTCCGCCGGTGTCGCCATCGCCGATTGTTTCAGCTTCTCGGCCTCGCGCTCCATCGCTTCGCGCATCTCGTGAGTAATGATGTTTCCGAGCGGCTCGTATCCGTGGCTGTCGTACCACTCGCCATCGAGCGGGCAGCGCTGATTGATGCTCGGCAGGGTGAACAGCTTGCGCAACGCGCGCTGTCGCAGACCCTCGCTCACGCCGGTAGCGAAGAACATGCTGAAATCGGATTTTTCTCCGAGCGATTCGAGCGGCGGCATATCGGCGTCGGTCAGTATCCGCTCCGGCGGCTTCGCGACCTCTACCGCCGGTGGCTGCGCTACAGGTGGCACCGGTGGCTCGACACGCGCCTCCTGCTTACGGCGCGCCCAGCGGCGCAGAAACGTCTCGCTCTGATCGCCGGTCGCAGGCTCCGGCTCTTTACGGGTTTCATTCATCCCAGGCTCCGCTACCACGCTTCGCTTCGCGCTCGTGCTTGCGCTTCATCCGCGGCTCTTCCGGTTCGAAGTGAACGAGGACGAACTGCTCAACGATGCGATAAACCTCGGGAGGCATCGGCACGGCGAAGGTGGCGTTTCCCACTTCGGCGTGCGACAGCGCATCGATATATTCGGCGGTGATCGATCGCGGGCGCGGCTCACCGGAATCGTCGTGCTCGCAGTAGACATAGAGGCTGGGGTTCTGGCCGATGATGTTGTAGTAGTAGCCGTCCGCCTCCACCGGCCGCAGCCGCAAGGCGAATCCCGTCCACAAGTACTGCTCGCCATCCGGACCGTAGCGCAGCAGCGTGCGCGTAATCTTGCCGCCCCCCTTGGCTTCGCCCGCCACCACGCCGGCGACCCGCCAACGTTCGGTGATCCACGGGTTGTCGGCCACCGGTTCACGGGCGGTAATAACCGACAGAGGGACGCGGTCTATCAACTCGACGTTTTCTTGCATATCTAGCAGCAGTCGCGAATCCTTCGGTGCCGGCTCGGCAAGGCAAGTAGCGTACCAATATTCTCGATTCAAGAAACTAGCGGCGGAATGAATTCTCGACCGAATACCGGCTCCGGATTGGTACGAAAGGACCCACTCGAATTGTGGCTGAGTCATTTTGATACAATGACTCGCTCGATGACCTTCGCACATTTTCAATGGAGCCGTGCAAAAAACCGTGAGCACGCGACACCCGCATCGCGGTATGCTTCTTGCTGACCGCCCGACACATTCGGGCTTCGGTTAACGCACGACGAATCGAACCACCAGGAACGCACGTGAACGCACCGCAGACGCTCCCGCCTCAACTGATCGACGGCTTCGGTCGCCATGTGAGTTACGTGCGCATCTCGGTCACCGACCGCTGCGACTTTCGCTGCGTCTATTGCATGACCGAGGAAATGAAGTTCCTCCCGCGCTCGCAGGTTCTGAGCCTCGAAGAACTTGCGCTGGTGGCGCGAGCATTCGTCGAACTCGGCGTGACCAAGATCCGCTTAACCGGCGGCGAGCCGCTGATGCGCCGGAACGTGACGTGGCTGGCTCGCGAAATTGGGCGTCTGCCGGACCTCAAGGAACTGGTACTCACCACCAACGGGTCGCAGCTCGAACGGCTGGCGCCGGAACTGCGCGCGGCGAACGTCAAGCGCATCAACATCAGCCTCGACAGCCTCGACCCCGACCGTTTTCGCCGCATCACCCGGATCGGAGACCTTAATAAGGTGTTGCGCGGAATCGAAGCCGCGCGGCGGGTCGGTTTCGAACGGCTGAAGCTGAACGCCGTTATTCTCAGGAATCGCAACCATGAAGAGATCGTCCCGCTCGTCCAGTTCGCGATCGACCGCGACATGGATATCAGTTTTATCGAGGAAATGCCGCTCGGCGTGATCGGCGATCACGACCGCGCCGAGGCGTATTATTCCAGCGATCGGATAAAAGTCGATTTGGAACAATGCTTCACGCTGGTGCCGACCACGGAATCGACCGGAGGGCCGTCGAAGTACTACCGCGTCGCCGGCACCGGCAGCCGCGTCGGTTTCATTTCGCCGCACTCGCATAATTTCTGTTCCACCTGCAACCGCGTGCGCGTCACGACCGAGGGACGGCTTCTGCTCTGTCTCGGCCAGGAGCACTCGATCGATTTGCGCGCCGTGGTGCGCGGCCAACCGGATAACCTGGATGCGCTTAAGCACGCGATAGTCGCGTCAATGGCCATCAAGCCGAAAGGCCACGACTTCAATCTCGCCGAGGCGCCGATCATCTTGCGCCACATGAACGCGACCGGCGGCTAGCCGCATGAATACGGCGCGCTATCGACCCACGATGAGCCGCGCCGGGCTGGCACCGACCCATGCGGTGATCGCCGTCGATGAATACGGCGCGTCGCGCGACCTGCACGTCGCCGGCGAGCGGCCGCTCGCGCTCTTTGTCGACAAGAAGGAAATCGTCACGCTGATGACGCTCGGCACCCAGCCCGAGGCGCTGGCGCTCGGTTATCTGCGCAATCAGGGTCTGGTCGAGCGCCTCGAAGACATCAAATCGATTCACGCGGATTGGGATTCGGAAGCGGTCGCCGTGTCGACGTTTCGCGGCGTCGCCGAACTCGACAAGCGCACCGCCAAACGCACGGTCACCAGCGGCTGCGGTCAGGGCACGGTGTTCGGCAACATGCTGGAGAAGCTCGAACGCGCGAAGCTGCCGCGCGTGCGGCTGAAGCAATCCGCGATCTACGACTTACTGCACAGCCTGAACGACTACAACGACGTCTATCGCAGCGCCGGCGCGGTGCACGGCTGCGCGCTTTGCCGCGGCACCGCTGTCGTGATGTTCATCGAAGACGTCGGCCGCCACAACGCGGCGGACGCCATCGCCGGGCATATGTGGCTTGAAGACCTCGAAGGCGGCGACAAGATTTTCTACACCACCGGGCGGCTCACGTCCGAAATGGTGATCAAGACCGCGCAGATGGGCGTTCCGGTTTTGTTGTCGCGTTCCGGCGTCACCCAGATGGGTCTCGATCTCGCGCGCCGCCTCGGCGTCACCATGATCGCGCGCGCCAAGGGCAAACACTTTCTTGTCTATCACGGCGCCGACACGATTGAATTCGACGCCCGCCCGGCGCCGCGGCCCGGTGACGGCGATGCACCGCGCGCGCAGAAATCGGCATGAGCGCCCCAACCGATCAGGCGCTCGAGCGAACCGACCCTGCTGCACTGGGAAGTGCGAATGTCGCGAGCGCACAAAGCGCGGGAGCGACCCCCTCTCCCCTCGCGGGAGAGGGTGAGAGGAGAGGGGGCGCCGAAATCGGACAACGCCGATTCCACGGGACAACCCCGACGCCGGCGACCGGACGCTTCATGAGCGTCAAACAAGTCGCCGAGTATCTGGACATTCACGAAAAGAAGGTTTATGCGCTCGCGGCGCAAGGCGCGATCCCGGCGACCAAGGTTACCGGCAAATGGCTGTTCCCGCGCGATCTGATCGATCAGTGGATTATCGAGTCGGCGCACGGCGGCGTGCTGACCGATCGGCTCGTCGTCGCCGGTAGCGACGACCCGCTTTTGTTTCGCGCCATCATGCAGCTCGCCAATGAAATCCAGGGGCGCGCACTTATTACGTATACCAGTACCGGCACGCAGCTCGGTCTAAGTTTGCTCGCGCGCCATCGCGCCGACGCCTGCGGCATTCATTGGGGACCCGCCGCGGAAAGCGAGCATCGCCATCTCGCCGTCATCCGCCAGTACCCGCGGCATCGCGAATGGGTCGTGCAGCGCGCGTTCTATCGCGAGCAAGGTTTAATCGTCGCGCCGGGCGTGCGCCCCGACGGCGACATCCAGGCGCTGTTCGCGCCGCGCGTACGCTGGGCGATGCGCCAGGAAGGCGCCGGTTCCCAACGCTTTCTTCGCGAGACCGTTGCCCGCCACAACGTGGATATTTCCAGCTTGCGTGTCAGCGCCCACGCGTATTCCGAACGCGAGGCGGCGTCGCTCGTCGCCATGGACCAGGCCGACGTCGCGCCCGGCGCGCGCGCCGCGGCGGCGGAATTCGGACTTGAGTTTCATTCGGTCGGCTGGGAAGCGTACGACTTGGTGCTGTACCGCGGTGTCTACTTCCGCATGCTGTTTCAGAAACTGCTGGAGCAGTTATTGGGATCGGATTGCCAACGCTCGGCGCAGACGCTCGGCGGCTACGACTTCAAGGATTCGGGGAAACTGATCTGGAGCGGTTGACGTCCGAGCGGCGGGCGACGGGGTCGCCGGGACTGAGGAGGCCTCAGTCCGTGGGAACGTGTTGCAAGATCGTTGCTTTACGCGGGAGTAACTGGCGGTAGTGCATTACGGACAGGATCGTGACGCGATCAGGAGTGAAGCGATAGATGATCCGATACGGACGTTCGAGGAGTTCCCGGATGTCCTCGCGGTGGTACTCGGGCACTTCGCGTCCGCTTAAGGCGGCGGTTTCGAGCTGGCGCGTACGCGCTAGCAGCCGCGCGATCATCTCTTTGGCGTTCCCGGGTGAATCTTGGGCGATGTGGGCTTCGATGTCATCGAGGCGAGCGATCGCCTCGGGCGTCCAGACGACGTGCATCAGCGCTTGATACCGAAGTGCTTCTCCACCTCTTCCTGCGGCGTGACGCGGCCCGCGTCACTGTCGGCAAGTCCCCGTTCGATCGAGGCGTGCACTTCCACGCGGTATGCGATTTCGTCCCAGGTGACGTTATCCGGGAGCTGATCGAGCAATTCGCGGGCTTGCTGTTTGGCGCTAGTGGGCATGGCGACTTCCATCGCGATTGAATCCTATCAGTTTACTCGGCCGACGACATTTCGTCTTGACCGGGGTCCTCTTCGGCTTTGCACTCTGGCATCCAGGATGGGGCCGGGTGGATTCCCGCCGCGCCGAGTGCCAACGCTCGGCGGCTACGGCTTCAAGGATTCGGGGAAACTGATCTGGAGCGGCTAGGCCGCATCGCCGCGCCGGGCCAGCCGTTTGATTTCATCAAGTTTATCGTGCGCCGCGGCGCGGCCGGCGGCGATCGCTTCGTCGCCGCGATAAAACTCGAGCAAGCCGATATCGTCGACCTTCGGCAGCAACAGCAGGTCCGGCGGATTCCGCGCTTCGCGCAGCCGTACGATCTGCGCTTGGGCAATCCCGAGCACGCGATCGAGCACGCGCCGCGTGGTCCAGTCGTTGTTTTCGCGAGTCCGCGATTCGAGCGTGCGCAGCTGGTTGCTCAACCAATCGCGCAGGTCCGGCGTGCGCGCCATCCACGGCTGGTCGAGCAGCTGACGGGCCCGCGCGAGCCACTGATTCGGACGCGACACATCCGTCACGCGTCCGGCGGCGCGCGCGACCCCATGGACACCGACGGCGACGACGGGCCCGCCAAAGCGCTCGCGCGCCACGTCGAACGGCAGCGGATTGACGACGCCGCCGTCGACTAACACGCGATCGTCGACGCGCAACGGCGCGATCAGACCGGGCAGCGAAATACTCGCGCGCACGGCTTCGACGAGATCGCCGCGGTCGATGACGACCTGCTCCCCGGACTGGAGATCGGCCGCCACCGCGGCATAGCCGACCGCGAGCTCTTCGATGGCGCGCGTGCCGAGCCGGCCGCGCAGAAACTCCATGATATGTACGCCGGAGATCAGCCCCCCGGTCGGCAGATCGGGCATGAACAGGGCAAGCGTTTGCTTCCAATCGAAATCGGTCGCGACGGCGGCGAGCTCATCGAGCGCCATGCCGCTCGCGAAGAACGCGCCGATTTCCGCGCCGATACTGGTGCCCGCGACCGCGCGCACCCGAATGCCGTTTTCCGCGAGAACTTGCAGCACGCCGATGTGCGCCAAGCCGGCCGCACCGCCGCCGCTTAGCGCCAATACGATCGACGGGGATTCGGTCGGGGAGGCTTCTTTCTGAGCGGTCGGCATGCGCAACCCCTTCGGCAAGCACGCGCTCGGCGTTTACGAAAGCGACTACGTGCGCGGCTTCAGGACGCGAAAGGAGTAAGTAGCGACGTCGAGCGTCTAGGCGACTTGCGCGGGGATCGCGTTACCGATACGTGCGATTCGATTCTGGGAATCCACGTACACCAGCCGCGGCGCGAAGGCCGCCAGCTCGCGTTCTTCGAAATCGGCGTAGCTGCAAATGATGATGATGTCGCCCGGCGCGGCTTTGTGCGCGGCGGCGCCGTTAATCGAAATAATTCCGGAACCGGCTTCCGCGCGAATCGTGTACGTCGCGAAGCGCGCGCCGTTGGTCACGTCATAAATTTCGACGCGCTCGTACTCGCGCATGTCGGCGGCATCGAGCAGCCGCGAATCGATGGCGATCGACCCTTCGTAGTCGAGTTCGCTATGGGTGACACGGGCGCGGTGGATCTTGGACTTGAGCATGGTTCGTCGCATGGCGACGGATTATCCGTGCTTTGGTCGCGCAATTCAAACCATTGATAGCGGCGAGCTGGAAAAGGCCAGGATGGACTTTTTCAGCAACCTGTTAGATTTCGAATTCAAGGTTGTCGATCAACCGCGTGCGCCCGAGCCAGGCCGCGGCTAACACGATCAGCGATTTATCCGCACTCTCCGGCTCGCCCAAATCGTTCGGGCGCCGCACACTGACGTAGTCGGGCCGAAAACCCGCGCGCTCCAACTCGGTGCCCGCCGCGGCTTCCGCTTGCGCGATCGGCGTTCCTTGACGCAGGGCGTGCGACAGGCGCCGCAGCGCTTCGTGCAGCATCGGCGCCGCCTTGCGCTCGGCATCGGACAGGTAACGATTGCGCGAGCTGACCGCCAAACCGTCCCGCTCGCGCACCGTTTCGACGCCCACGATCTCGATCGGCATCGCGAGATCGGCGACCATGCGGCGAATGAGCAGCAACTGCTGGAAGTCCTTGTTACCGAACACGCCCATGTCGGGCGCCACCAGATTGAACAGCCGCGCGACCACGGTCGTGACGCCGCGAAAATGTCCCGGCCGAAACGCGCCGCACAAGATGTCGCCCAGCCGCGGCACCTCGACCTGCGTTTGCCATTCGCGTCCGCGCGGATACATTTCGCTGTCGCTCGGCACGAACAAGAGATCGACTTTCGCGTCGGCCGCGAGCGCGCGATCCTCGGCCGGTGTGCGCGGATAGGCGGCGAAGTCTTCCTTCGGCCCGAATTGCAGCGGATTGACGTAGATACTAACTGCCACAACATCGGCAAGTTTTCGCGCCTCGTCCATCAGACGTCGATGACCGATATGAAGGTTGCCCATGGTAGGAACCAAGGCGATGCGCTTCCCGCGAGCGCGCCGTGCCGAGATTTCGGCGCGCAGACTTGTCACCGTTGAAACTTCGATCATGCCGGACGACGAGGGAACTCAGGTCTTGGGCATCGCGTCGGACCGAGCGCGATGACGTTGCCGATAACGCCGACAACGCAGGTCATGACGCTGCCATTGGATTGAAAAAATGCCGCCCGCTGCGGATGCGCATGATGTAGTCGAGCAACATGCCAAAGTCTTCGTCCCGATCCACGAAGTTGATCTGGGCGGCGTTGACCACGAGCAGCGGTGCCGCCGTGTAATGGTGGAAGAACTGGGTATAGGCGTCGACCAGCGCCTGCAAGTATGGACGATCGATCAAGTCTTCATAAGGTACGCCGCGGCGGCGAATCCGGTCCAACAAGACATCCACCGGCGCCTGCAGATAAACGACGCGGTCCGGGGCCGGTAATTCGCGAATGGTTTGTCCGTACACTTGCTCATAAAGCCGCAATTCATCGGTATCGAGGTTCGCGAGCGCAAACAGCCGGTCTTTTTCGATCAGGAAATCGCTCACGGCACCGGAGCTGAACAACTCCCCTTGCTTCAGTTCCTGAATCTGGCGGGCACGCTGGAATAGGAAAAACAATTGGGTCGGAAGCGCGAACTGCTCGCGCGACCGATAGAAGCGCTCCAGAAACGGATTCTCTTCCGGCATTTCGAGCAGCGCGCGGGCGTCGAGCGCATCGGCCAAGCGCCGCGCGAGGCTGGTCTTGCCGACACCGATCGGACCCTCGACGACGATGTAGCCCGACTTCATCCGAGCGACGCGCCGGCGGGTGAATCGTCCATGAGACGAACGACCGATTGCGTTTCACATCGGCCTAGCAGCGTCGACACCGCTCCTCTCCCGGGAATCCACAGCGTCGATGCGATCTCGAACAACGGAACCAGCACGAACGCCCGCTCGTGCATGCGCGGATGCGGGATCGTGATTTCGGTCGACGTCATCGTCAGATCGCCGTATAGCAGCAGATCGAGATCGAGGGTGCGTGGGCCGCCTCGCACCGCGCCGCGCCGGCGTCCCGCGATGCGTTCGATTTCAAGCAGCTCCCGCAACAGCGTCGCCGGCGCCAACCGCGTGTCGAGCGCCGCGACGGCATTGACGAACGCGGGTTGATCGGTAAAGCCGATGGGCGCCGTGCGATACAACGACGAACAGGCGGTCACCGTCGAGCCCGGAAGCCGGCGCAGCGCGACCAACCCCGCCTGCACTCGCGCGATCGGGTCGTCGAGATTGCTTCCGACGCCGATGTAACCGCGAATACAGCTCGTCATGTCGGTGCGGATGGCGACGATTTACGTCGACGTCGGCGGCGCCGGCCTTTCGGCCGCGCGCCACCCGACGGCGCCGCCGCCGCGATCATGGATCGGCGCTCGGCCTCGTCCACTTCTTGAATACGGGTCCACCACTGCCCCAGCGCACGGTCGGTCTCGCCGCATTCGCCGCGCAACAACAAGAAATCATAGGCCGCACGAAACCGCTTGTGTTCGAGCAGCCGAAACGGCTGCTGGCCGACGCGCCGCTCGAAGCGCGTCTGCATCGACCAGATCTCGCGCATCGGCACGCTGAAACGCTTCGGGATCATGACGTGCCGCAGCTGATCGCGCAGTACTTCTTCGGCCGCGCGCTCCAGCGCCTCCTGTGCGCGCATGCCCTGCGCTTGGCGGGCCGCCGCCCTTAAGCGAACCGGTTCCCACAGAAGCGCGGCAAACAGAAATGCCGGCGTCACCGGTTTGTCGGCCGTCACGCGCGCGTCGGTGTTGGTCAGTGCCAGCGGCACCAGAGTGCGCGGGAAGTGCTGTTCCTCGGACGCGAGGCTTTCATCGGTGAGCGGAAACAAAAATCGAAATAGCCCGAACGTGCGCAATAATTCGTACGTCTCGACGGCGTAACCGCCGTGAAACAGTTTCAGTACCTCCTCGAACATGCGCGCCGGCGACACCTGCAACAACTGCCCGCCGAGGTCGCGGATCGGCGCCGCCGTATCCGGATCGATGCGAAACCCGAGCTTGGCCGCGAATCGAACGGCGCGCAACATCCGCACCGGATCTTCGCGGTAGCGGCGCGCGGGATCGCCGACCATGCGCAGCACCCCGCTTTCGAGATCGGCCACGCCGCCGACGTAATCGATCACGCTGCGATCGCCGATGTCGTAGTAAAGCGCATTCACGCTGAAATCCCGCCGCCGCGCGTCTTCCTCGCGCGTACCGAAAATGTTGTTGTCATGGGCGCCCGCTTCGTCGTCGTCGATCGCCGGCGCCGCGCGAAACGTCGCTACTTCGATAATGTCGCGGCCGAATCGGACATGCGCCAAGCGAAATCGGCGACCAATCAAGCGTGCATTGTGGAATACCTTCCTTATTTCCTCGGGGCGGGCGTCGGTGACGACGTCAAAGTCCTTCGGTTCGCGTCCAAGCAGCAAATCGCGCACGCAACCGCCGACCAGCAGGCTCGCGTAGCCCGCGTCTTTCAACCGGTTCAGCACCTTGAGCGCGTTATCGCTGATGAGCGCGCGCGAGAGACGATGACGCGCACGCGGAATAATGAGAGGCTCGCTAATTTTCAGTCAGTCCGATGTGAAGTGATTCGCCCGCCGCGTCGGCGTCCCGGCAGCCCCGCCTTGAAAAACAACGCCGCGTCTTTTCGGTCGCACCGCCGACCGTACCCGCGGTTGTTTAAGCACGACTGCAACGTATAATACCATCGCGTTGCAACGCCGTGGCAGCGCATTGCTCCCTTCGTCTAGTGGCCTAGGACGCTGGCCTCTCACGCCGGTAACAGGGGTTCGAATCCCCTAGGGAGCGCCATCGATAAACGCCGTGCCTGCCATCCATGGCGCGACACGTTCGCCTTTGATAAACCCCGGCCTGCACTTCCGTGTGCAGTCGCTCAGCGGCGCGAATGCACGTTGCGCCGCTCCTGCGCATCCTGCGCGCGCGGCATTCGTACATCCCTGTACAGCAAGTGCATCGACGAAAACTCCCGTTCGCCCCCTAGGGAAGCTCTGAACAAGTCTCGAAAAAACTACTTCTGACCGCAAAGGCGCAAAGAGCGCAAAGGGTTTTCTCGATAAAAACTCCTGTTTTTCTTTGCGTCCTTTGCGTCTTTGCGGTGAATGTTCACTTAATCAGAGCTTCCCTAGGGAGCGCCATCTCGTATTTTGTGCACGCCGTCCTTGGCGCTGCGTTTCCGTGTCCGCTCAGCCCCGGCCCGCACCGGCAGCGCTTCGCTTCCAGCTCCGCTCGACAGCTCCGCCTCACCCATGTGCGGGCGCCCCGATCTTGATCTACGTCCCGCGTGTCCCCAATTATCCTCAAACCCAACTGCTGCCGATGATATGACGGAATCAACATTCGTCCGCGACGTTTCTGGCGACACCTTTCAGGCGCGAGTAATCGAGAAATCTCGAGAGGTTCTCGTGCTCGTCGACTTTTGGGCGCCTTGGTGCGGGCCGTGCCGCGCGCTTGCACCGATGCTCGACCGGCTCGCTCACGCTTATGCCGGCAAGTTTCACGTCGTGAAAGTCAACACCGACATCGAACAGGAACTTGCCGCGCGATTTCAGATACGCGGCATCCCGGCAGTCAAATTCTTTCGCGACGGCCATGTCGTCAGCGAATTCGCCGGCGTGCAGCCGGAATCGGCGATCAAGACAATGATCGACAAATTTCTCCCGAACGAAACCGATGAGTTAATTCAACGGGCCGTGGTACTGACGCGCGACGGCGACGCTGCGGGAGCCGAGGCTTTCCTGCGTGACGGGCTGACGCGCGACGGCAATAACGATCGTTTGAAGTTTGAACTTGCCAAACAACTCGGCAACGATCCCACCGACCGGCCACGCGTTGAGGAAGCGCGCGCCTTGCTCGATTCGCTGTCGATCGTATCGGGCGTCGCGCCCGATGTCGACGCACTCCGACTACGACTCGACTTGCTTATTGCCGCCCTGTCGGCACCGCCGCGGGAGGAGCTGGAGCGCGTGGTCGGTGCGAACGGTTCCGACAGCAGAACGCGGTATCAGCTAGCGGCGCACTTGGCCGCCGCCGATGAATACGAACCGGCAATGGATCAACTGCTGGAGATCGTTCGACGAGATCGCTCGTACCGCGATGACATCGCGCGCAAGACGTTGGTCGAACTATTCAACTCGCTGGGCCGACAACATCCGCTGTCGATCGAATATCGCGCGCTGTTAGCGCGCGTACTCAACTAGTTTGTTGCTATTGCGCGCCGGCCCCTTTCAGGACGTCCGAGACGCGCGTGTAGCCGCCGCGTAGCGCGATCTTGAGCGCCGTTTCGCCGCGCGCATCGCGCACATGCGCATCGGCGCCGTGTTCCAACAACATCTGCACGATATCGGTGTAGCCCTTGTAGGCCGCGGCCATCAGCGGCGTCTTGCCGCTGACGGTTTTCGTGTTCACGTTCACGCCTTGCCTCAGCAGCGTTTGCACGACCGAGATGCGGCCCTTCAATACCGCGGTGAACAACGCCGCCGCACCGTGCACGGTCGTCGATCGGCCGGACTTGTCCAGACCCGTCGGCATCTTCCAGATCTTGTTGCTCAGCGAAACGACGATCATCGCCACCAATCCGATTAGCATGATTTGCGGGTCGATGCCGAATTCATTGGCGATTTCCGCCGGTAAGTTTGCGCCGATGGCGAGAAAAACCACGACCAACAGCAGCGCGAACTTGAGATATCGGACCAACGCCACGCCGACCACGACGATGAGGCCGATAATGAAAAAGCGTCGATCGACGCTAAACGTATCGATCCACTCCTCGGGAATGTTCGCGCCAATGGCCAACAACGCCACCAGCGCAACTAACAACCAGTCGCGCGACGACTCGCGCAGTAGCACTATCATCGCTTGCCCCTGCCTTATGTCGGTTGGAAAAAAGGCGAACCTGCAGCCGGCCCCCTTATCGAGGAGTCTAGCAAACCGCCGAAAAATTCAACTGAGAACGGTTGTCAAAAACCGGCCGATATCGCGAATCTCTTCAAGATTCACGCCATGGGCGACGTGGTAGGGGTGCCATTCGACCGGCCGCCCGAGGGCGCGCAGTTGCTGGCTTATTGCCTCCCCGAGGGCGAACGGCACCATCGGGTCGGCCACGCCATGGGCTAAAAAGATCGGCACGGCGGTATTCGCCGGGTCGGCCCCACGCAGCAGCACGTCGATGAACGGTACCGGCGCCGACAGTACGATCGCGCCGGCCAACCGCTGCCCGAAGCGCAGTGCAGTATGCAGGGCAACTGCTCCACCCTGGGAGAACCCCGCCACGACAATGCGCGACGCGTCGACGCCGCGTGTCCGTTCGCGCTCGATCAATTGGTTCGATATGTCGACCGACTCGGACAAGTGCTCGGCGTTCTGGGAGAAACCGCCGGCCGTCAGCGCGATGTCATACCATGCGCGCATCACCATGCCGCCGTTAATCGTTACCGGCCGCATCGGTGCGTGGGGAAAAACGAAACGTACGCCCAGGTTCGCGGGCAGCCCCAATTCGGGAACGATACCCGCGAAATCGCGGCCGTCGGCGCCGAGACCGTGAAGCCAAATTACGGTCGCGGTCGGCGGCGCGCTTGTTTGCAGCTCGACGGGCGGATCGATAGCGATGGTCACTGGAAAAGCCTACTTCTCGCCGCGATAGCGGCATCCGGAGGTGCAGGTTTCATGCACGACGACCTCCCCTAACAGCGGCAGCGCCGGTCGAAGCTCACGCCAAATCCAGCGCGCCAGATTCTCGCTGGTCGGATTTTCGAGACCTGAAACGTCGTTCAAATAGCGGTGATCGAGTTTTTGAAACACCGGCTCGAACGCGCCGGCGAGATCGGCGAAGTCTTGGACCCAGCCGCTTTCCGCGCCGACCGGACCGCGCACGCGCACCTCGATGCGAAACGAATGCCCGTGCAAACGCCGGCATTTGTGCTCGAGAGGTACGTTCGGCAGGTGATGCGCGGCTTCGACGGTAAAAACCTTGAATATTTCCACTATGGAAACTCCGATTTATATGACTTTCTGACGCAAAGACGCGAAGACGCAAAGAAGAGGTTTAGTTTACCCTTGCCATTCTTTGCGCCTTCGCGCCTTTGCGTCGAGCATTCATATTTTTCCGTCGTATTTTCGGAATTGATCAGACTTTCCCTATGCGGTTGGCCTTCAACCGATCGCTAGTGTAGCGGTATACGCCGCCCGCGCGATATTCCTCTCGGGCGGCCACTACCGCTACAATAGCGCGCTCGGGGATCGTAACGCTCATGGCTGAACTCAATCTTCCCTTACTCGTTGAACCCTCCGACCTCGCGCCGCATCTTGGCAAATCGGAACTGCGCATCGTCGATCTGAACCAGGCGGGCGTGTACGCGCGCGCCCACATTCCGGGGGCGGTGTGGGTCGACTACGGCCGCATTATCGCGCCGCACCCGCCGGCGGCGGCGTTGCTGCCGAGCGCCGACCAGCTTTCCGAAATCCTAGGGAGCATTGGGATGACGCCGGATCACCACGTTGTCGCATACGATGACGAAGGCAACGGCCGCGCTTCGCGTTTCTTATGGACGCTCGATGCCGTGGGCCATCGCGGCACCTCGTTGGTCAACGGCGGGCTGCGCGCCTGGCTCGCGGACCGGCAGCCGACGGAAAGCGGCGTGCGGCCCGCTGCCCCGACACGCTATCCGGTACGTATCGTCGGCGATGTGGTCGCGGATAAGGACTACCTACTGGCGCATCTGAACGATCCGGGAATCGCGGTGGTCGATACGCGCACGCCCGAGGAATACGCCGGCACCAACAAGCGCGCGCTGCGCGCCGGACACATTCCGGGGGCGGTAAATTTCAATTGGACCGATGCCATGGACCCGGCGCGGCACCTGCGGCTCAAGAACGCAGCGGAGCTAAAACAAAAACTGGAAGGCCTGGGCATTACGCCCGATAAGGAAGTCATCACTTACTGCCAGACACACCATCGATCGTCGCATACGTACATGGTGTTGAGGATACTCGGTTACCCGCGCGTGCGCTCCTATCCCGGATCCTGGTCGGAGTGGGGAAATCTTCCCGACACGCCTATCGAATAAACGGCGACACGTCGTCGTTGGGCTCGCGCGCTTGCGCGGGTCCGCGCCGATGGGCGGCGCGATCGTCTTGGCACACCAGCAGCGCGTACACGTCCCCCACCAGGACCATTGCCGCCGAGGAAAGCATCCCGGGATCGCTCTCCGCGCATTCGTCCTCCGCGCGGTGAATCAGCGTCATCGAAAGTCGGTCTATCGTGTTGCTGTCCATGAACTGACTCCGTTGCCCTCTTATCCCTAGGGGAGCAAGGAGCATGCCACGGGTAAATTACCGCCCGTTTGCGTCATTTTTGTGACGACGCTGGTATGATGGGATGACCGCCGCTTCAATCGATTAGAGGTCAGTCGATGGGGAAAAGATGGGTACTCGTGGCGCACCGCAGCGGCGCGCGCCTGTTCGAGAACCGAGGGCCCGGGAAGGGTCTTGAGTTGCTGAAGACCGTCGAGCATCCCGCCGGAAAACTCCGAAGCCACGACATCGACAGCGACAAGCACGGTCGCAGTTTCGACCGCCGCGGCGGCGGCCGGCACGCCTATACCACCGAACAAGATCCGACCATGCACATCGCCGAACAGTTCGCCAAGCAACTTGCGGAATTGCTCGATGACGGACGTACCCAACAGCGCTACGCGCAACTCGTTCTCGTGGCGGAACCTCGTTTTCTCGGCATTCTACGCGCCGCGCTCACGTCGACGACCGCCGCGCGGGTGGTCGCCACGCTCACCAAGGATCTCGGAAGTACGAACGCGCGCGAATTGCCGAAACATTTGGAAGACGTGATTGCTATTTGATTCGGCGCCGGGAATTCCGCGACTGCTTACGCGATTGCCCGCGCGATTCGCTTGACGCCTTCCTCGAGATTTTCGCGCGCCGTGGCGTAGGAGAATCGGACGTAGCGATCGCTTTGATGTTTCCCGAAATCACAACCCGGGGTAACCGCGACTCCCGCGCGATCCAATAGATCGAATGCGAAGGCACGGCTGTCGGTCGTGAAGCGGCTGCAATCGGCGTAAATATAGAAAGCGCCTTGCGGCGTCACCGGAACGCCGAATCCGAGGTCGCGCAATGCCGGCAGCAGATAGTCGCGGCGTTCGCGAAAGACGCCGCGCCGCCGTTCGAGTTCGGCCTTCACCGGGACCTCGAACGCCGCCAGCGCCGCGTATTGCGCCGGCGTGCTGGCGGCGATGAAAATGTTTTGCGCAAGCTTCTCGATCGCGGAAAGATACCCCTCGGGTACCACCAACCACCCCAGGCGCCACCCGGTCATACCATAATACTTGGAGAAGCTGTTCACGACGAAAACGTCGGCGGAGTTCGCCAGCGCGCTGACCGCGTCCAGTCCGTACGTGAGACCGTGATATATCTCATCGACGATCAACGCACCGCCGAGCGTCGCGACCGTGTCGATGATTCGCGCCATCTCCGCTTCCGCGACCAGGGTTCCGGTGGGATTCGACGGCGAGCTGACGATCGCGGCAACCGTCTTCGGCGACCAGTGCCGGCGAATGATATCGGCGGTCAATTGATAACCCGTATCCGCACCGACCGGAATCGGCGTCGGTTCGCCTTCGAACAATCGCACGAAGTGGCGATTGCACGGATACCCCGGGTCGGTGACCAACACGCGATCGCCGGGATTGAGCAGCGCCGCGAGCGCCAACGTAAGCGCGCCCGATGCGCCCGGCGTCACGACCACGCGCGCGGCGTTGGGTCGGGCGGCGGACGGATAGGACGCGGCGATCGCCGTGCGCAACGCATCGAGTCCAAGCGCCGGGAGATAGTGCGTGCGACCCGCCGAGAGCGCCGCCACGCCGGCCTGAACGATGCGTTCGGTCGTGGGGAAATCCGGCTCGCCGATTTCCATGTGCACGATCGAGCGCCCCTCGGCCTCGAGCGCGCGGGCGCGCGCGAGCACTTCCATGACCTGAAACGGCTCGATGTCACGCAAACGATCGGCATAGTGTGCCACGAACAGTTCCCCCTCGACGCTGGGCGGCCGCGGTAGCGAGCCCCGGCGCGAACCCGCTCCATTCGCCACTGGACGTCACCGAGTCCGCGACTACTATTCTATCGATTGCGGTTGCGACCCCCTACCCTTTCTGGTATAGATTCGCGCTCATTTTTGCGGGCCCACCCGCGCTAACCCTAAATATTATCGTTTTATTGCAGGAGTCACACGGAATGCCTGCCATTCGCAAGAAGAGAGATTTATCGTCGCCGTCCGCGGCGATCAAGCCGTACGCCGCGAAGAAGGGCGAAAAGTACATGAACAAGAAACAGCTCGAGCACTACCGCGCGAAGCTGCTCGCGTGGCGCGAAGAGCTGATGGATGAAATTTCGCGCACCGTCCACCAAATGCGCGACGAGCCGGATAATCCGCCGGACCCGAACGATCGCGCCAGCCAAGAGACCGACATGTCGATCGAGCTGCGCAACCGCGACCGCGAACGCAAACTGATCAAGAAGATCGACGAGTCGCTGATGCGCATCGAGACCTCGGACTACGGCTACTGCGACGTCTGCGGCGTCGAGATCGGTTTGGAGCGGCTCGAAGCGAGACCGACCGCGGAACTTTGCATCGACTGCAAAACACTGGATGAGATTCGCGAAAAGCAGATGGGTTAGCCCCGACCGCGCCGCGTCAACGTTCACCGCACGCCCCGTCCACGAGCGCGCGTTTGCCCAGCCTCCTCATTCGTAACAGCCGTGTCGCGCGCGACGACGGCACCGTCGTCGACGCCAACGTGTTCTGCGACAACGGCACCATCGAGCGTATCGAACCGACTATCGATCGCCCCGCCGATGAAGTGATCGACGCCGACGGTTTGTTGCTGTTGCCCGGCGTCATCGACCCGCAAGTTCACTTCCGCGAACCCGGTAAGGAATACCAGGAAGGACTCGATAGCGGCTCGCGCGCCGCGGCCCGGGGCGGCGTCACCAGCTTTCTCGAAATGCCGAACACCGATCCGCCGACGGTGAGTCAGGCCGCGCTCGACGACAAACTCACCCGCGCGGCGTCGAAGTGCGTCGTTAACTACGGCTTCTTCATCGGCGCGACCGCCGACAATCTCGACGCGATCAACACGGCCGCGCCCGTCTGCGGCATAAAGATCTTCATGGGTTCGAGCACCGGGAGCTTGCTGGTCGATCGCGACGAGGACCTGGAACGCATCTTCGCCAACGGCACGCGACTCATCGCGGTTCACGCCGAGGACGAAGCGCGCATTCGCGCGCGCCGGCGGCAATACGCCGATCGCCAAGACCCGGCCGCACATTCCGACATTCGCGACAACGAATGCGCGCTGCTCGCCACCAAACGTGCCTTGGCGCTTTCCAAGAAGTATCGCCGCCGACTGCATATCCTGCACATGTCAACGCATGAAGAGGTCGAGTTGCTGCGGCGCGAGAAGCCGGCCTGGGTCACGGCCGAAGTCATACCGAATCATTTGCTGTTGAACGTCGACGACTACGCGCGCCTTGGCACGCTGGTACAGATGAACCCGCCGATAAGGGACGCTCGCGATAACGCGGCGCTGTGGCAGGGGTTGCACGACGGCATCGTCGATTTTATCGCCACCGATCACGCGCCGCATACGCTCGCCGAAAAGCAGGCGCCCTATCCGAAATCGCCCGCCGGTATGCCGGGCGTGGAAACGTCGCTGCCGCTGATGCTCACGCAAATGCGCGCCGGCGGCTGCACGCTCGCGGAAATACAGAAATGGATGTGCCGCGGTCCGGCGGCCGCTTACGGCATCGCGAACAAGGGCCGACTGCTGCCGGGTTACGATGCCGATCTGGTATTGGTCGATCTGAACACGTATCGCCCGGTGCGAAATGAAGAGTTGTACACCCGGGTGCGCTGGTCCCCGTATGCGGGACGGGAACTCACCGGCTGGCCCGTCTATACCATTGTCGGGGGGCGCGTCGTATTCGACCGCGATCACATACGCGACGGCGTCTTCGGCAGACCACTGAGTTTTGCCAGTTAAATGGCCGCCGGCAAAGCCGGGGGCATATTGGGTGAGCGCCTCAAAGGCGCCAGTAACACCGTGAGCCGCCTGAAGACGGTGGATTTTTTCTCCTTCCCCCTTGATGGGGGAAGGTTGGGATGGAGGTGAGACGTTGCGGTCCGTGCACACCGTTAACGCTGCACCCCACCCTCGCCCTCCCCCTTCCAGGGGGAGGGAAATATATTTGTAGCGAGCGCCGCCTAGAGCCTGCCCCCGCGAAGGCGGGGGTCAAACCTCGGTGAGTCCCCGGGCAGAGCCGGGGGTTTACCTTAAACTGAATTAGTGAGTCCGCAGATCAATTGATCTGCGTTCATCGGCGGATAGAAATCCTATGGAAATAATACTGCTGATAAAAATCGTCATACTCGGGATCGTCGAAGGTCTGACCGAATTTCTCCCGGTGTCCTCCACCGGTCACCTCATCATCGTCGGCGACGTCCTCGAATATACCGGCGAGCGCGCAAACACGTTCGAGATCTTTATTCAGCTCGGTGCGATCTTCGGCGTCCTCTGGCACTATCGTGCGCGCGTTTTGGAACTCGCCGCGCACGCGCTGCGCCCGCGCGAGTTTCAGTTTCTGGCGCGGCTGTTTATCGCTTTTCTGCCGGCCGCGATTCTCGGACTGCTCACGCACGGATACATCAAGGCATACCTGTTCAATCCGTTGACCGTCGCCGGGGCGCTCGTGGTCGGCGGCGCAGTCATCCTCCTAGTCGAACGCTGGTATCGCCATCACAACGCGCGCGTGCACGACATCGACAACATGAGCTATCTGGATGCGCTGAAAGTCGGCATCGCCCAGATGTTCTCGCTGTTCCCCGGCGTGTCGCGCGCCGGCGCCACCATCATCGGCGGCCTGCTCGCCGGTTTGTCGCGCACCACGGCGACCGAATTTTCGTTCTTCCTCGCTATTCCGATCATGTTTGCCGCGACGTTTTTCGACCTTTACCAGAGCGCCGAACTCTTGAGTGTCGCGGACATCGCGCCGTTCGCCATCGGGTTTGGCGTCGCGTTCATCACCGCCGTGATCGTGGTGCGCACCTTCCTGGTGTACGTCGGGCGTCACACGTTCCGTCCGTTTGCCTGGTACCGCATCGTTTTCGGCCTGGCGGTCGGCGCGTACTACTGGTAACGAACGCGGCGATGATCTTTCGTCCTCTGCGAAGCCTGTACGACTGGGTGTTGTCGTGGGCGCATCACACGCATGCGCAAACCGCGCTGTTCGCGCTCGCCTTCGCGGAAGCGTCGTTCTTTCCTATCCCGCCGGACGTACTGCTGATCGCCATCGCGCTCGGACTGCCCAAGCGCGCGTTTCGGTTCGCCGCGATCGCGACGGTGGGTTCGGTGCTCGGCGGATTGGCGGGTTATGCGATCGGTCACGGATTGATGGCGAGCGTCGGGCAGCGGATCCTTGATTTTTACCATCTGCACGCGCAATTCGACCGCATTCGGGAGCTGTACTTGCAGTACGACGTCTGGGCCGTCGGCGTCGCCGGCTTCACACCCATTCCCTACAAAGTGTTCACGATTGCGGCGGGCGCCTTCGACATGGACCCGGTGCGCTTTACATTGGCGTCGATAATCAGTCGCGGTGCTCGATTTTTCCTGGTTGCCGGGCTGATCTACCTCTATGGCGCCGCGATCAAGGGATTCATCGACCGCTATTTCAACTTATTGACGGTCATTTTCACGGCGCTGCTTGTGGGATTTTTCTTCGTATTGGCATACCTCTAACCGTTCCGTCGCCCTTCTCCCGCCGAACCGGGCGCTCGTGGCTTGGATCTTGCTTGGATAGTGCTCAAACCGTGGACTATCGTTGGTAGGAACGGACCCAACTGACGAATCGCACATGCAGCAGCCGGCCAAACCCATCGCGCCGCCGGCCGAGCCCCGCGGCCCGGCCGCGGAAAAACCGATCGTGCTCGTCATCGACGATTCGCGCGTCATCCGTCGCGCCATCGGCAAGATTCTTTCCCCCGAGTTCACACTGGTCGAGGCCGAAGACGGCGAAATCGGCTGGGAACGGCTGATTAGCGATTCGCGAGTGCAAGTCGCCATCTCCGACGTCGAGATGCCGAAACTCGACGGCTACTCGCTCATCTGCCGCATTCGCGCCTCGGACGAGCAGCGTCTGCGCGATCTCCCGATCATCGTGATCACCGGCGCGCAGGACGATCAAACGCGCGAGCGCGCATTCGCCTGCGGCGCCACCGATTTCATCATCAAGCCGATCGACGGCGTGCAGCTGCTGGCGCGCGCCCGCGCGCATGCACGGCTCGACCAAACGACGCGCAAGCTGAGCGAAACCTCGAAGTCGCTCGAAGAACAAACCGCCGTGGATCCGCTGACCGAGCTGCACAGCCGGCGTTACTTCGTGCAGCGCGCCACGCAAGACCTGGCTTTCGCGAAGCGCCACGGCCAGGACCTGGCCCTTATCCGACTCGAATTCGACAACTTTCGCGATATCTACAAACGCCACGGCGACGAGGTGTGCGATCGGATCTTCATCTGGCTCGCCGGTCTGATGCGCGCGAACAGCCGTGTCGAAGACACGCCGGCGCGCATTCGCGGCGGTGAGTTCGCGATTCTCGCGCCGTCCTCGGACCGGCGCGAGGCGACGACGCTGGCCGAACGCTTGCGCAATGCGGTTGCCAACGCGCCGTTCAACCACAACGGAACGCCGATACCGTTGAGCATCAGCCTCGGGCTCGCGACGCTCAACAGCGATCGCGTCGATACGATCGACAACCTGATGGCACGCGCCGAGCAAAAACTGACGCTGGCCAAGGCCGCGGGGGGCAATCAACTGGGCCTCGGCTACGAGGACGAAGTCCCGGCGCCGGAAGAAGCCGTGTTCGAGCAGCCGGATTTGGAAACCGCGCTCAAGCTCATCAACGGCGGCGACGGCGGCAAACTCCTGCCTTACCTGCCCGATCTCCTGACGCGCGTGCTGCCCTTGGTCGAACTGTGCGACCAGCAACTCGAACTCGATCTCGCGCTGACGCTCAATTCACTTAAGGAACGACTCGGGAGTGTGAAATAATGCGCCGATAATGGGTGCATTGTTTTCCAATCCGTACGTACCGACTCGAACGCCTTGTCGACCGCGCGGAGCGCGCCGTCCATGACCGCACCATTCGAAGCCGCGTGGTGGTGCCGCAACCCCCACATCCAGACGATTTTCCCGAACCGGCTGCGCCCGCGTCCGCGGCTGCGGCTGCGCCGCGAGCGGATTGAACTTCCCGATGGTGACTTCATCGATATCGATTGGAGCCTGAACAACGACGGGCCGATCGTGCTGTTGCTACACGGCCTGCAGGGATCGTCGCGCTCGCATTATGCGCGTGGGCTCGGGCGCAGCTTCGAGCGCGCCGGCTGGCGTGTCGCCGTCATGCACTTTCGCGGTTGCAGCGGCGAACCGAATCGGCTCGTGCGCGGTTACCACTCGGGCGACACGGGCGATGTCGCCCATGTCGCCCGGCGACTTCAACAGCGCCACCCGCGCGCGCCCCTGGCGGCGGTCGGCGTGTCGCTCGGCGGCAACGTTCTGCTGAAATGGCTCGGCGAAACCGGCGCCGCGAATCCGTTGACCGCGGCCGTCGCCGTATCCGTTCCGTTTCTTTTGAATCGCGCGGCCGACCGTCTCGACACCGGTTTCGCGCGTTTGTATCAGTGGGACTTATTGTTGGCACTGTGTCGCGGACTCAAGGCGAAACGACGTCGCGTTTCCGTGCCACTGGCGATCGAACACTTGTCGATGCTCAAGACTATCCGCGATTTCGATAATCACGTCACCGCGCCGTTGCACGGCTTTCGCGACGCGACACACTACTACGCGGAAAGCAGTTCGCGGCAATACTTGCGGGACATTCGCGTACCGACATTAATGATTCAGGCGCGCGACGACCCGTTCATGACGCCGGACGTAATTCCGGAACCGCACGAACTCTCCGCGTGCACGCGTCTCGAAGTTTATCCGCACGGCGGCCATGTTGGATTCGTCGGCGGCCGGTGGCCGTGGCGCCCGCGTTATTATCTCGAGGAGCGCGTACCGGAATTCTTGCGCGCGCATTTGGAGAAGGCAATTCGCGCGGATCGATCTTCGGCCGAGCGTTTATTGGATCGTGAAGTGTCGATGTAATGCGCAGCGCGCTCCGCCTCACCGCCCTCCATCCCGCCGCTTCCTCGTCGCTCGCGCCGTCGGCTCCGCCTGCATCGGATCGTCCGGCCAGGGATGTTTCGGATAGCGCCCCTTCAATTCCTTGCGCACCTCGGCATAGGTGCGGCTCCAAAATCCGCGCAGATCTTGCGTCACCTGCACCGGCCGGCGCGCCGGTGAGAGCAAATGCAACATCACCGCAACGCGCCCGAACGCAACGCGCGGCGTGTCGGTCGCGCCGAACATCTCCTGCAACTTCACCGCGAGCACCGGCGCTTCGCCGGGACGATACGAAAGCGCCACCCGCGAGCCGCTCGCAACGGTGAGGTGCGACGGTGCGCCTTCTTCCAAGCGACGCGTCTGCTCCCGATCCAAACGCGCGCGCAATATCGCCGGCAGATCGAGGCGCGCGAGATGATCGCGCCGGCTGCAGCCGTCAAGATAGGGCGCGAGCCAAGTTTCGAGTGTCGCGAGCAGCGCGAGGTCGGACACGTCCGGCCACTCTTGTTCCGGGCACCACGCGCGCAGCGATAGCACTCGGGCTTGCCAAGATCGCGCCTCGCTCGTCCACGGCAGCGACTCGATACCCATGGCGCGAATGCCGTCCAGCATCGCAACGGCGATGGCATCGCTCGAAACATCCGCCGGCGTCGACGTCGCGAGTACCAACTTGCCTAACCGCTCCTCCCGACGCGCGATGACGGCGGCGCTGGCCTCGTCCCAGCGTACGACGTCGTGCGTTTCAATTCTCGGACCGATCGCATCGCGTATCGCCTCGACACCGATCGCCGCGGCGAGGTGAATCACACCTTCTCCGGCGCCGGCGTCCACATGCGCCGCGACCACGTACGGCGAACGCAACCGCGTTTCGTAGTCCGGCAATCGAACGCCGCGGCCGTTGGCCATGAGATAGTTCGTTCCGTTCGCCCGACGCTGCGCCGCGACACGATCGGGATACGCGGCCGCGAGTAACGTGCCGGCGTCCGTCGGCGGCGAAGCCGACGTTGGCGGCTCCGGTATCAGGCGCCGCCACTGGCGCGCCGCCTGATCGACGCGCGCGCACGCCGCGGGATCGGCGCCGAACTTGCGCGCGCCGTCACGGCCGCCGCCGCGATAAGCCACCAGCGCATCCAGGCGTTCGCCGAGATCCACCGTGTAACGCGCCCCACCCGGAAACAAGTCGCGCTCGCTGAGAATCGCCGCGATATCGCAGCCGAGTTGCGGCGCACCGCGTGCCGCGGCGATCAACACGAGATGCGCGAGCCGCGGGTGCAGCGGCAGTCGCGCCATGTCGCGACCGAGCGGCGTGATCGCGCCATCGGCGTCGAGCGCGCCTAGATCGCGCAGCAGATCTTGGGCTTGCGCCAAGCTCGCCGACGGCGGCGGATCGACCCACGTCAACGTCGATGCATCTTTCACGCCCCACAGCGCCAGCTCGAGCGCAAGACCGGAAAGGTCGGCGGTCTTGATTTCCGCCAGGGGTTGCGCCAACAAACCGCGATGCGTGCTCTCCGACCAGAGTCGATGGCAGGTTCCGGGACCGAGCCGTCCGGCGCGACCGGCGCGCTGATCCGCCGACGCACGCGCGATGCGCGTCGTCACAAGACGCGTAAGTCCCGTCGCCGGATCGAATTGCGGCGCGCGCGCGTAACCGGAATCGATCACGACCCGCACGCCTTCGATGGTTAAACTCGTTTCCGCGATCGGCGTCGCCAAGATAACTTTGCGTCTTGCCGCCGGCCGCAGCGCCCGATCTTGCTGCTCCCACGAAAGGTCGCCATACAGCGGATCGACGTCGACGTCGGCGCCGAGATCCGCGAGCAGCGACTGCGCGCGCCGAATCTCCCCGGCGCCGGGCAGGAACACGAGGATATCCCCCGATTCCGCCGCCGCGAGTGCTTGGCGCACCACGAGTACCACGCGATCGGCGATCGACGAATCGGCGACCGCCGCGACATAGCGAAGCGCGACCGGAAACGCACGACCGGTACCGACCACCAGCGGCGCGTTCAATAGCTTCGCGATCCCCGCTCCGTCGAGCGTCGCCGACATGATCAGAATCTTCAGATCCGGCCGCAAAACGCGCTGGCTATCGAGCGCGAGCGCCAAACCCAGATCGGTCTGCAAATGGCGTTCGTGGAATTCATCGAAGATCACCAAGCCGACGTTTTCGAGCGCCGCATCGGATTGCAGCCGCCGGGTTAGAATTCCCTCGGTGACGACTTCGATGCGCGTGCGGGCGGACACCTTCGACTCGAAACGAATCCGGTAGCCGACCGTGGCGCCGACCGGCTCGGAGAACCCCTCGGCCATGCGCGCCGCCGCCGCGCGCGCCGCCAAGCGCCGCGGCTCGAGCAGCAGAATGCGCCGGCCGGCCAGCCAGGGCGCATCGAGCAGCGCCGGCGGCACCGCCGTGGTCTTGCCGGCACCGGGTGGCGCTTGCAGCACAACGACGGCGTTTGCACCGAGGCGCGTACATAACTCGGGGAGCGTTTCGACGATGGGAAGTGCGTGCATGCGATGCCGGTCTGAATGCTGGCGAGAAGGCAGGTCGGTCGGTACCATGATCGGCCTTGCGCGACAGGGATTCTATCACCGTGGGCCTCGCGACGTGCGCGCCTAATCGCCGCCCGGCGGTAAACCTCGACGAAGAAAAGCGCCGACTTATTTGAATCGTCACTTCGGTACGCCCACCCATTCATGGAAATCGCCAAGACGCAGATGATGCCGGACGGTGCGGTCCTACGTTACGGCTTGTCGCGGGCGGCGCGGCCGCGCGGCGTGATTGTCCTGCTCCACGGCATGGCCAGCAACCGCACGCGCTGGTCGGAGTTTATCGAGCGCACGGTGTTGAAGCGCGATTGGGACATCCTGTGTCTCGACCTCCGCGGTCATGGCGAATCAATGGTTCGCGGCTCCGTGGGCATGAAAATCTGGAGCGATGATTTGGCGAATCTGCTGAACGCCGAAGGCTACGACCGCGCGCTACTGATCGGCCACAGTCTTGGCGCGCACCTCGCGCTGCGGTTCGCAGTGCGCCATCCGACGCGCGTGCACGGATTGGTGCTTATCGATCCCGTCTTTCAACAGGCGCTGCGCGGACGCAAACGCTGGCAGGTGCGGCTGCGGCCGCTGGTGGCGCTGGTCGCGGCCTCGATTCGATTCGCCAACGCGCTCGGATTGCACCGGGGCAAGCTGCCGCAACGGGATTTGCGTGCGCTCGATGAGCGGGTTCGCGCCGAGCTGCTGGCTTGCGGCAACGCCGAGGAGTTCGTGCGCCGGTATTCCTCGGCGTGGGCCGACATCAAGTTCTTTCCGGTTGCCAGCTACGTGCAAGAACTCAGCGAGATGATGCGCCCGCTACCGCATCCCGCGAGCATCGCGGCGCCGATACTGGTGCTGCTGTCGCGGGGGGTCACCTATACCGATCCGGCGGCTACGGAGCGGCTGCTCGACGCGTCGCCGAATACCGAGCGCGTGACGCTCGATGCCTATCATTGGCCGCTCACGGAAACGCCGGATCAAGTGCGGGAAGCGATCGAAGTCTGGATTGCGAAATTGCGGTAGCTTACGATCGAGCGACCAACGGATCAGGCCGTCGCGTCGAGCACCACCGGACCGAGACGCTCCTTGTTGTTCAGCGCGCGCAACAAATTCCAGTAGCCGAAAAGATTGACCGGCTGCTTGTCGACGACCTCGAGATTGGTGTCGCGCACGAATGTGTCCAGGCAAAAATCCGGATGAAACCCGACCAACCGCGACAACGGCGCCAACAAGCTCTCCACGCCGCCGACGATCGGGTTGGGGCTATGAAAATGATTCACGATGAAGATCTCGCCGCTCGGCTTGCACACGCGGCGCATCTCGTCGACCAGGCGCTGCGGATGCGGCACCACCGACACCACGTACATCGCGACCACCTTGTCGAAATTGTCCGAAGGGAACGACATCCGTTCCGCGTCCATCACGTGCAGTTCGATATCGCCGGGCCGACCTTCGCGCGCCAGGCGCGCTTGGGCCCGCTGTAACATCTCCGGCGAAATGTCGATGCCGGTCACGTGTACGCCCGCGGGATAAAGCGGCAACGACAATCCGGTGCCGACGCCGACCTCGAGTACGCGCTGTCCGGGTCGGCAGCGCATGCGCTCGATCACCGCCTTGCGACCCGGCTGAAACAGCGCGCCGAAGTAGAGATCGTAAAGCCGCGCGTACCGGCGGTAGGCTTTTTTTATCGCTTCTAGTTCCATCACCCTTTCCTAGTGGCGCGGCCCGCGCCCGCTTGGCGACCGCTCGCCGTGGCTGCCCGCAACGACGCAAAAATAACCCAACATCGCCTCCGGTGCAAAGACGTTTGTCGACGGTTCGGCAAGCCGATGGCGCGGGCGCGCCGGCTCAGCGTTTCCGCCCGGACTTCCGTGGGGCGCCGGCCAAACGCATGCGCAGCTCGGGTTCCGAGAACCCTTGGATCTCGACCACTTTATGCGCCTTGGTTTCGCCGGCCAATAGCGCTATCCGCCCGCGCGGCACGCCGAGTGTCGATGCCAGGAGCGCAATCACCGCGCTGTTGGCCTTGCCGCGCTCGGGGGCTGCCGTTACCCGGATCTTGAGGGAATCGCCGATCCAACCGGCGATGCCGTCGCGTGCGGCTTTCGGAATGACTTTGAGGCGCAGTCGGCTCGCATTCGGCATGGCTTAGAACCGCCGCCGGCGTGCGGTCAGTCGGCAACGGGGCCGAACGGACCCCGTCGCGTCGCTCATCCTACGAAGGTTTGATCGCGAGAAATAATTTGCCACCGCGACGGTTGATCAGCAGCAGCACGCTCTCGCTCTTGGAGAGATTGCCATTGATACGCTTCAAATCGGTTACCGAACGCACCACTTTCCGGTTGACTTCCAATACAACGTCGCCGGGTTGCACGCCGGCGTCGGCCGCGGCGCTGTCCGGGGAAACACCGGTGATGACCACGCCCGCGACCGTCGCCGGAAGTCCGAGCTGTTGCGCGATATCGGGCGTGAGGTTGCGCGCTTCGAGTCCCGACAACGCCGTCTCGCCGCCGGTCGGCGAGCCCGGCGTCTCGTCGTCCGTGCCCGCCTGCGCGATCTCCTTCGGTTGCTCGACGATCCTGACGTTAAAGCTGCGACGCTTCTTATCGCGCAGCACATCGACCTTGACGGTTCTGCCGACCGCCGTCTCCGCGACGACGTTACGCAGGACCGTCGGACTCGCCACGGGTTTGCCGTCGAAGCCGACGATCACGTCGCCCGACTTCAATCCCGCGGACGCCGCCGGACTGTCCGCCAAGACTTCGCTCACCAATGCACCGTTCGCGTCGCCGAGCCCGAACTGTTTCGCCAAATCCTTCGTCACGTCTTGAATCGATACACCGAGCCAACCGCGCGTCACTTTGCCGCTCTTGATCAGACTGTCCATCACCCGATGCACCATGTTCGCCGGCACGGCGAAACCGATGCCCATGGAGCCGCCGCTGCGCGAAAAAATCGCGGTGTTGATCCCGACCAGCTCCCCCTGCGCGTTTACCAACGCACCGCCGGAGTTGCCGGGGTTGATGGCGGCATCCGTCTGAATGAAGTCCTCGTAATCGGCGATGCCGACGTTCGCGCGCCCGACCGCGCTGACGATGCCCATGGTGACGGTGGAACTCAGCGCAAACGGATTGCCGACGGCAAGTACGTACTCGCCGACCTCCAGTTTGTCCGAATCGCCCCAGGGAACATTCGGTAAATCTCTTGCGTCGATCTTCACCACCGCGAGGTCCGTTTTTGGATCGATACCGACCACCTTGCCGACGAACTCGCGCTTGTCGTTCATCAACACCTTGATCTCGTCGGCTTTCGAGATGACGTGGTTGTTGGTGACGATGTAACCGTCCGGCGATACGATAACGCCGCTGCCGAGACTGTTTTCGCGGCGCTCGCGTGGAATTTGAAACCGCCGGAAGAATTCCTCGCCGAAGAACTGGCGGAAAAACGGGTCGTCCATGAGCGGCGAGGCATCGCCGCCGCGCGATTTCACGACGCGCGTGGTCGAGATGTTCACCACCGCCGGCGTTACCGCCTTGACCACCGGCACGAAGGTCTTGTTCGGACCCGCGGCGACCATCGGCGCGCGTGCGGTCGTCGATTCAGCACTCCCCGCCACCGGCATCCAGCTCAAACGGGAACTCATGACGACGCCGACGATAGCGCCGGCGAACAAGAACAGGCCCGCGATCAATCCCACGCGGAACGAACGACGATCAGTATTCATTTTCTCGGTAACTCCTGCAGACAGTCTCGGTACCACCATGGATCAACGAAACCACGAAAAGTTTCCGGGGCTTAGGCGGCGCTCGCCTTCCGAGTCGATACCTTCTTCTTGAAGACCAGGCGATCGGCCGCAGCGTCGACAAGAATAACATCCTTCGGCCCGAACTTCCCGGCGAGGATTTCATGGGCCAACGGATTCTCGATGGACTGCTGAATCGCCCGCTTGAGCGGTCGCGCGCCGAAGACCGGGTCGAAACCGGCTTGCGCCAAGCGATCGAGCGCGCTCGCGGACAGTTCCAAATCCATGTCGCGGCTTTTCAGGCGGTCGCGCAAGTACTGAACTTGCAGCACGGCAATACGATGCAGCTGCTCGCGTCCGAGCGGATGGAACACGACGATATCGTCGATGCGGTTGACGAACTCCGGCCGGAAATGCTGCGCGACGATTTGCATCACCGCGTCCTTCATCTTCTGATAGTTCTCCTCGCCCGTGCTTCCCCGCACATCGCCCGCCATCAGCTCCTGAATCACGGTCGAACCGAGATTGGACGTCATGACGATGACGGTGTTGCGGAAATCGACGGTGCGGCCCTGCCCATCGGTCAGGCGGCCGTCGTCGAGCACTTGCAGCAGCACGTTGAACACGTCCGGATGCGCCTTCTCGACTTCATCCAACAGAATGACCGAGTACGGTTTGCGCCGCACCGCTTCGGTGAGATAGCCGCCTTCTTCGTAGCCCACATACCCCGGCGGCGCGCCAATCAGGCGCGCGACCGAATGCTTCTCCATGAACTCGGACATATCGAGGCGCACCATCGCCTCGTCGGTGTCGAACAAAAACATCGCGAGCGCCTTGGTCAGCTCGGTTTTGCCGACGCCGGTCGGGCCGAGGAACAGAAACGAGCCGTACGGCCGTCGCGGATCGGACAAACCCGCGCGCGAACGGCGAATCGCGTTCGACACGGCCTTGATCGCTTCGTCTTGACCGACTACGCGTCGGTGCAACTCGTCTTCCATGCGCAGCAGTTTTTCGCGTTCGCCTTCCATCATTTTGGAAACCGGAATGCCGGTCCAGCGCGACACCACTTCGGCGATTTCATTTTCCGTCACCGAATTGCGCAAGAGCTTCGGCTCCGTTCCTTTCGCTTCAAGCTTACCGGCCGCGGCCAATTGTTTTTCCAACTCCGGAATGCGGCCGTATTGCAGCTCGGCCATCCGCGATAGGTCACCGGCGCGGCGCGCGGTTTCGAGTTCGGAGCGCGCACGCTCGAGCGCTTCCTTAATATGCTGGGCGCCCGCGACCTGCGATTTCTCCGCCTTCCATATTTCTTCGAGGTTGGCGTATTCCTTTTCGACTTTCTTGATTTCGCCTTCGAGGGCGGCCAGGCGCTTTTTCGAGGCCTCGTCGGGTTCCTTCTTCAACGCTTCGCGCTCGATCTTGAGCTGGATCAGGCGCCGATCCAGCCGGTCCATCGATTCGGGCTTCGAATCGATCTCCATTCGAATACGCGACGCCGCCTCATCGATCAGATCGATGGCCTTGTCCGGCAACTGGCGATCGGTGATATAGCGATGCGACAGCGTCGCCGCGGCGACGATGGCGGGGTCGGTGATATCGACGCCATGATGCACTTCGTATTTTTCCTTGAGCCCGCGCAAGATCGCGATGGTGTCCTCGACGTTCGGCTCATCGACCACGACTCGCTGAAAGCGGCGTTCGAGCGCCGCGTCCTTTTCGATGTACTTGCGGTACTCATCGAGCGTGGTCGCGCCGATCGCGTGCAGCTCGCCGCGCGCGAGCGCCGGTTTCAACATGTTGCCGGCGTCGATCGCGCCTTCGGCCTTGCCGGCGCCGACGATGGTGTGCAGCTCGTCGACGAACAAAATAACGTTGCCTTGCTGCTTGGCGATGTCGTTTAGCACGGCTTTCAGCCGCTCCTCGAACTCGCCGCGGTATTTCGCGCCGGCCACGAGCGCCGCCATGTCGAGCGACAGCAACCGTTTGTTCTTCAGTCCTTCCGGCACCTCGCCGTTGATGATGCGCTGCGCCAAACCTTCGACGATCGCGGTCTTCCCCACGCCCGGCTCGCCGATCAGCACCGGATTGTTCTTGGTGCGCCGTTGCAGTATTTGTACGACACGCCGAATCTCTTCATCGCGCCCAATCACGGGATCGAGCTTGCCTTGCTCGGCGCGCTCGGTGACGTCGATGGTGTACTTGGCGAGCGCCTGGCGCGCGTCTTCGGCATTGGCGTCGCCGACATTCTGACCGCCGCGCAAATCCTCGATCGCCTTCTCCAGACCGTTCTTGGACGCCCCGGCCTCGCTCAGCAATTGCCCGAGCGCACCTTTGTCTTCCAGCGCCGCGAGCAAAAACAGCTCGCTCGCAATGTATTGATCGCCGCGCTTTTGCGCGTACTTGTCGGTGAGATTGAGCAGTTTCCCAAGATCGTTCGAGACGTGCACCTCGCCGCCCGCGCCGCTCACGGTCGGCAGACGGTCGAGCGCCTGGCTCAGCTTCGAGCGCAGCGCGTTGATGTTGACGTCGCACTGTGCGAGCAGCGGCCGCGTGGTGCCGCCCTCCTGATCGAGCAGCGCCGCCATGAGATGGATCG
>DASWLD010000109.1:0-8670 GCA_036396275.1 Burkholderiales bacterium
GAAGGGCGACCAGGTGCGGGTCGTCGGTCCCTACGGATCCACGTTCCTGATGCCGAATCACCCGGGCTCGAGTCTGTTCATGATTTGTACCGGCACCGGCTCGGCGCCGATGCGTGCCATGACGGAACGCCGCCGCCGACAAGCATCGAAGGATGGCGGAAAACTGATGTTGTTCTTCGGCGCCCGGCGGCCCGGCGAGCTGCCGTATTTCGGCCCCCTCACAAAGTTGCCGCGCGAGTTCATCGACGTCAACTTCGCGTTTTCCCGTGAGCCGGGTAAGCCCAAGACCTATGTGCAGGATTTGATTCGGGCGCGCGCCGACGACGTGGCGCCCCTATTGCGGGACGACAATTGTTTTATTTACGTCTGCGGCCTGAAGGGTATGGAAGACGGCGTCACCGAGGCTTTTCGCGAAGTGTGCGCCAAGCAAGGAATGGACTGGAACACCTTGCACGCAGACTTGCTGACGAAGGGTCGTTTACACGTCGAGACGTACTAGGGTCGGGACACTGCTCCCGTTCCGTCTCGATCTTCCCCAGGGCGGATCAGGTCGCGCTGACACAGGTGCGGCGAGTTTTCGCGTTAGGCCCGCGCCGTGGCCGCGGAGCCCGACTGCCGGCCGCGGATCTCCGCGATTAGCGTCGCTTGGCGGTCACGGCGTTTCAAGTCCTCCTGGTCGACGCCGCGCAGCACTTCCTCCTTGAACCGCTTGTTCTCCACGTCAAAGAAACGTAAATCGGTGGCGGTGAATTTGCGTTCTTCCCCGCGCCGAACGTAAACGCGATCGTAACCGAGCGCATCGAGCACCTCGCCCGCGACGGATTCGAAGATCTTGATGTCTTCGGGCGAGGCTTCGCGCAAGAACTTGCGGGTGTTGTCGGTCATGATCGGTTTCACGACGTTGCCCCAAAGCGCGCTCGCATCGGCGGCGCGCTTGGCTTCATCGGAGGTGTGGTACTCGAGCATGCTCGGGTGGTACTGCGCGCCGAGAAACGCGCACAACCGCTGCATGGTCGGCTCCGGTCGCGCCGTCAATTCCTCGTAGCTGATGCCGATAAAACGCTCGGGCGGAACGATCGTGCGATGCGCCAATACCAGTCGCTGCGTGTCGGCCCATTCCTTGGCGATGTGATAGAAGTGCTTTTCGCCGACAACGGCTTTTCGAAACGACACCGCGACGTCGCGTCCGTCGCGGTAGAGATAGATGTACTGGGCGTCCGCGTAGTACGCCTCGATTTGCGGCAGGAACAGCGTGTTTTGCATACTCTTGCACAACCAGGTTTTCTTGCCGCGCGCGTCGCACAACGCGTGATACACGGCGCCAAAAGCAGCGACCAGCGAACGCTCGCGGCAATCGGCAGCGACTTTCTTGCGATCGAGCGTGAGATCGGGCCAGGGAACCGGGTTGAGTTCGACCATTCGACACACGTGCGTCTGTCTTGTCGTCGACATGATTTGGGTGCTTGTTCAGAGCTTCCCTAGTACAAAGCCTCTCGGAATTAACGCCGCATCGGTGGCCAGCCGCCCAATCCGGTGACGGGTTCGCCGGGGCGTTCCGCAGGCTCGGCTTGGCAATGCCAGCGCGCGAATTTCGCTTCATCGTTCCACCGACGCCTCCTATCGGTCGTTTCTTGAATGCACTCGGACGGAGGCTAGTTGTTCGTAAGTGCACCCTTGTAAGCGAATGAAAGGAGGCAAGCCTTGGTAAAAATAGGTCTTTGGCTGGCGGCGCCGTCGACAATTACGTTCTTGGCGTCGTCTGATGTGGTGCGTCTCGAAAACACGCTGTTCGTATTGGCTCTTTCCGTCGTGGCGCTCGCTATCGGAATCGGCCCCCGCCTGACCGGCAAGAATAGCCACTAAACTTAGTACCCACCCCGCCGCGGCCCTCGCGAGGTCCGCGGCGGGGTGGCCGCGGCGTCTCGTCATTAATCCTCCCTGAATCCAATCGCTCGTTCCGAGCGTAGAGCGATCCGTACCGGTGTTATTCAGTTGGACCGAAGGCGACAGCCTTCCGTTATTGACGCTCAAAGTTTTGTGAACTAGAGGTTTGATTGGGAGAGAGAAAGCGTTAGTCCATCGCGAGCATCGGCTATGAAGGGGGATCAATGGAAGCGACAGACAAGTCGGGAGTGACGGACTCTCAGAGCGAGGTTCCGAACAAACGCAGGGCTCGCGTGCTGCCGCTGGTCATGCGCATGCGCGGCAACATCGACCAAGTTTTTAGCCGCTATGTCGGACCCATCTCATCGGAGCTCGGCGCCGAGGAGTTTGACCGTTGGCGCGAGGAAGGCCACGTCGGCCCGAGCGGCCTGCATCGGTACATCACCCGGCTCGCGCGCCACATTAGCGACGACGCCCAACGCCGCGAGTTCATGCGGTTCGCCTCGCGCTGCATACACGTCGGCGCCGCCAAGGGCTAAGTTCCGGCGCTTCGGCAAAATCCGTTGCCGCGGCGCAAAACGAAGAGCTAGGGACAATGCTTAAGAACACCTCCTTAATATTTCGGTTTTCCGTGTTGTTTGTCGTCGCGCTGCTCGCGATCGGCGGCGCGTATTACCTGGTGCTAAGCCACGTGTATTACTCGGAGTTGCAGCGCCAAGCGCGCGGCATGGCGGACAACGTCGACGCGTTCGGAAAATGGGTATCGCAATACGGTCGTGTCTGGGTCAAGGATAAAAGCGAGACGAAGTTCCTGAGCCAGATGTCGTTTGGCGATTCGGCCGGCAACGACCCGAATCAGAAACCGGTTAGCTTCTACTCAAAGAATCCGGCGCTGGCGCAGCGCGAGTTTTCCGAAGTGGTCGCAAAATCGACGGCCAGTGCGAAGTTCCGTCTGACCACGGATAATTGGATGAACCCCGCCAACAAGCCGGATCCCTGGGAAGCGGAAGCGATCTCGGCGATTAAGAACCGCGGGCAAGACGAGTATGTCCAGATTATCAACGGGCGCTACCGCTACGCGCGCAAGATCGTGCATGCGGCGTCTTGTGTCGCCTGCCACGGCGATCCGGCGACGGCTCCGCGGGATGTCACGGAGCAGTACGGTACCGAGCGGGGTTATGGATACAAGGTTGGCGATGTCGCCGGGATCGTCAGCGTTACCTTGCCCGCGGAGCCGCTGCTTGCGGCGTCGTTCGGCGTGCTCGGCCCGGTTGAAATCGGGTTGATCGTGTTGGCGTTCGTGATGCTTTATGTATTCATGCATTTCGGCGTGGCGAAACCGATCCGCAAGCTCACCCGCGATGCGCATATGATTTCGCTCGGGAAACCGGTCGAGCTCGACTTAACCAACGTATCGCAAAAAAGCCGCAACGAGCTTGGCCAGCTGGCGCTCGCGATTGCCCGGCTTCGCTCCAGCATGGAGCTCGCGATACGCCGGATGAAGCAGACCCGCTAAATCTCCGCGCCCTACGAGAATTTCCCAGCCGCCATCGCCGCCAAACTTGGCGGCGATGCTTTTTGTCGCTCCGTTCGGGACGATCGGTCTGGAAGTGCGGCGGCGGCAACGGTAAATTAGCGATTCTTGTCCTTCAGCAATCGTCGCCGGTGCCCCGAAAGCTTTATATCAAGACCCTAGGCTGTCAGATGAACGTCTACGATTCGCGCCGCGTCGCGGATCTGCTCGCGACATCGCACGGTTTCACGCTCACGCAAGACCCTCAGGCGGCGGATCTTTTGCTGCTCAACACCTGCTCGATTCGCGAAAAGGCGCAGGAAAAGGTTTTCAGCGAACTCGGACGGTGGCGACCGCTGAAGCAGGCGCGGCCGGGCGTCATGATCGGCGTCGGCGGCTGCGTCGCCAGCCAGGAGGGCGAGGCGATCGTCGCCCGCGCGCCATTTGTCGACGTCGTGTTCGGCCCGCAAACATTGCATCGCGTGCCGCAGTTGCTCGATCGGGTCGCGGCATCGAAGCGCGCGGCCATCGACATCGCCTTTCCGGAGATCGAGAAATTCGACCGGCTTCCGGAACCGTCGGCGAGCGGACCCTGCGCCTTCGTCTCGATCATGGAGGGCTGCAGCAAGTACTGCACGTTTTGTGTGGTGCCGTATACGCGCGGCGAGGAGTTCTCGCGTCCGTTCGATGACGTTATCTCGGAAGCGGCGAGCTTGGCGGAACGCGGCGTGCGCGAAGTGACGCTGCTTGGACAAAACGTCAATGCCTACCGCGGGCCGATGCATGGCGGTGGGACCGGCGATCTGGCGCTGCTGATTCGTTACATTGCCGAGATCGACGGCATCGAACGAATCCGTTTTACCACGTCGCACCCGCTCGATTTCGACGAGCGCCTGGTGGCTGCATTCGCCGAAGTGCCAAAGCTCGCGGCGCATCTGCACTTGCCGGTGCAAAGCGGTTCCGATCGAATTCTCGCGCTGATGAAGCGGGGACACACCATTGCCGACTACAAGGAAATGGTGCGGCAATTGCGCGCGGCGCGATCGGATGTTTCGCTTACGAGCGATTTCATCGTTGGTTTTCCCGGGGAAACGGCGGACGATTTCATAGCGACCCTCGCGCTCGTGGACGACGTGGAATTCGACGGCGCTTACAGTTTTCTGTACAGCGCACGGCCGGGAACGCCGGCCGCCGCGTTGACTGACGCGACGCCGGCGGACGTCAAACAACAACGCTTGTTGCACTTGCAGGACAAACTCGCCGCCTGCGCGACGCGCGCGCGCGAGCGGCTGGTCGGGACGCGTCAAAGAATCCTGGTTGAGCGCCAAGCGCGCCGCGACGCATCGCAGCTGAGCGGGCGCACGTCGAGCAACCACGCGGTGAATTTTGCCGCCGCCGACAAGCGGCTGATCGGGCGAATGATCGACGTCGAAATTACGGCGGTCCTGGCGAATTCCCTGGGCGGGCAGATTGAAAGAACGCATCAGCGAACTTACTCGCCCTCTCCCCCTTGGGAGAGGGACGGGGTGAGGGAAGCTTGATCGCCGCGGAACTGACCGACCCCCTCACCCTTTGCCCTCTCCCAAAGGGAGAGGGGAAGTAGGTGAAAATCTTCAATTCGATCGCCGCCGCTTGATTCGGTTTTTCCGTTACGCTCTACTTCCCCCCATGCACCGCCGCCGTCTCCCGCGTTGAGCGCAAAACCGAAGCGCGTTGAATTTAGTCTGACCCCCGCGGATAACCGCCGCTTGGCCGATCTCTGCGGTCGCCATGACGCGCATCTGCGCCGGATCGAATCCTATCTCGGCGTCGAGATCGCGAATCGCGGCAATGGGTTTCGCGTGACCGGGTCCGCCGAGCGCGCGCGTAACGCCGTGCGAATCGTTAAAGCATTGTACGATGCCACCGCCGGCCACGAGCCGCTGACCGAAGCGGCGGTCGACGTCGCGTTGCAACAATCGGGAATGTCGGGTGCCGCCGAATCTTCGGACGAGTCGGAATCGACGTTGCGTACGCCGAAGCGGGTCGTGCGTTCGCGCGGTCCGCGCCAACAACAATACGTCCAAAACATCGCCACGCACGATATCAACTTCGGTATCGGACCGGCCGGTACCGGCAAGACCTATCTCGCGGTGGCGTGCGCGGTTGAGGCGCTCGAAACCGATCGCGTGCAACGCATCCTGCTGGTACGGCCCGTGGTGGAAGCGGGCGAGCGCTTGGGATTCCTGCCCGGCGCGCTGGAAGACAAGATCGATCCCTATTTGCGGCCGCTGTACGACGCGCTGCACGAGATGTTCGGGTTCGAAAAGGTTCAGCGCCTGCTCGAACGCAACATCATCGAGATCGCGCCGCTCGCGTACATGCGCGGACGAACGTTGAACGACGCGTTCATTATTCTGGACGAGGCGCAGAACACCACCACCGACCAGATGAAGATGTTCCTGACCCGCATCGGGTTTGGCACCACGGCGGTCATCACCGGCGACATCACTCAAATCGATCTGCGCCGCACGCAGCGCTCGGGACTCAAGCAGGCGATTGAAATCTTGCGCGACGTCGACGGCATTTCCTTCACGCATTTCACCCCGCAGGACGTGGTGCGACACGCCTTGGTGCAGAAGATCGTCGAAGCGTACGAGGCGCACGAGCGCGTCGGTAAGGTCGACGATGTCGTGCCGCGATGAGGCTGCGTCTGCGTGTCGATTACGCGTCGCGCGCGTCGGCGCCGTCTCGTGCGGCGATCGGACGCTGGGCGCGTGCGGCGCTCGGCGACTGGCGTCGGCCGAGCGTTAGCCTTGGCGTGCGCGTAGTGAACCGCGCCGAAAGCGCCCGCCTGAACGCGCGTTATCGCGGTCGGCGCACGCCAACCAACGTGCTCGCGTTTGCGTTCGCGCCGCCCGCGGGCGTTCGCGTCGATACGCTCGGAGACTTGGTCATCTGCGCCCCCGTCGTGAACCGCGAAGCCACCGACCACGGAAAAGAAGTCAAGGCCCATTGGGCGCACATGGTGGTGCACGGGATATTGCATCTGCGCGGGTATGACCACCACACCCGTGCCGGGGCGTCGTTGATGGAACGCCGTGAAGCCGCGGTTTTGCGGCGACTTGGGTTCTCCGATCCCTATTCGTAACGACAGCCCGGCCCCGTCCCGGTTATTATCGACAACCGATGAGCCGATCTTCCGATGACCACCACGTCGGCGCCGACGAGGCCGCCCCGCACCGTTCACTGCTCGATCGCCTGACGCAGGCGTTGCTCGGCGAACCGGCAACGCGCGACGAACTGTTGCACGTTCTGCGCGAGGCGGCGGAACGCGATCTCATCGACCGCGAATCGCTCGACATGATCGAGGGCGTGTTGCAGGTCTCGGAGATGAAAGTTCGCGAGATCATGGTGCCGCGCTCGCAAATGGAAGTCGTCGACAAGAATCTGGCGCCGGAAGCCTACCTGCCGATGGTGATCGAATCGGGCCACTCGCGTTTCCCGGTGGTCGACGGCGACAAGGACAAGGTCGTCGGTATTTTGCTGGCCAAGGAATTGCTGCGCTACTTTCAGCTCGACAAGCGCCGCCGCGCGCAATTCAAGCTGCTCGAAACGCTGCGCCCGGCCGTGTTCGTGCCCGAGAGCAAACGGTTGAACGTGCTGTTGCGCGACTTCAAGGCGAACCGCAATCACATGGCGATCGTCGTCGACGAATACGGTGGCGTCGCCGGGCTCGTGACCATTGAGGACGTGCTTGAACAAATTGTCGGCGAAATCGCCGACGAGTACGACATCGACGAAGACACCATGATCATGCCGCGCGACAACGGCGAGTTCGTGGTCAAAGCGTTGACGCCGATCGGCGAACTCAACGAACGCTTGAATGTTCGCTTGAGCGCCGCGGAGGTCGACACCGTCGGTGGCATCGTCATGACCACGCTTGGGCGATTGCCGCGCCGCGGCGATCGTGTCACTGTCAATGGTTTACAGTTCGAGGTGTTGCGGGCGGACAGCCGGCGCGTGCATCTGTTGAAGGTGTCGAGGGTGAGTGAGGTGGAGCCGGCGGAACCGGGTAAATAGGGTGCGCGCTTATTCGCGCGCCTCTTGATAGAGTTGTTCGCGCTGACGCGCGAGTTGGTCGATGTATGAAGTTCTACTTGCGGTTCCCGAATCGCTCGCGGCATCCTGCCTCCCGCGAAATTCGTACGTCCCTGTACAGCACCGCAGGTCGGGGCACTTTCTCTTGCTTGTCCAAGCGAAAGTACCCAAAGAGAAGGACACCCCGGATGGCGCAAACGTGTCTTGCGCTTCTCGGCGTTGGGGCCCTCGCCGATCTACAGCACTTCCTTGTGCTGTAGATCGGGAGCGGGCATCCCAGCCCGCTCCCCTGACGGGCTCACCCCAACGCCCTGCGATGCTCAGCCACGCGCCATACGGGGACCCAACAGCATACACAACACTGCGAACAGACACTTTAACTAGTCGTCGAGTGAAAGAAATTTGATTCCCCGTTTCCTAAAACACGAAAAACCCCGCGCCGACCTCATCGCGCTGCTCGCGGGAGCGGCAACCCCGCTCGGCTTCGAACCATTCGGTCTATTCCCGATCGCCATTCTTGCGCCCGCCGTTTTGTTCGTACTGTGGAACGACACAAGCCGCGCACGCGCCGCGTGGCGCGGATTCTTGTTCGGGTTTGGAATGTTTGCCGTCGGCGTGTCGTGGGTGTACGTAAGCCTGCACACCTACGGCAATATGCCGACCCCGCTGGCTGGATTGACGGTGGTGCTGTTCGCTGCGTTGCTGGCGGCGTTTCCGGCGTCGGCCGGGTGGCTGCAAGCTTTTTTCCACGCGCTCGGGGTGGGATGGCGGCTCGCATTGGTGGTGCCGGCGCTCTGGGTGTTGGCGGAATGGACGCGCGGTTGGTTCTTGACGGGATTCCCTTGGCTCAATCTCGGCTACAGCCAGATCGATACGCCGCTCGCTGGGTTCGCCCAGCTCGCCGGTGTTTACGGCGTCAGCCTCGCGGCGGCGGCGAGCGCGGGGTTGCTGGCCGCCGGCTGGGTCGATCGGCGTCTCGCGCGGCGGTTGACGCTGCCGGCCGTTGTCGCGCTGTGGAGCGTCGGATGGCTTGCTGGATTGATGACGTGGACGAAACCGGCAGGCGAGCCGTTGAAGGTGGCGCTGGTTCAAGGCAATACGCCGCTCGCCATCAAATGGCAACCGGAATATCGCGCGCGGATAGTCGACAACTATCTTGCCTTGAGCGAACGCGAGGCCGATGCGCGTCTGAT
>DASWLD010000110.1:0-7515 GCA_036396275.1 Burkholderiales bacterium
TTCGCGTCTTTGCGACAGATGGTCATATAAATCAGAGTCTCCCTAGTTCAGATAGAACTGCAAGCGGGTCCCCGCGACCTCGATAATGTCGCCGTTGCGCAGCTTCACGCCCTGTTCCGGGACCGCCCGTCCGTTGACGCGGGGAACGTTTTGATCGCCCGCGGCGCGCAGCGCGTAGCCGTCGGGAAGGCGCACGATGACGCCGGCGGGCCGTCCGGTTTTTCCGAGGTTGGTGACGGATTTGGTGATATCGATGCGTCGGCCGCTCGACCTGCCGTCGAGCACGAACAGCGCCGCGGCCGATTGATCGTTTAGTTTCGCCGGCGTTTCGTTGACGGGCGTCGATGCCGGCGCGGTGTTCGGTTTGGTAACGGGCGTCGTCGTCGGCGCCATCGGGCTAATCACCACGGTTTTGGCGAATTCGTCGCTGCCGCGTTCCGCCGGGCGCGCCGCCTCTTGCAGGTAGAGCAGGGAATGCTGCCCGATGACGACGGTGTCGCCGTTGCGCAGGTGATGCTTGGCGAGTCGCTTGTTGTTGATGAAGGTTCCGTTGGTGCTTCCGAGATCCTGGATAAAGGAATCGTCACCGATGGTAAAGATGTTCGCGTGTTCGCCGCTGACCGCCAAGTTATCGAGCACGATTTCGCAGCCGGGCTTACGGCCGACCTTCATGTCGCCCTGTCGAAGGTCGATATGGTCCACGACTTCGTTGTTCAATTTGATTATTATCTTCGCCATCTGTTCACACTCCGCACCACCGGCCGCCGCCTTTTTCTATTCGCCAATGTGCGCCAGTACGACCGAGATATTGTCCGGTCCGCCTTGGGCGTTGGCGCATTCGACCAGTCGACCCGCCGCCGCTTCGATAGCGGTGCTCGTTGTGTCGAGGATTTCACCGATCTGTCGGTCGCTCACGACGTCGGTCAGTCCGTCGGAACAGAGCAGAAAAATGTCTCCCGGGTGCGCGATGGTGTCCGTAATCTCGGCGTCGATGACGGCATCGGTGCCGAGCGCGCGCGTGACCAGATTCTTCGCGAGCGACTGACGCGCCTCATCCGGGGTGAACAAACCGCGGTTTACCAGCTCCTGCACGACGGAGTGATCCTTGGTCAACTGCGCCAGCGCGTGATTGCGCAGGCGGTACACCCGGGAGTCGCCGACGTGACCGATGTAGAGGTGGTCGCCGCTAAAAAGCGCAACCACCACGGTCGACCCCATCCCCTGATAGTCCGCGCGCGCGTTGGCGGCGTCGTAAATCGCGGTGTTCGCCAACTGAATGGCGCGCGCGATCGTGTTGCCGTCGGGCGGCGTCGCCGTATCGGGCGGGGTTCGAAAATGCGACGCAATCACATCGACCGCCATGCGACTCGCGACCTCGCCGGCCTGGTGCCCGCCCATGCCGTCGGCGAGCACCGCCAACCCGAGGTCCGGCTGGGCGACGAAACAATCTTCGTTCTCGCCGCGAACCTGACCGGGATGCGATATCCCGGTCATTGCGAGTCGTTTGGGTACGATCACCAGGCCTCCGCACACCAAGAGCGGGTGGTACAAGAACGCGGCTGGTCGGATAGCTTCGATGGGCGCCCGAAAGGCGAGGCGGGGTTATGCATAACAAAGTCCGGAATCCTTTCCGAAGTATAGCGGCAAGCGGCCAGCAGCCAGTCCAAGTTCCACTTTTAGTATATGTTAGATTGTTGGCCGAAGACCATGATCACAAACCGAAAGTATTTTCGACGATTCTGCGATAGACATCGGCCAAGCGCGCGGGATCGCCCACCGGCACGTGCTCGTCGATCTGGTGGATGCTCCGCGCGATAGCGCCAAGTTCGATCACTTCGGCGCCGGTCGGGGCGATAAATCGCCCGTCCGACGTGCCGCCGTCGGTGGACAAAGTCGAGTCAACCCCTAGGGTATCCTTCACCGCCCGTCGCGCGGCGTTCGCCAGAGTTCTCTCGCGGGTAAGGAACGGCTTGCCGGACAATGCCCAGGTCGCCGTGAAGTCGACGCCATGGCGTTTGAGTATCGCTTCGGTGCGTCGGCGCAGCTCCTCTTCGGTCACGGCGGTGGAGAAGCGGAAATTGAAACTAATATGCAGTTCCCCCGGAATAACGTTGTCGGCACCGGTTCCCGCGCTGATATTCGACGCTTGAAAGCCGGTCGGCGGGAAATCTTCGTTGCCTCGGTCCCATTCGGTTGCGGCCAATTCGGCCAACGCCGGGGCAAGCACGTGGATCGGGTTGCGTGCGTGCTGCGGATAGGCCACGTGCCCCTGGACGCCGTGAACCACCAGCCGCCCGTTGAGTGAGCCGCGGCGACCGATCTTTATGACGTCGCCGAGCGTCTTCAGCGAGGTCGGCTCGCCGATCAGGCAGTACTGAATCCGCTGTCCGCGAGCCTTGAGCCATTCGACGACCTTCGCCGTCCCATCGAGGGCCGGGCCTTCCTCGTCGGACGTGAGCAGCAGGGCGATGCGGCCCGGATGCTTGGGGCGCGCCTTGACGAAGTCTTCGACCGCGGTAACGAAGGCCGCGATCGCGCTCTTCATGTCAGCCGCGCCTCGGCCGTAGAGCTGGCCGTCGCGAACGGTGGGGGTGAACGGGTCGCTATGCCAGGCATCGAGCGGTCCGGTGGGAACGACGTCGGTGTGACCGGCAAAAACGAACAGCGGCACGCCGGTGCCGCGTTCGGTCCAAAGATTTTCGACGTCGCCAAATCGAAGCCGCTCGTTCTTGAAACCGACGGCGCCCAGACGTGCGGCGATGATGTCGAGACAGCCTTCGTCCTTTGGGGTAATGGACCGACGCGCGATTAACTGCTTCGCGAGATCTAGAGTCGAATCGGACAATTCAGAAGTCTCCCAAGGGATTTTGCAAAGGTATTATTGCCGTTTCCAATCAAATGTCTCTCAGCAACTCATTCAAACCTACTTTGGATCGCGTCTGCGCGTCGACCTTCTTGACGATCACTGCGCAATACAAACTGTACTTTCCGTCGGGGCTCGGGAGGTTGCCGGACACCACAACGGAACCGGCCGGGATACGCCCATAGCTGATCTCACCGGTCGCGCGATTGTAAATCCGCGTGCTCTGGCCGATGTAGACGCCCATGGAGATGACTGAGCCCGTCTCGACCACGACCCCTTCGACGATTTCCGAGCGAGCGCCGATAAAACAGTCGTCTTCGATGATCGTTGGCCCCGCCTGTACGGGCTCGAGCACGCCACCGATGCCTACACCCCCGGACAAGTGCACGTTCTTGCCGATTTGGGCACAGGAACCGACCGTTGCCCAGGTGTCGACCATCGTACCCTCGTCGACGTAGGCGCCGATATTTACGTACGACGGCATGAGTACGACATTCGGAGCGATATAGGCGCCGCGCCTGACGGTTGCCGGCGGCACCACGCGAAAACCGCCTTTACGAAAATCTTGCGGCTTATACCCCGAGAATTTTTGAGGCACCTTGTCCCAGTAGTTAGTGGACCCGCCGCGAGCGACGGAATTATCGTTCAAGCGAAACGACAAGAGCACGGCCTTCTTGAGCCATTGGTTGACGGTCCACTCGTTCCCGTGCTTTTCGGCGACCCGCGCTTGGCCGCGATCGAGGAGCACGAGCGCTTCCTGGACGGCGCGCTTAACCTTAGCGGGTGCTTTCTTGGGAGAAATGGACGCGCGGTCGTCGTATGCGTCCGTTATTATTTTTTCTAAATTATTCATGGTGTTCTCTCGGTATCACTATAGCGATTCTACGTATCGACGGATACGTTCCGCCGCCCCGATGCACTCCGCGGCCGGCGCCACCAGCGCCACGCGCACCCGATTGGCGCCTGGGTTCTTTCCGTCGACCGTGCGCGACAGGTAGCTTCCCGGCAGGACCAGCACATTCTCGCGGCGATAGAGTTCCCGCGTAAACGTCTCGTCGTCGATGGGTGTGCGCGGCCAGAGGTAGAAGCTGGCGTCCGGCCGGCGCACCTCTAGCGCATCGCCCAGTTCAGTCAGCACCGCATCGAATTTTTCGCGATATAAATCCCGGTTTTGCCGGACATGAGCTTCATCGTTCCAGGCGACGATGCTCGCCGCCTGCGTCGGTGGCGGCAAGGCGCAGCCCTGGTAGGTTCGGTAGTTGAAATAGGACGCGAGAATCGCGGCGTCCCCGGCCACGAAACCCGACCGCAGGCCGGGGAGATTCGAGCGTTTCGACAGCGAATGAAACGCCAAACAGTTCTTGTAGTCGCGCAGGCCCATCCGGGCCGCCGCTTCGAGGATCCCCGGCGGCGGCGCGGCTTCATTGAAATAGATTTCCGAATAGCACTCGTCCGAGGCGATGATGAAGTCATGGAGATGCGACAGTTCAATGATGTGGGTCCAGTCGCGCAGCGTGAGTACGGTCCCGGTCGGATTGCCGGGCGAGCAGACATAGAGTAATTGCGTCCGCTTCCAGACATCGTCCGGCACGCCGGAGAGATCCATGCGGTAACCATTGGCTTCGAGGGTATTGACAAAATAGGGGCGAGCGCCGGCAAGGAGCGCCGCGCCCTCGTATATCTGGTAAAACGGATTCGGAATAATGACAAACGGCGGCGTGTCGCTCTGCGGCGCGATCACTGTTTGCGCGATGGCAAAGAGCGCTTCACGCGTTCCCGCGACCGGAAGAACGTGCCGTTCCGGATCGAGCGCTTGACGCGCGAGCTTGAACCGTCGATTCGCCCAGCGCGCGACGCTTTGTCGCAGTTCGGGCGACCCCTTGGTCGAGGGATAGGTTGACGCGCCTCCCAGATTCTTCGCCAGCGCGTCCAGCACCAGCGTCGGCGCCGCGTGTTGGGGCTCGCCGATCGACAGCCGGATCGGCGACTTCTCCTTCGGCGGATCGATGCCTTCCACAAGCGCGGCGAGTTTTTCAAACGGATAAGGTTGGAGTTCCGCGAGCCGCGCGTTCATGACTGGTATCGTCCGGGGGAGCCGAATTATAAGATGCGCCCCTGATGCACTCCAGCGAAACGCGACCGATCTATCCCGCGCTGAGCGTATTCATCGGCGCGACCCTCTGGGGTGTCGTGTGGTATCCGATGCGCCTGTTGGAGGAGGGCGGCCTGCAGGGAATCTGGCTGACCCTGATCCTTTATGGTGCCGCGTTGGCGGCGAGCCTGCCGGTCACCTATCGCGCGGTCGCGCAGGTTGCGCACGCGCCCTGTTGGCTGTTGTTGCTCGCGGCGGCGGCCGGATGGACCAACATCGCTTTCGTCGAAGCGGTGTTGCACGGCAACATCCTGCGGGTGTTGTTGCTGTTCTATCTGTCACCGCTGTGGGCGACCTTGATGGGCTGGGCGTTCCTGCGGGAACACGTTTCGCGCATCGCCGGGACGAGCCTCGTCATTGCCTTGGCCGGGGCGCTGTTGATGTTGTGGAATCCGGATATCGGCGCACCGTGGCCGCAGTCGCAAGCCGACTGGTTTGCGCTCAGCGCCGGTTTCGCGTTCGCCGTGTCAAACGTTGCGACCCGAGGCGTGCAGTCAGTGTCGGTCGGAACGAAGCTCTTTTGCGTCGGGTTCGGCGTTAGCGCGATGGCGGCCGTCATTATCGTATTTCTTGACGCGCCGATTCCGCGCGTTGCACCGAGTATCTTCGGCGGTGCCGTCGCGCTCGGTGTGTTCGGGATTCTCGTGATGACCTTGCTGGTGCAGTACGGCGTCACACATATTCCGGTGCATCGCTCGGCGGTCATTACCTTTGTCGAGCTGGTCGCGGGCGCGTTGTCGCAGGCGCTGCTTACCGACGAGGTGGTGACGGCGCGCGAATGGCTCGGCGGCGTGCTAATCGTGCTTGGCGCCTTTCTCGCGGCGCGCGCGGCGGCGCGCCACTAGGGAAGCTCTGATTACGTGAACATTCACCGCAAAGACGGTCGCTCCCGCGCATCCATGCGCTCGCGACATTCGTGCATCCTGCACAGCACAAAGGACGCAAAGAAAAACATGAGTTTTTATCGAGAAAACCCTTTGCGCTCTTTGCGCCTTTGCGGTGAGAAGTAGTTTTTCGAGACTTGTTCAGAGTTTCCCTAGCGAATAAAGTCCGTGGGTTCCGCGGGCCGCCACGCGGCGCGCAGTACGCGCCACTGCGAATCCTCTTCCGCGAGTACGAGGTCGAAGCGATAGAGATTGGCTTGAAACGCCGCGAGCTGCGCGGCATGGGTTATCGGGCGCGCCGCCATGGCGACATAGATTCCGACGTGTGCTTGCGCCGGCCTCGGGAATTCGATGCTGTCGACGCGAGTGAGGAGATGAATGGACTCGTGACGCAGCACGTACAGTCGCAGAATGCCTTCGATCATCCGCCGATCGCGGCCATCGCTATCGCTGTAGTGTTCCGACACCGCGCCGCGCAACGTGCGCATGTCTTTTTGTTCGGCCGCTTGTTCACCGCGATCGAGAAACTCGCGAACGCGCTGCTCGGGCGTCGTGGGTTTGCTGCAGGCAATGGCGGTGAGCAGCACCGCAAGGGCAGCAAAGAGAATACTTGGCGGCGCTTTCACGGAGTTCGCGTTTGATTCTCCTCAGTGTAGACGGCGTTGTCGCACGTTTCGTCAATTCGTTCCACGATAGTCCCGTTCCCCGAAAATCGCGGTGCCGATGCGCAGTAGGGTCGCGCCTTCCTTGACGGCTTCGATATAGTCCCCGCTCATACCCATCGACAAGTGACCGAACGCGGGCAGATCGAATCGTCGTTGGCATTCCTCGCGCAAGTCGCGCAGCGCGGCGTAGGTGCGGCGAATCTTGGGTTCGGCCGCGGGGTAGGGACCGATGGTCATCAATCCGCGCAGCCGGATGCTCGCGAGGTCTTGCGCCAGTAATCGCTCGAGCAGGGGCGCCACGTCCGGCGGCGCGACACCATGCTTGCGCGGATCTCGTGTGATATTTACCTCGATTAGCGCATTGACCGACGTATGTTGTTCCTGCGCGAAGCGATGTAATCGCTGTGCGAGCTTTAGACTATCGAGCGAATGTAGCCAGGAAAAATTCGAGGGAATCGATTTAGCCTTGTTCGATTGGAGGTGGCCGATGAAGTGCCATTCTGGAGAAATTTCGCTCGGCGGGCCGCGGTGCGCGAAGTGCGCGATCTTGGGCAACGCTTCTTGAATGGTGTTCTCGCCGAAGACGTGCTGGCCGGCGGCGAGCGCCGTTTCGATCGATGCGATCGGATGTGTTTTGGAAACGGCGATGAGGGTGATGTCGGCGGGATTTCGCCGCACGGATTGCGCGGCGGCGGCGATTTCAGCGCGCAGCCGCGCGAGATTCGATGCGATAGGATTCATCGCGCCATGTTACCGCCGGCGCGCGCGGAGGATTAGTTGGAGGCGGCCGTCTGCGTAAACGAAGAGCGACGCAAATACCCCGCCGGATTCACCGCCCGCCCGTTCTTCAAGACCTCCACATGCACGTGCGGCCCGGTCGAGCGTCCCGAGGAGCCGACTTGAGCGATCGCATCGCCCCGGGCGATCTTATCGCCCACCTTCACGAGAAAG
>DASWLD010000111.1:0-2268 GCA_036396275.1 Burkholderiales bacterium
CGTCGCAACATGGCGGTTATGTGCTCGAACCCGTCACCGGCTTGCATCGCAACGTCTGGGTATTCGATTTCAAGAGCCTGTATCCGAGCATCATTCGTACCTTCAATATCGACCCGTTGGCTTACGTCGCGGATCCGTCAACCGACGGCGACCTGATCGAAACTCCCGGTGGTTCGTTTCGCCGCGAACCGGCGATCCTGCCGGCGATGCTGGACAAGCTCTTTCCGCGCCGCGACGCTGCAAAGCGCGCGGGAGACGACGTCGCGGCGCATGCGATCAAGATCCTGATGAATTCGTTCTATGGCGTGCTCGGCACGCCGGCCTGCCGCTTCTACAACCCGGCGCTCGCCAACGCGATCACCGGCACCGGGCGCGAGATGCTGCTCTGGTCGAAGCGCTGGTTCGAGGCGGCGGGCTACCGGGTGCTTTACGGCGATACCGACAGCCTGTTCGTGAGCGCCGGCAACCTCGACGGCGCCGGCGCCCATGAACGAGGCGCCGGGCTCGCCGCCGCACTGAACGGCGATCTTTCTCGCCACATTGGCGAGCGCTGGCGCGTTCAAAGCCGCCTCGAGCTCGACTTCGAGAAACTTTACCTGAAACTCTTTCTGCCGCGCGTGCGTCACGGCACCGGCGGCGCGCGTAAGCGCTATGCGGGACTTCTGCAAGGAAGAGATACGAATCACATCGAATTCGTCGGCATGGAAGTGGTACGACGCGACTGGACCGCGCTCGCGAAACAAGTGCAGCGAGAACTCTATCACCGCCTTTTCGCCGATCAAGCGGTCGACGAATATCTCGCCGACATTGTATCGCGAGTTCGCAGCGGTGAACTCGACGACGCCCTGGTATACCGAAAAAACCTGCGCAAGGGTGCCGACGACTACACCGCCACTACCCCTCCGCATGTGGCGGCCGCGCGAAAATCCAAACAACCGCTCGGCCGATCGATCTGCTACGTCATGACCGCCGCCGGACCGGAACCCGTCGACAACGTGCAGCACGCATTGGATCGAGAACACTACGTTCAAAAGCAAATCAAAGCAGTGGCCGAACCGGTACTGGCAACTCTGGGCCTGGACTTCGAGCGCGTCATCGGCGACAGCCGACAGCTCGATATGCTTTCGCTTTTCGTCGAAACTTCTCAAGACGCATGAGGAACGGGCCATCTGCTAACCTGTCTTAACAAGGGCGCAATTCTGGCCGCTTCCGAAAACATCTCCGACCCCAAGGGGGCACGTCTTTCATGCCGGCTCGTCATCCGACAAATACGTATAAGCGCTTTCTCCGCGGCGGGTTGGCGGGTTTGCTCGTAACGGCCGCGCTGTCGGCGACGGCCCAGCCGGCGCCGCCGCCGGCGAAGGCCCACACGAAATTCGCACAGCCGGCCGGGCCCGTCAAAGTCTCATCGGTCGAGGGTATTACCGAATACCGCTTCGCCAACGGCCTGCGCGTTTTGTTGTTCCCCGATCCGTCAACGCCAACGGTGACGGTCAACATAACCTATCTGGTCGGCTCGCGACACGAAGGCTACGGCGAAACCGGCATGGCGCATTTGCTCGAGCATTTGTTGTTCAAAGGAACACCGAAGAATCCCAACATCCCGCAGCAATTCAGCGAACGCGGCGCGCGCTGGAACGGTACGACGGGTCTCGACCGCACGAACTATTTCGAAACCGTCTCCGCGTCTCCGCAGAACCTCCAGTGGGCGATCGAGCTCGAAGCCGACCGTATGATCAACTCAAACGTCGCGCGAAAGGATCTCGATTCCGAGATGACCGTTGTGCGCAACGAATACGAGCGCGGCGAGAACAGCCCGGCTAACGTGCTGTACAAGCGGATACGGAGCGTTGCCTTCGATTGGCACAATTACCAAAACTCGCCCATCGGCAATCGCTCCGATATCGAAAACGTCACCGTCGAAAACTTGCGGGCGTTTTATCGACGCTACTATCAACCGGACAACGCGGTACTGCTGGTCGCCGGACAATTCGATACCCCCGCCGCTCTGGGCTTGATCGCCCGCTCCTTCGGTAAGATTCCCAAACCGACCCGATCGCTTCCCCAGTTGTGGACGGTCGAACCCACGCAAGACGGGGAACGTACTTTCTCCGTGCGTCGCGCCGGGAATGTTCAATTAATCATGCTGGCCTACAAGATCCCCGGCGTACTGCATCCGGATGAGATCGCTCTGTCCGTCGCCGCCAATATCCTCGACTACGCACCGCACGGGCGGCTGTACAAACTATTGGTCGAGCCCAATAAAGC
>DASWLD010000112.1:0-15198 GCA_036396275.1 Burkholderiales bacterium
GCAACGTCTCACCCCCATCCCAACCTTCCCCCATCAAGGGGGAAGGAGAAAAAATCCGCCGCCCTCAGGCGGCTCACGGTGTTACTGGCGCCTTTGAGGCGCTCACCCAATAAGCTCCCGGCTTTGCCGGGGGTCATTTAATTTACGTCCGGCAGAAACTGCGGTGGGCGGCGATAAATTGGAGAAGGCGGCAATGAGCGAATCCAAAGTTTCCGATGCACCAAGCGCCGGGTGGCCTGTCGTTGTGCGTACCTACTTTGGGAGCTATCATTCCCAAAATGGGAATGAAGAAATCCAGGCCGTCCGATGTCCTGTTTACCAAGACCCAGCGCCGGGTTTTGGGTTTGCTGTTCGGCAATCCGGATAGAAGTTATTACGCGAACGAGATCGTGCGCTTTGCCGGGGCGGGTATTGGCGCGGTCCAACGAGAGCTTGCGCGGTTGGCGGCGGCGGGTCTGGTCACCGCCACCAAGCGTGGAAATCAAAAGCACTATCAAGCCGAGCGGCAATCCGGCGTGTTTGCCGAGCTGTCCGGACTCGTCAAGAAAACCGTGGGCGGGGAAGCGCCGGCGTTGGCGGCGCGGGAGGCCGGCGCGGCTTATCGCGGCCGAAGCCAAAGCCGCGGTCGGCGCGCGTTGGAAATCTCTTATCCGAAGCTGCGAGAGTTGTGTCGCCGCTATCACGTGAAGAAGCTTTCGTTGTTCGGCTCGGCGGCGCGCGGCGAACTGAAACCCGAAAGCGATGTCGACCTGATGATTGAATTTGAACCGGGGCGCGCGCCGTCGCTGTGGGGCGATGCCGAGATAACGGGCGATTTCTCGGCGCTGTTCGGTGGGCGCCGCGTCGATATCGTGCCGCCCGGCGTCATGCGCAATCCTTATCGACGAAAGTCGATCGAGCGGGATATCAAGGTCTTGTATGAAGCCGAGTGAGCGCGACGCGGCGTATCTCTGGGATATGCTCGACGCCGCCCGGAACGCGCGCAAACTGACGCGCGGTTTCACGCTGGCAGGGATCATGAAGGATTTTCGCACGCGGCTGGCGCTGGAACGTTCGATGGAAATCGTCGGCGAGGCGGCGCGGCGCGTTTCCGAGAAGTTTCGCGGTGAGTGCGGAGAGATCCCGTGGAAAGGCATCATCGGGTTGCGCAACATCATTGCCCACGAGTACGGGGAACTTGACCATAACCGCCTATATACCGTAGCGCGTGAAGGCGTGCCCGAGCTGATTCGGACGCTGGAGAAAATTCTCGGCAAGAATAGGCGTTCGCGATGAGCCTCGCCGCCATCGTGGCCATGGATTTGCGGCAATGCACTTTGACTTGGCGGTAAGACGAACGACAGCGGGCTGAAACGCCGCGGTCTCTTCAAGCCGTAAGGTATTGCGCCGCCTCCAGCAGAAACCGAAGGATCCCGGCGACCAGCAGCGCGATGCCGACGGACATCGAGACCGAGAACAGCGCCTCCTTGCGGCCGATGGCTTTAAGCATTACCGCAAACGTGGATACGCACGGGAAGTACAAAGTCAGGAACAACAGGAATGTCATGATTTGGATCCAATCCAGATGGGCGGCGACATCGAAGGTGCCGAGCGCCTGGTAGACCATCAGCAGCGACAGTTCCTTGCGCAGCACGCCGAACAGTATCGGCACGCCCAGCACGACCGGCAGGCCCAACCACCAGTTGGTTATCGGCGTGAACGCGGCGTTGATGATCCGGTCGCCGCCGAAGTGGCCGAGAAGCGCCAACACCACGCTGCCGCCCACCAGCAGGGGCGTCACGATGGTTAGCATGTCTCGGGTGCGCAGCCACGTGTTGTGAATCAGCGAGTCCCAGGCCGGCAGCGTATAGACCGGAATCTCTTGCACCTGTCCGGGGCCGGTGTCGGGAAAGCGGCGCGCGAGTAGGCTGCCCAGTACAGCGATCACCACCATGCTCAGCATGAAGACCGCGAACACGCCCAGGCCGCCCAGATATTTTCCGGCCAGCGCGAGAATGATGGCGGAGCGCGCCGAGCACGGAACGAAAGTGATCAATAACGAAGCGATGACGCGGCCGCGGCCCTTGGTGACGGCGGCGGCGGTGGAAATCGCCGGGACATTGCAGCCGAGCCCGAGCAAGAACGGGACGGCGACGCCGCCGTGCAATCCCAGACGATGAAACCAACGGTCGACGACGAAGGCGATCCGATGCATGACGCCCGACTCTTCCAGCGCCACCAGCAGCAGCACCAGCGGAATCATGTACGGCACGACGATTCCGACGAGGCCGATCAGACCGTCCGCCACCGCGCGGGCGATGACGCCGACAGTCGATGCCGGTTGCCAAGCCGAGACCAGAGTGACCAACTTGGCCGACGTCATCGCGTCGAGCCACGTACTGATCTCGAAGACCACGAATAGCACCGCGGCGAACACCGCGAGGCTGCCGACCAGGCCCCACTGCGGATGCAGAAACAATTCATCGAGCCAATAGCGCCAGCCGCCATCCTGGTACGGGGCGCCGACGCGAATCGCCGCTTCGTACAGCGACGCCGCGCGGTGGTGGCGGTCGGCATGCAGTTCCTCGGCGAGCGGCCGCGGGAATGTTCGCTCGGCTTCGCCGCGCAAACGCAGCAAGTCCGGCAGCAGTTTGGGGAAGTGCTGCCGCATTTCATGAAGAAAATATCCGTCCGCCGCGGCGAACTGCATGACCAGCAGCGGGTGCGGAACGCGGAAGGCCGCTTGAACGTCGTGATCGCTCAAGGCCTTGCTCAAGGGCTGGAGTTTCTCTGAAATATATCGGCTCGCCGGCTGCGGTATCGGGCAGACCTTTTCGCGCACCGCGTCGACCGCCGTCTTGAAGAGCTCCGAGATGCCATGCCCCATCAGCGCGACCGTCGGGACAACCGGCGCGCCCAATAGTCCGCTGAGTGTCTGAATGCCGATGTGCAGCCCCTTCTTGCGCGCCTCGTCCATCATATTAAGAGCGATCACCAGGGGCCGGCCCAACTGGTTCAGCTCCAGCGTCAGTTCCAGATGGCGTTCGAGATTCGTGGCATCGACCACTTGAACGATGACATCCGGCGGGGAGAACGGGGCCGGTGGTCCGCCCGGCTCATGGACCGACACCGGCGGCAACTCATCTCCCCACAGCAGGTACTGCAACGTCACGCGATCGTCATGATCGAGGTGATGCAGCGAGTGGATGCTCGGCAAATCGATGACGCGCGCCTCGTCGAGACCGACCTGCACGGCGCATTCGCCGTAGGCGCGATGCGTGCCGGCGAGTTCGCCGGTGCGGATCGATGTGCTCGACACGGCTTGGAACAGCGTGCTCTTGCCGCTGTTCGGCATGCCGACGAGCGCGATGCGCAGCCGCCGTTCGCCGCGGAACAGCGGCGTTCGAAATGGGATGGAAACGATGTGATGTTCAGCCTTCATGACGGGTTGCCGGCAATTAGGCGGGAGAAAGCGACTTGGCGCGTTGATTTGCGTCAAGACTGAAGCGGTGAAACGCCGCGGACGAAAAAGGGGCGGGATGTTGCGGTTTATCGCGTTCGCAACGACAGAATCTAGTGTGCTGAGTCGTAAGTTTGTTTAAGAACCGTGGCGCCTTCTCATTGCCTAGGGAAACTCTGAACAAGTCTCGAAAAACTACTTCTCACCGCAAAGGCGCAAAGAGCGCAAAGGGTCTTCTCGATAAAAACTCATGTTTTTCTTTGCGTCCTTTGTGCTGTGCAGAATGCATGAATGTCGCGCGCGCCGGCGAACGGGTGCAATGCGTTTTATTGCACCCTGGGCTGCATGCGGGAGCGACCGTCTTTGCGGTGAAGGTTCACTTAATCAGAGGTTCCCTAGCACCCCCACCCTAACCCTCCCCCGCTCGCGGGGGAGGGGATGGGAGGGGGCAAGACACGCTTCGAAATCTGATACGAACTATTGACTCAGGACACTAACGAAGCTCTGAACAAATGTGCGAGCGGTCTTCGACAGGCCCGTCCTGAGCGCAGTCGAAGGGCTCGGACCGAACGGCCTTAATAGTAGAAATCCGTTCGTGCTGAGCCCGTCGAAGCACGACAACTGACCTGTTCGGAGCCTCCCTAGTCGACTTTCTCCACTTTGATTGCGGCGCCGGCCTTGACGATTTTGAGCTGCTTCACGTCAGCGTTCACCTTGCCCCAAATATTGGTCCGCGCCGCGAGACGGATTTCGTAATCGCGGGAGACGGGCGTGCGGCCGAAACCGATCGCGATGGAATCGCCTTCCACCCAGAAGGCGAGCTCGCCGGCTTGCACGACATCCCGGGCGTCGGATTCACGCTTCACCTTGATCGGCGTGGAAAAGTAGACCTCCTCGCCCCAGGTCCGGGCCTCGGACGTGATCGGTAACGCGTTCCAGATCGCGTCCGCGGTGGGCGTGTCGAAAAGCTCGGCTTCCAATACGACCGGACCGATCGTCATTTTGATGCGTCGCATTGATACCCCTCCGGCGCCGTGCTCGCCCATGAGGATGTGGCGGCGCCGAAAACATGTAACCCGCGCGATCGTCCGGATTCGCACCCCAGACCGCAAGCATATAGCGGGTGAACGGCGGTTTCAAAATACCTTCCACTCCCACGCAGGAACGTCGCCGGCCTAATTAGGCCGCAAGGCGCGCCCGCCCGGCACAAGAAACACCGTTGCAAAAAGTTAAAAGTGTGTATACTGAGCGACCGCAGCGCCTTGACTTGTGATCACTCCGGTAGGTTCCCTGGTTATGACCATCACCCCCCGTCAGTATCCGCGGCAAGTACTCTGCGCCCATCAACTGATATGAGAAGGTGATTACTCGTGACAACAGGAACTGTAAAGTGGTTTAACGATGCCAAGGGATTCGGTTTTATTACTCCCGACGACGGCAGCAAAGACGTGTTTGTGCATCACTCCGCCGTTCAAGGCACCGGTTTCAAATCGCTGACCGAAGGTCAGAAAGTGACGTACACGCTGGAACAAGGCCCTAAGGGTCCGTCGGCCGCGAACGTGGCATCGGCCTAACCGCGAAAGACAGCTGTAGTGAAAAATCCCGCCATCGGCGGGATTTTTTTTGCCGCGGTTCCTACGGAGGCGTGACGCCCGGACACGAAACTGTCACCTAGGACGACTATAATTTGCGAGCCTCGATCGATGCGACGCCGTTTCATGTCCGACGCGAAGACCCGAATACTTTTTCTCTGTACCGGTAATTCCTGCCGCTCGCAGATGGCCGAAGGCTGGGCGCGCCATCTCGGCGGCGACGTGGTCGTTGCCGAATCGGCCGGAATCGAGGCGCACGGGAAAAATCTGCGTGCCATTCGCGTCATGGCCGAGGCCGGCGTCGATATCGGCGCGCAGGAGTCCACGCGCGTGACCGATGACATGATCCGCCGCGCCGATCTGGTCGTGACGGTCTGCGGCCACGCGGACGAACATTGCCCGCTGCTGCCGCCCGGGGTGCAGAAGGTTCACTGGCCGCTCGACGATCCCGCGAAAGCGAGCGGCACGGAAGATGAGATCATGGCGAAGTTCCGCACGACGCGCGATGAAGTACGCGTGCGCGTTAAAACGCTGCTCGATGACATTCAGCGCAGCGGCGTCGCCGAGGTTCGAGTATGAGCGCGCAGAGCGAAACCACCCGCGAGCAGGCCACCGGCAGTCCGCTCGGCTTCTTCGAGCGCTACCTTACGCTGTGGGTATTCACGTGCATCGGAGCCGGCATCGCGCTCGGGCACTTCTTCGCGCCGGCGTTCCAGGCGATCGGACAGCTCGAGATCGCGCGCATCAATCTGCCGGTCGCGGTGCTGATTTGGCTCATGATCTTCCCGATGCTGCTCAAGGTGGACTTCGCGGCGCTGCGGCGCGTGAACGCACACTGGAAAGGCATGGGTGTGACGCTGCTCGTGAACTGGGGCGTGAAGCCGTTTTCGATGGCGCTGCTCGCGTGGCTGTTCATCGGTTTTTTGTTTCGGCCGTGGCTGCCGTCGGAGCAAATCGATTCCTACATCGCCGGGCTGATCCTGCTCGCCGCGGCGCCGTGTACGGCGATGGTATTTGTTTGGAGTCATCTCACGCGCGGCGAGCCGAACTTCACGCTCACGCAGGTGGCGCTGAACGACATTATTATGGTATTCGCGTTCGCCCCCATCGTCGGCCTGTTGCTCGGACTGTCCGCGATCACGGTGCCGTGGGATACGCTGCTGTTGTCGGTGGTGCTCTACATCGTCGCGCCGCTGATCGCCGCGCACTTCGTGCGCCGTTGGCTGCTCGGCAATAAGGACGGCGGAAAGCGGCTGGCTCGCGCCATACGAATGTTCCATCCGTTCTCGCTCGCCGCGCTGCTAGCGACACTGGTATTGCTCTTCGGCTTTCAGGGGGTGCAGATTCTGCGCCAGCCGCTCGTGATCGCCTTGCTCGCGGTGCCGATTGTGGTGCAGGTGTTCTTCAATTCGGGGTTTGCCTATCTCTTGAACCGCAAGCTCTCGTCGCCGCACTGCGTCGCCGGGCCGTCGGCCTTGATCGGCGCGAGCAACTTCTTCGAGCTGGCCGTCGCGACCGCGATCGCGCTGTTCGGGTTCGAATCCGGCGCGGCGCTCGCGACCGTGGTCGGCGTCTTGATCGAAGTACCGGCCATGCTCGCAGTTGCGAACGTGGTCAACCGCACGCGCGCGTGGTACGAAGCCAAGCCTGGCGTGCCGGACTACGAGGAATGTTGCCCTCCCGCCGCTACCGGCTCGCCGACGCGATAGCCTCCGTCCGCTAACCGGCCGCGCCGTGAGCCGGCGCCCGTTTCTCGGCTTCCGTGCCGTCGCCAACGCGTCCGGCGCGGACTATTGCTGAGAATGCATGACCGCATGACGTCCATGGTCATGCAACTGCGCTTGGAACCAGCGATGGATCGCATCGACCAACGCGGGATCTTTCGCGGTGTAGCGGATCTCGGCGCCGTCGGGCCGCTCGGCATAGCGCACGCCGACGCGCGCGGCGCCGCGCGAAAGCTCGGCGAGGCCGGGCATATCGGCGCCGTGAATTTTCGCGGGATCGGAAAAGTCACCGCGACGGAAGCGCCCGGCCTCTTCCTTCAGGTGCGCCCGGATCAATGCGATCTGCGCTTGGTTCTTCGGGTCCTTCACCGTGACACGCTGCAGACCGCCGTCGTCGAGCGGCTGAAACAGGTGCGTGGTCTGCTCGAGATCGAACGGCATCACCCGCGCGCCGCGCTTCGCCACCTCCTGTTGCCGTTCGGTGTCGGCGGCGTGGAGAATCGCGGGTCCCGTGAGGACCAGCGCGGCCAGGATGAAGAAAATGTCACGTGTGCGTTTCATACAATCTCCTACTGTTGCTGGTTTCGCTACGTTAAACGACGGCAAACTGCCCCATGAGCCCGTGGTCTTCGTGCTCGAGGATATGGCAGTGGTACATGAACGGCATCTTGGGCGGCGCGGCGTGATCGAAACGGACCAGGATCTCCGCGCGCTCTTCCACGAGCACCACGTCCTTCCAGCCGGATTGTTCGGCGCTCGGTTTCCGACCGTTGTTGCTCAGTATCCGGAAGCTTGCGCCATGGACATGGAACGGGTGCGCCATCGCCGCCGAAACGACTTCCCAAATCTCCGCGGTTCCCCGCTTTACGGTGACGTCGACTCGATCCATTGCAAACGAACGGCCGTTGATGCCCATCATTTGATGGGCGAACCCCGCGCGCGGTTCACTCCCGCCGCGCATCGCCATGCGCATTCCGAGCATCGGCTCGAGCACGAAGGTGCGCCACTCGACCGCCGACTTGATGTCCGGCGGTGCAATCCGCGCGAGCTCGCGCGGCAACCGAGTGATCGTCGCTTTTAGCTTCGAATCGGGTTTGAACCGCATGAATACTTGCGCGCCGTTCGCGGAATCGCGCGGCCGGCCCGGCTGCATCATCATGCCGCGGCCGGATCCGTGGTGCGATTCGAGCGCCGTAACCAGTTCGACCGGCTGGCCGTCGGAAAAGTTTACCAGGACTTCATAGCGTTCGGCCGGGGCGATCACCAGGTTCCTCACTTCCACGGGTTCGGCGAGAAACCCGGAATCCCCGGCGATCACGAAGAACGGCCGCCGATCGCTGAAGCGCAGATCGAAGTTGCGAGCGTTCGCGGCATTCAACAGGCGCAAACGCACGAAGCCGGCGGGAACGTTCGCGACCGGGCCGATCGCTCCGTTGACGAGCAGCGTGTCGCCTTCGAATCCGTGCATCACGTCCATCATCGTCGGTCGGTAAACGAGCTCGCCGTTGCGCCCGAAGCGCTTGTCCTGCAACACGAGCGGCAGATCGTCGACGCCGTACGTTACCGGCAAACCGCGATCGCGATCGGCGCCGTCGCTCACGATCATCATTCCGGCCGCTCCAAGGTAGACCTGGCGTCCGGTGTTGCCATGCGGGTGCGGGTGAAACCAGTTCGTCGCGGGCGCCTGCTTCACCGTAATCTCCGGTGTCCACACCGCGCCCGGTTCGATGGTGTTGTGGGGACCGCCGTCCACTTGCGACGGCACAAGCATTCCATGCCAATGCAGCGTCGTTTCTTCATCGAGGCGGTTTTCCACGCGAAAGGGAATCGTGTCCCCGCTGCGCACGCGCACGACCGGTCCGAGATAACTCGAAGAGATGCCGCGTGTCGCCACGGCCGGACCGGTCCCGAACCAATGACGGCTATTCTGCATCGCCAGGCTAACCGGTTCGCCCGGGCGCGCGTCGATCAGCGTCGGGATCGGCAGCGGCGGCGCGCTCGCGGCGGCGCTGCGCCCCCAACGGGGCAGTGAACCGAGCGCTATGCCCGCGGCCGCTGCACCTGACAACCGCAATACCTGCCGTCGGGTGAATAATTTCTCATCGGACATGGAGCGATCTCCTATTGGGAATGTGTTTGTTCAGATCGTCGGCGATGGCGCGACCGCACTTTGGACGATGTTGCCATCCAGAGGACGGGAGGCGGCGCGACCTTCGCTCGCGCCGCCCGCGTCTGCCGGTCTTACCGCTGATGTCGCGGACCGCCGACGTTCGCTTCGTGCATCGGTCCCGGACCGAACGCGACGAGGCCCGGCAGGATGTCGCGCGCCTTGGTCTTTTGCCCGTCGTCGAGCACGCCAAGAAGCGCTTCGGCCGCCGTCTTCACGGGCTCAAATTGCTTTTGCCGTTGTTCGCGCATCTTGGTCACGAACGCGTAGCGGTCGGACGGACTCATCTTGCGGACCGCATCGGGATCAACGCCCTCGTGGGTCGTCTTCGCCGCCGCGGCCGAATCCTGCAGCGTCTTCGCGTACTGGGCCCACGCGGTTTCCTGGGTCGGCGTGATGCCGAGCTCGCTTTTCAGCGAAGCGACACGATCCTCGATTGCCATTCCGTGTTGCATTGCGCCGCCCTGGGCACCGTGCATCATGCCCATGCCTGGACCGTGCATCCCGCCGTGATCCGAATCGGCGATGGCGATACCGGCAAGCGCAGCGGCAAGCACGGCCGTGCCGATGGCGACTTTATGTAGCATCTTCATTTGGATTTCCTTGCAGTTGAATTGGAGGCGGCATCAGACCATCGGCGGGTAACCGCGGTGTGACAGGATGCGCCACTTTTGTAACGGACCGTTTCGGGCGGCCGTCTGTCACAGTCCGTTACAATTCCCGCGTAGCCGGGGACACTTTACCGAGTGCAGAGCGGAAGTAACCCGACCCGAGAATATTCTCGTCGCCGATGACGCCGTCTCCGAACAATGCGAGCGCCGTCTCGAACGGCTAGCGAACAACGGTTACGGCACAGTGCGCGTACTGGATGACTTGCTTGGAGATCGAACCCAAGCGCCAGCGCTCGAAAAAGCTCTTGCCGCGATGGCCGAGCACGATGTGATCGACGCTTTCCTTTTCGGCCTGATAAATGATCTGCTCCGCCGGGTGGCCGACGACCACGCGGAACTCCGGCTTTAGCTTGACCGCCTCCGCCTGGCGGCGCATCGCTTCGAAGCGCTCCTTGTAATGTTCCTCCGCGTTTTCGAGCATCGCCTCGGTCTCGACGTCCTCGGGCGGTTCCGGCGGGCGCGCCACGGAAACCACGATGAGCTTGGCGTTGTAGAGACGGGTTAGATCGAGCGCGAAGGCATACGCCTTGTCGGCGGGTTCGGAGCCGTCATACGCCACCAGGATTTTCTTGATCATGACTTTATTCCTCATTCAGTACCGGCGCGCGGCGAAGCCGCGGCCATCGGTTCAACATTCGGCGATGCTTCGTCGCGCCGTAGCAAATGCCGCGGCAGGAAGAACGCATTGGCGATGAGCGTCGGCACCACCGCGCTGCCGACGACGGCGGCCACCAGGAAGGAATATTGCGTCTGGTCGATCACGCCGTGGGACAGGCCGTAGAGCGCCGAGATCGTGCCGAACGTAAGGCCGGTGGACATGAGGAGCGTCGTATACATCGCCTCTTTCGGCGGCGATTTATACAGCTTGGTCACGGGATAGACGCCGGCGAACTTCGTCGCCATTTTCGCGGCCAGGAAAATCACGAAGACGAGCGGCGCCGCGATCAACGCGGGGACCGACACGAGCGAGCCCGCGCGGATGAAGTAAAACGGCGTGAGCAGCCCAAACGTCAGCGTGCGCAGGCGGCGAATCAGTGCGTGGTCCTTGCCGACCGTTCCGGCCAGCATCATCCCGACCACATACGCCGGCAGCACCGCCTCGCTTTCGGACCATCCCGCCAGTGCGCCGAGGCCGAACAGAAAAAAAAGCAAATACTTCGCCTCGAGCTCGGACGGGCGCCCGCCGTAGCGCTTGAAGAAACGCGGCGTGATCCAGGGCAATATCGCGAATGCGGCAACGCTGCCGAGCGCGAACACGCCGGTCTTCCAGGTGAAAGGGGCAAAGATGAAGCCGAGCGCCAGGACCGTCGCCAGGTCGTTGATGAAACAAGCGGCGAGCACGGTCTTGCCGTAGTCCGTTTTGTTCAGCCCGAATTCGAGCATCACCGCATATACCACCGCCACCGACGTGGTCGAGAGCGCGACGCCGGCGAGCCAGCTCGCTTGGACGTCCCAGTGCAGAAAGTAGTACGCGGCGGCGGCGCAACCGAAAAACGGAGCGAAGAATCCGACGAGGCCGACGGCCGACGCCTCCTTCCACTTCGCGCGGAATACCACCGGATCGAGTTCGGCGCCGGCGAGAAAGGTCAGCACGATCGCGCCGGTTCCCGAAAGAAATTTGATCCACGATGCGTCGGTTTGCAGCAGCGCGGCGCCGACGAGGACGCCGATGAGAAGCTGCGCCACCATGCCGACGACGATCTCGGACAGCGCCGTGGCGATGCGAAACCAAATGGACAGCAGCGTTGCGACGAGCGCCAGCCCCAACCACAGCGCCGCCAGTGCCCAGGTTTCCGTCACGGTTCGATTTCCTTGCGGCGAGCGCAGATCGCGCGATCATGCGGATCGTACGTGCGAAAACGGGACAGCGGATGTTGTCGATGCATACCTACGACCCTCCTACCAAGGGGAGCGTGTAGGCATCATCAGCCCGGGGGAGGGCGGTTACGGAGGAATGCCATCTCCGACGTCTGCGTCGAATAATAGGTGAGACGCTGCTTCCACGCAACGCTGCGAGGTAACGGGTGCCCGCGTTTCTTGCGATAGTCGGCCGAGCGTACGATGATGGCGCGAGAACCAGTGCCACCGATCATGGACAACTCCACACCCGGCGAAAGTCCGGTCAAAACCGCGACCCCGCCGGCCGGCAACCGCTTCGATCGGATGGAGTGGGCCGGTGCTTTCGGCGATCTCGGAACGCTGATTCCGTTCGTCGTTGCGTATATCGGTGTGCTGCACCTCGATCCGTTCGGCGTGCTGTTCGCGTTCGGCGTCTCGATGATCGCGTGCGGCGCATACTACAAGACGCCGTTTCCGGTGCAGCCGATGAAGGCGATCGGCGCGGTCGCCGCGACACAAGCGGCGCAGACGGCCGTGATCACGCCGGCCGCGGTTTATGGCGCGGGCCTCGTCACCGGCGTCATCTGGCTGGTGTTGGGACTGACCGGCGTCGCTCACCGCGTCGCCAAGCTGGTCGCGCGCCCGATCGTGATCGGCATCGTTCTCGGCCTCGGCATGGGATTCATGCTCGAAGGCGTGAAGATGATGGCCGGCAATTGGTGGATCGCGGGGTTCGGACTGGCGGGCACGCTGCTGCTGCTGACCAATCGACGCGTGCCGGCGATGTTCTTGCTGCTGCTGTTCGGCGCCGCGTGCGGCGCGGTTCAAAATCCCGAGCTGCTCAAGGAATTAGCCGGCATGACGCTCGCCTTCCGCGCGCCGAGCTTTGCGCTGTCGAGCATTACCTGGCACGACTTCCTGATCGGTGCCACGTTCCTGGCTTTGCCGCAGTTGCCGCTCACGCTCGGCAACGCCGTCATCGCCGTCCGCGAGGAGAACAACCGCCTGTTCCCCGACCGCAGTGTGACCGAGCGCGGCGTCGCCGTCTCCACCGGCTTGATGAACGTGTTCGGCTCCGCCGTCGGCGGCGTGCCGATGTGCCACGGTGCCGGCGGCATGGCCGGCCATGTCGCCTTCGGCGCCAGAACCGGCGGCGCGCTCGTCATCCTCGGCGCCGTTCTGCTCGGGCTCGCGCTCTTTTTCAGCGGTTCGGTCGAGGCGCTGTTCAGGATATTCCCGGCCGCGATCTTGGGTGTGATCCTGTTCCTCACCGGCGCGCAACTCGCGCTCGGCAGTTGTCATTTCAGCGAGCACAAAGGCGAGCGCTTCGTAACGCTCGTCACCGCCGCTTTTGCCATGTGGAATGTCGGAATCGCCTTCGTGGTCGGGCTGGCGCTGCAACAACTGGTGAAACGGGGAATGTTGCGGCTCTAACAGGTTGCTGAAAAACTCCTAGAACGGCGTTCCGTTCGTACTGAGCCCTTCGACTGCGCTCAGGACAGGCCTGTCGAAGCTTGCCGCCTCGGTGATCCAAGCAATGTCCGCCGGGGGTCGAGGTTTATCGAACCGACCAGCACGGCCTCACGGTCCACCACGATCGCCTTCGAGTGAAGGCGTCCGTTTTCCTGCAAAAACTGTAAGACGGCCGGGGACCGCGCGACTAAAGCAAGTAATGCCCACGCAACAAGGCGATTCCATTGAACCACGCACGGCTGCGTGGCCCCGGCTCGTGCTCCTGGCGATCATCCTGGGCGCGCTCGGCGCCTACTTTGCGCTCGATGTGGGGACCTATCTCGATTTCGAAACGTTCCTGGCCCATCGCCAGCGCCTGCTCGACTACACGCGCGACCACTACTGGGCCGTGCTCGGCGCTGCCGCCGCGCTTTACGCCGCGATGACCGCGCTCAGCATACCTGGAGGGTCGCTACGTTCACTGGCCGTCGGTTTCCTGTTCGGCCACTGGGCCGGTAGCGTGATCATCGTGTTCGCGGCCACCGCGGGCGCCACGCTCGCCTTTCTCTCGGCGCGTTATCTCTTTGCCCAGGCGGTGCAGCGGCGGCTCGGCGCGCGTGGCGCCAAACTCATGCGCGGATTCGCGATCAATGCCTTTCAGTACCTGTTGTTCTTGCGGCTGGTGCCGTTGTTTCCGTTCTGGCTCGTCAACCTGGCGCCGGGACTGACGCCGATCCGCTTGCACGTCTTCGTCGGCGCCACGGCGGTCGGTATCGCGCCCGCGAGTTTCATTGTCGCGAGCGTCGGCCACATGTTTGCGCTCGGCGAGCCGATCCGCGACCTGGCCGCGCTCGAAGCGGCGCTGCTGACACATCCGCTGGCTATCGTAGCGGCGCTGGTGGGGGTGGCGATGCTTGGCTGGGCGCTGTTGACCAAACACCGTTTCGCGAAGGAAACCGAAGCCCCATGAACACGACGACTCCGATCGTAGTGACGATTCCGGCCTTGGCGCTTCCATCGCGGCGATTGTCGCCGCGTCGATATCAAATCTGACCTGAGAAGAATTTTTCCATGCACGCCACTCTGCCCTTGCTCGAGCTGACCGACTTTCCGGCGCTGAACCGCGCGCGTCTCGAGACGCTGCAGGTAAACCTCGGCTACTTGTGCAACCAGACTTGCGTGCACTGCCACGTCAACGCCGGGCCGACGCGCAAGGAGATCATGCAACGCGAGACGGTCGACCTGGTGCTGGACGTGCTGCGCACCGGGCGCATCGCGACGCTCGATCTCACCGGCGGCGCGCCCGAGATGAATCCGCACTTCCGCCGCCTGGTCGCCGCCGCCCATGAACTCGGCGTGTACGTCATCGACCGCTGCAATCTGACCGTCCTGGAACAGCCGGGCGACCAAGGACTCGCAGATTTTCTCGCCGCGCACCAAGTCGAGGTCACGGCGTCCCTGCCCTGCTACCTCGAAGACAACGTTAATCGCCAGCGCGGCGACGGCGTTTTCGAAAAAAGCCTGCGCGCCCTGCGGCGTCTCAACGCGCTCGGTTACGGCGCCCCCGACGCCGGGCTGATCTTGAATCTCGTCTACAACCCGCAAGGCCCCAGTTTGCCGCCGCCGCAGGCCGCGCTCGAAGACGCCTACCGGCGCGAACTGGGCGCGCGCTACGGCATTCGCTTCACGCGGCTCTTTACCCTCACCAACATGCCGATCAGGCGCTTCGGCAGCATGCTCGTGTCCAAGGGGCGCTTTCAGCCCTATATGCAATTGCTCAAAGGCGCACATCGCGGCGACAACCTCGACGGGCTGATGTGTCGCCGCCTCGTCAGCGTGGACTGGCAGGGCAACTTGCATGACTGCGACTTCAACCAGATGCTCGGGATTCCGCTCGGCGCCGGCCGCGGAAAACGCATGCACCTGTCCGACCTGCTGCGGCGCGATCTAGACAACCAACCGATCGCCGTCGCCGACCACTGCTACGGCTGCACCGCCGGCCAGGGCAGCAGTTGCGGCGGCGCGCTGTAACATGGAAACACCGCAAGTTGGTTTTTTGCGGCGAAGACGCGAAGAGCGCAAAGGAAAGCAATTCGTAATTCAGTTTAAGGTAAACCCCCGGCTCTGCCGGGAGACTCACCGAGGTTTGACCTATGCGGCGCTCGCCACAAACATATTTCCCTCCCCCTGGAAGGGGGAGGGCGAGGGTGGGGGTGCAGCGTTAACGGTGTGCACGGACCGCAACGTCTCACCCCCATCCCAACCTTCCCCCATCAAGGGGGAAGGAGAAAAAATCCACCGTCTTCAGGCGGCT
>DASWLD010000113.1:0-3378 GCA_036396275.1 Burkholderiales bacterium
TGCGCGCGGTCGAGGATCCGGCGCTGCGCGAAGTTCCGATTATCGTTATCACCAGCGCCGAAGACGATATCACCCGCGAGCGCGCCTACGCCTGCGGCGCGAACGACTTCATTCTTAAGCCGTTCAACGCCGATCAGCTAATCGGCTGCGTGCGCAGTCAAATCGCGGAGTACCGCAAGGCCTCGACGCCGCTCACCACCAAGGAACCGGTTTCGGTCTCGACCAAACCCAAGGCCGAAGTCGTGCCGATCACGATTTCGGATACCGGTCCCGGAACAATTGAAACGGCGCTCGAGCATATCGAGACCGGTCTCAATATTCTGCGCGGCTTGAAGACCATCTCGATCGCACCGCATGCCCTCAACCTGGTGATGCGGTTTCTGCCGCTGCTGAAATACTGCAACACGAAATATAACCTTGGGATGGACCGCGAGATCGCGATCTTTCAGCAACGCATCAACGCGGTGCGAAACGCACCGACACCCGCTAAGCATACCCTTCAATGAAGTAGCAACGGGGCGGACGCCCGGCGCGTACCAGGCCGTGAGATCCGCGATCGCCTTGTCGATGAACTCGGGCGTCCGTGCCGCGTTCACGCGGCGCCGACGTCCGGACGCGACTCCCGCGCTTGCAGGGTGCTCCACAGGATCTTGCCGCTACCCGACTTCGGCAGCGCCTCGACAAACTCGACGATGCGCGGATACTTATAGGCCGCCATCTGTTTCGACGCCCAATCGATGATGTCCCCCCTTCTTGACGCCGCACGCCCGCTCCAGGAAACCGGCGAGCCGTTCGGCCTCGTCGCGGAATTCCTTGAAGGTAATCAGCGTATCGTAGTACACGAGGTAGGACTTGTTCGGATAACGCGTCGCCGATACCTCGGCGTTGTAAAACAGGTTCGTTTCCGGCGCGCTGATGTCGTGCGCAAGGTTCTTCGGCCAAACGCAAAATGACGATCGGACATGCCGCCTCCCCTAAAAACCGAGCCGCCTCATCGATACCGGTTCGCAGGCAGCCGACGGTCTTAGTGTCACTTCTGCTTATAGCGCCGCAACTCCAACTTCGCGATTTGATTGCGGTGCACTTCGTCCGGACCGTCCGCCAGGCGCAGCGTGCGCGCGCCGGCGTATGCCTTGGCGAGAAACCCGTCGCTCACGCCGGCGCCGCCGTACGCTTGGATCGCCCAGTCGAGAACCTTGCACGCCATGTTCGGCGCGGCCACCTTGATCATCGCGATTTCCTTCGCCGCGACTTTGTTGCCGACGGTATCCATCATGTACGCCGCGTTCAGCACCAGGTAGCGGCACTGATCGATCATGATGCGCGCCTCGGCGATGCGCTCTTGCGTCACCGTCCGCTCCGCGATCGGCCGGCCGAACGCCACGCGCTGCAATACCCGCCGGCACATCTTCTCCAACGCGCGTTCGGCGACGCCGATCAACCGCATGCAGTGATGAATGCGGCCCGGCCCGAGCCGGCCTTGCGCGATTTCGAAACCGCGTCCTTCTCCGAGCAATACCGCCGACACCGGCACTTTCACGTTCTCGAACGCCACTTCGGCGTGGCCGTGCGGCGCGTCGTCGAAGCCGAACACCGGCAAGTGCCGCAGCACCTTGATGCCCGGCGTTTCCATCGGCACCACCAGCATCGACTGCTGCCGATGGCGGTCGGGACCGTCGGGATCGGTCTTGCCCATGAAGATGAGCACTTTGCAGCGCGGATCGTTGGCGCCGCTCGTCCACCACTTGCGCCCGTTGATGACGTAGTGATCGCCCCGACGCTCGATACTCGCCTGGATGTTGGTCGCATCGCTCGAGGCAACGGCCGGCTCGGTCATTGCAAACGCCGAGCGGATTTTGCCGTCGAGCAACGGCGCGAGCCATTGCTGCTTGTGCTCTTCGGAACCGTAGCGTTCGAGCACCTCCATATTGCCGGTATCGGGCGCGCTGCAATTGAATACTTCCGGCGCAAACGGCACGCGTCCCATGATCTCGCACAGCGGCGCGTATTCCAGGTTCGTCAGGCCGGCGCCACGTTCGGATTCGGGCAGAAACAAATTCCACAAACCTTGCGCCTTTGCTCGTGCCTTCAGGTCCTCGATGACCTCGATCGGCGCCCACGGATTACCTTTGCCGCGATTTTCCGCTAGTTCGTCCGACACCTTCTTCTCGGCCGGATAGACGTACTGATCCATGAAGGCGTTCAGCTTTTCTTGCAGTGCTTTGGTCTTTTCGGAATACGCGAATTCCATGATCAGCCTCTCATTTCAAACTAAGGCAACTCTGATTTATATGACTTTCTGCCGCAAAGACGCGAAGACGCAAAGAAGAGGTTTAGTTTACCCTTGCCATTCTTTGCGCCTTCGCGCCTTTGCGTCGAGCATTCATATTCGCGGGCCGGCCGCTCAGCCGCCGCGCGTCATGAGTTGCTCGACTTGCCGCCATGCCGTCTCCGCCAGCGGCCGCGCGCGCCGACCGGCGTCGAGCGCGTTTTGATTCGAGGCGTTGCCTTGGAGCGCGCGCGCCATGACGCCTTGCAGAATACCGACCAGGCGGAACATGCCGAACGCCATGTAGTACTCCCATTCTCCCGGCGCGATGCGATCGCGCCCCACGCGCCGACAATAGGCGGCGACGTATTCCGGTTCCGTCGGGATGCCGAGCGCCTTCAAGTCCGCGCCGCGCAAACCGCGGAACTGTCCGGGCTCGAAGCGCCACGTCATGCAGTGATAGGAAAAATCCGCGAGCGGATGGCCGAGCGTCGAGAGTTCCCAATCGAGCACCGCGAGGATGCGCGGCTCGGTCGCGTGGTAAACGACGTTATCGATGCGATAGTCGCCGTGCACGATGCAGGTGGTGTCGTCGGCCGGAATGTGTTGCGGCAGCCAGGCAATGAGATTATCCATCGCCTCGATCGTCTCGGTTTCGGCCGCGCGGTATTGCTTGGTCCAACGATCGATCTGGCGCGAAAAATAATTGCCCGCTTTGCCGAAATCGCCGAGGCCGATTGCCCGGTAGTCGACGGTGTGCAGCGCCGCGATTACGCGATTCATTTCATCGAAGATGAGGCCGCGCTCGGCGGGCGTCGTATCCGGCAGGCGCGGGTCCCACAAGATCCGTCCGTCGACAAAATCCATGATATAGAAGGCGGTCCCGATGATCGCCTCATCCAGACACAGCGCGAAGGTCTTCGGCACCGGCACGTCGGTCCCGGCGAGCGCGCTGATCACGCGATACTCGCGATCCACCGCATGCGCCGACGGCAAAAGTTTTCCCGGCGGCTTGCGCCGCAGCACGTAGCGCTTTGCGTTCGCGCGCACCAAGTACGTCGGGTTCGATTGCCCGCCCTTGAATTGCTCGACCTCGATCGTGCGGATCG
>DASWLD010000114.1:0-5053 GCA_036396275.1 Burkholderiales bacterium
GTTCCTTTGACTTGTACCATAACCCTTCTTCTTGAAGTTCAGTAATGCTCCATACACCACTGCGGTCGATCGGGGCGCTCCTGTCGCGTCGACCTCCGGTTCCCGCGTGTTGTACCGAAACGTTGGCGTGCTACTCCTTCCAGAAGAGCCGCATGCGACAGTGGCTCGCGCCCTTGGCGCGACATTCCACGTGTTCCGCCCGCACGCCTTTGACGCCGGTCAGTTCGATGCTGCGTTGTGCCCAGCCGAGGACCGACTCGCAATGCACCCAATTCGGCGTTTCGAAGTTGAGAACCTCGGCTTCGATGGTTCCGGGGGCGAGCTGCGTGGTTTGCAGCCGACCCGAGGTGTAATAAGCGCTCCACAGCTGCGCCGCCTTGTTGAAGATGTACATCGGCTGCAGGAATTTGAAGAAAACCTTGTACACCGTGGAAAGGTCGTCCTCCGCCGTTTGTGCCGCCACGGCGCGGTACAGTTTGCCGTCGCCCTTGCCGACGACGCGATCGATGGATTCGGTCAAGTCGATGAACAGATCGAACGGATACCAGGCGGATTTGAGCGCGCCCGTTTCCAGCCGATGCGCCGCCTCGCGATCCTTGAGCTTCGCGAGCACCGCGCGCAGTTTCTCCTCGCCGTGGTAGCGCAGCACGTATTGGCGCCGCCCCGCGATCGCTGTTCCCTTCACGTTGACCATGACGAGTAGTGTAGGTCAGGTCCAACACTTTGCGAGGCGCGATGCACCGGCGTCGAATAGCATTTCCGCGCCGCTTTGCAAGTTGCGCCGAGTTGGCCCGGCAATAAGCGCTTGCGCAACCGCCGGTATGGCGGCCGGGCCGACTTCCTCGAGGGGTGTTTGGTCGGGCGGCGGTCGCGGCGTACCGGTGCAATGTCGGCCGAATTGACACGGCCGGTTCGTGCCCGATAGAGTTCGCCGGCAGGCTGCATTGCTACTGCGGTTGTCGCGCAACTGGCGATTCTAGGTGGACGGTCACCACCGGGGAGCGCGACGACCTACCCGCCGATCGCCTGGGCAATCCCATCAACCTTACCGTTATGGAGGATTGCCCGTGGACAGTTACCGCGCGTCACTTGCCCAATCCGATCCCGCGGTGTTCGACGCTATTTGCGGCGAGGAGCGCCGCCAGCGAGACGGCATCGAACTCATCCCCTCCGAGAACTATATCTACCCCGAAGTGCTGGCGGCCCTTGGCTCCGTACTTACCAACAAGTACGCCGAAGGTTATCCGGGGCGGCGCTACTACGGCGGCCAAACCTACACCGACGCCATCGAAAATCTGGCGCGCCGCCGCGCTCGCGAACTTTTCCGGGCGGAACACGCCAACGTGCAGCCGCTGTCCGGCTCGCCGATGAATCAGGCCGTCTATCTCGCTTTTCTGAAACCGGGCGAAACGATACTCGGCATGGATCTATCCCACGGCGGGCACCTCACCCACGGCGCGCCGGTGTCGCACATGGGACGCCTATTCAATTTTGTCCGCTACAAGACGCGGCCGGATCGCCGGGGCGCGATTGATTTTGACGAGTTACGCGAGTTGGCGAAACGAACGCGCCCGAAGATTGTCTTGTGCGGCTATACCTCGTACCCGCGGGACTACGACTACGCGGCATTTCGCGCGATTGCCGACGATGTCGGCGCGCTGACCATGGCCGATGTCTCGCACGTCGGCGGCTTAATCGCGGCCGGCGCAATGCGCAATCCATTCGACGCCGGCTTCGACATCGTGACGACGACGGTGCACAAAACCTTGCGCGGCCCGCGCGCCGGCATGATTCTGTGCAAGCGCGAACACGCCGCGAAGATCGATGCCTCGGTATTTCCGGGTCTGCAAGGAGGCCCGCATATGAATACGATCGCGGCGGTCGCGATCGCGCTGAAGAAGGCGGCCGAGCCGGCATTCGCCGACTACGCGCGGCAAGTGCTCGCGAACGCCAAGGCACTCGCGCGCACGTTGCTCGATCAAGGCGTGACGTTGATCACCGGCGGCACCGACAATCACATGCTGGTAGTCGATACCGTCGCGAGCTTCGGCATCGACGGCCGGCGCGCCGAGGAAGCGCTCGATCGCATCGGTATCACGACGAACAAGCAAATTATTCCCGACGACCCGAACCCCCCGCTGCGCCCGAGCGGCATTCGCATCGGAACGCCCGCGTGTACCACGCGCGGCATGGTTGAAGCCGATATGACGCGCGTCGCCGGCTGGATCGCCGACGCATTGCGTCACGGCACCGATGAGTCAAAAGTGCGCGAACTCGGGTCGACCGTGCGGGAATTTTGTTTGCGGTTTCCGGTTCCCGGAATCGCGGCGACAACCCCGGCGTCGTAGCCGCTACGCGGAAGCCGCTATCGCCCGCTTGTTATCGCGGTGCGGCTGACCGCCGTGCAGCAAGAACGCGAGCGGCAGCATGAGCACGAAACTCCAGGCCAGCACCGCGAGAGCGTCGATCATGCCGATCATTAACGATCTGCTTGATCACTTCCAAGGATTTCGGCGTCAGCTGCACGATCTTGCTGCGCCGATCGCTGTTCGATTCGCGCCGGACGATCCAACCGTCGTCGGCCATGCGGTCGAGCAGGTTCGCAAGCGTCGGCGGCTCGATACCGACGCGCCGCGCCAGCTGCTTTTGCATCAGTCCATTCTCACGCGACAAGTGCAACAACACCAGCCACTTCGCTTGGCTCAGCCCGAGCGGTTGCAGGCGCCGATCCTACGCATAGCGCCACAAGCGCGCGGTTTCGCCGACCAGTATGCCGAGATTCTTTTGCGCTTCGGCCACGATCCGTGGTGCCAAATTAGTTAGTGAGCTAACGATAGGGAGCCGCCGCAATGGCAAGCGCCAGCGCGCGCCGGCTTCCCGGCACGCTCGGCCGGATGGTCCATGCGCAGAATCGGGCGGTCGGTCGAAATGACGCACCGCACGCGCGTGTAACCATGACATTTGAATAGTGCCGGTATAGCATTGCGCTCCCCCGACACCTTACGAATTTGGCGGAGTTTTCGATGACGGCAGTGTCGCGCCCCGACGTTGAAGCGGCGCTCAAAGAAGTGGTTGATCCTTATCTGCAACAAGATCTGATCGCCGCCAAAGCGGTGAAAGACGTTGCGGTCGACGGCGCCAACGTGACCGTCGACCTCGTGCTCGGTTATCCGGCGCAAGGCTCGAAGGACGCGCTCGCGAGCGCGATCCGCGAACGCGTCGGCCGCCTCCCGGGCGTTGGAAGCGTGCAAACGAATATTTCATGGAGCATCGTGTCGCACGCGGTACAGAAGGGCGTCAAGCCAATCGCGGGAATCAAGAACATCATCGCGGTCGCGTCCGGCAAGGGCGGCGTGGGCAAGTCGACGGTCGCGGTAAATCTCGCGTTGGCGCTCATGCTCGAAGGCGCGAAGACCGGCATCCTCGACGCCGACATCTACGGCCCGAGCCAGCCGCGTATGCTCGGCACCAATCGCAAGCCCGAGTCGAAGGACGGCAAGTCAATCGAGCCGGTCGAGGCGTACGGGCTGCAATCGATGTCGATCGGGTACCTGATCGACGAAGAAACGCCGATGATCTGGCGCGGCCCGATGGTGACGCAGGCATTGGAGCAGTTATTGAAAGATACAAACTGGCGCGATCTCGATTATCTTGTGATCGACTTGCCGCCGGGAACCGGCGACACCCAACTGACGCTCGCCCAGAAAGTGCCCGTGTCCGGCGCGGTGATCGTGACGACGCCGCAAGACATCGCGTTGCTCGACGCCCGAAAGGGGCTCAAGATGTTCGAGAAGGTCGAGGTGCCCGTGCTCGGCGTGATCGAAAACATGAGTACGCACATCTGTTCAAAATGCGGTCACGAAGAGCACATCTTCGGCGAAGGCGGCGGCGCGCGCATGGCGAAGGAAAGCGGCATCGACCTCCTAGGCGCGCTGCCGCTCGACATCCGCATTCGCGCCGAAACCGACGGCGGCAAGCCGACCGTCATTGCCGAACCGGACTGCGACATCGCGCAACTTTACCGCGCAATCGCGCGCCGCGTGGCGGCGCGACTGGCGATACAGAAGAAGGATTTCAGCGCGAGGTTTCCGACGATCGTTATTCAGAATACTTGAGGTGTGGGCGCTCCGCGCGAAGGGCGAACAAACTTAGAAACAACTGAATTCCGGTTTGCGCCGGAATGACGGCAAACGCTCGTCGTTTGCGACGATAAGAAAGCACCATTAAACTTCGCCCACCTCGCAACCGAAGCCGCCTAACCAATGACCGTAAAATCCGACAAATGGATCCGCCGCATGGTGCAGCAACACGGCATGATCGAGCCGTTCGAACCGGGGCAGGTGAAGGCGAATAACCGAGGCGCCGTCGTGTCCTACGGCACGTCGAGTTACGGCTACGATATCCGTTGCTCGAACGAGTTCAAGATTTTCACGAATATCAACGCGGCCATCGTCGACCCAAAGCACTTCTCGGCCAACAGCTTTGTCGACTTTCGCGGCGACGTGTGCATCATTCCTCCGAATTCGTTCGCGCTCGCGCGCACCGTCGAGTATTTCCGGATTCCGCGCAATGTGCTCACGCTCTGCCTCGGCAAATCGACGTACGCGCGCTGTGGCATAATTGTGAACGTGACGCCGCTCGAACCCGAATGGGAGGGTCACGTCACGCTCGAGTTTTCCAATACCACGCCGCTGCCGGCGCGTATTTACGCGAATGAAGGTGTGGCGCAGGTGATCTTCTTGGAGTCCGATGAGGTGTGTGAGACATCTTATAAGGATCGCGGCGGTAAGTATCAGGGACAACAGGGCGTGACGTTGCCGAAGATTTGATTGGAAGATTTAGAACATCGCAAATAAAAAGCCCCGTCCTTTCGAACGGGGCAAGCTCGCTTAAGGGGAGGCGAGGAGGAACAGCTCCACTGAATCTGCGCTTACGCGCGGGGTGACCCAATCCACGCGGACCACGTCCTTGCGAGATAGTGCGTACGCCGTGTCCAGGGGGGCCGGCGTCCGGCCATCTCTCGTAACGCTCCCAGTTCCGTTGGTAATCTTTG
>DASWLD010000115.1:0-11358 GCA_036396275.1 Burkholderiales bacterium
ACTAGCCGGTCAATGACATTGCCGATCGCGCCACCAAGAATCAGCGCGAGCCCTACTCCAACCTTGGTGTTGCGCGACTCGAGGCGTGTCAGCATGTAGATGATGACGGCGCAAGCTATCGCCGCGACGATGACGAAGAACAAATTCTGCCAGTTGCCGGCATCGTTCAGGAAACCGAATGCGGCGCCGCGATTGAACACCAAGACAAAGTTCACAAACGGTGCAACTACGACGACTTTCCCCAGCAAATACTTTAGGGCCATCCACTTGGTCAGCTGATCCAGCGCGATAACGATCACACTGATCGATAACATTTTCCCCATCACGCAAACTCCCGCGATTCGCCTCGGCCGAGATTCTCGACGCAGCGCCCGCACAGCAACGGATGCTCCGGATGCGTGCCGACGTCAGCGCGGTGATGCCAACAGCGCACGCATTTGGCATGACCCGATGCGGACACTCTGACACTGAGCCCGGACATCTCCGTATCGACGCTGCCGCTCGGTCGCTCGCCAACCGAATGGACGCGCGCATACGAGGTAATCAATACGAAGCGTAATTCCTCGCCAAATCGGGCCAACTGGCCGCGCAGTTCATCGCCACAGTATAGATCGACCTCCGCGTCGAGCGACGAACCGATCTCGCCGGCGACGCGCAGTTTCTCGAGCTCCCGGCCCACCGCTTGGCGCACCGCCAGAACCCGTTCCCAGGTTGCCGGGGTCATTCCGGCAGCGTGCGCATCATCCGAAACCTGTGGCACGTCGTACCACGTTTCAAAAAAAACGGACTCACTGCGCCGCCCCGGCATGAAGGACCAGATCTCATCGGCGGTAAAGCTCAAGATCGGCGCTAACCAACGAACCATCGCTTCGAGCAGATGATACATCGCGGTTTGCGCCGACCGCCGGCCGCGCGACTCGCGCGGCATCGTGTACATACGGTCCTTCAGAACGTCGAGATAAAACCCACCCAGGTCGACCGCGCAGAACTGATGCGTCCTCTGATAGATCACGTGAAAATTGTAGGCGTCGTATGCTTCGACGATTTCCCGCTGCAATTGCGCCGTCGACCGCAGCGCCCACCGATCGATGGCCAGTAGTTGCGTTACCGGCAGCGCCTGCGCCGGGTCGAATCCGTCGAGATTTGCGAGCAGGTAGCGCGCCGTGTTGCGGATGCGACGATAGGAGTCGGTAACGCGCTTAAGAATTTCATCCGACAGACTCATCTCGGAACGATAGTCCGTGGCCGCAACCCACAACCGCATGATATCGGCGCCGAGCGTCTTGACCAGCTTTTGCGGCCCACCCAAATCGTTGCCGAGCGATTTCGAAATCTTTCGACCCTTGTCGTCGATCGTAAAACCGTGCGTCAGCACCTCGTCGTAGGGAGCGCGACCCCTTATCGCAACCGAATTGAGCAGCGACGACTGGAACCAGCCGCGATGCTGGTCCGAACCTTCGAGGTACATGTTCGCCGGCCACTTCAGTTCGGGTCTGCGTTCAAGTACGCAAAAATGCGTGGACCCGGAATCGAACCACACGTCGAGCGTGTCGTTGACCTTTTCGTAGCTCGCGGCGTCGGCGCCGAGCAATTCCTCCGCTTTCAGCTCAAACCACCCATCGACTCCCTTCTTCTCGACGCGCTGGGCCACTGCTTCGATCAAGGAATCGGTCTCGGGATGCAGCTTGCCCGTTTCCTTGTGCGTGAATAGTGCGATCGGCACGCCCCACGCTCGTTGGCGCGAGATACACCAGTCCGGCCGTGTCTCGACCATCCCCTGGATGCGCGCCTGACCCCAGCTCGGGATAAATTTGGTTTGGGCGATCGCTGCCAACGCGGGCTCGCGAAGCTTTTCCATGCTGACAAACCACTGCGAAGTGGCGCGGAAAATTATCGGCGTCTTATGGCGCCAGCAATGGGGATAGCTATGATTCAGCGCCGCGACGTGAATCAGCTTCCCCTTCGTCTTCAGCACCTCGACGACGTGGTCATTCGCTTTGAACACATGCTCGCCGGCAAACAGCTCGGTGCTTGGGATGAATCGTCCATCGCCGCCAACCGGATTATCGACCCGTAAGTCGTAGCGCCGCCCGACAACATAGTCGTCCTGACCGTGACCGGGTGCGGTATGGACGGCGCCGGTACCGGTTTCGGTCGTCACGTGTTCACCCAAGATCACCGGCACCTCGCGCGCATAGAACGGATGCTCCAAGCGCACGCCTTCGAGATTCGCGCCGCCTCCGCGCGCCACGACACGATACTCGGCGATCCCATAGCGCATCATGACTTCCTTCAGCAGCGCATCGGCGACCAGCAATCGCTCGCGTCCGGCGTTGCCCGAGTATTCGACCAATACATAATCGAGCTTCGGATGCAGCGCGACGGCTTGATTCGCCGGCAAGGTCCAAGGCGTCGTCGTCCAGATCGCGATGCCGATCGGACCGGTTCCCGCATGACCGGACACGTGCTCGAGGCGCGACAAGACGTCCGCGACATCGGCGGCGGTGAAACGGACGTCGATCGCGGGTGAGGCGCGATCGCGGTACTCGACTTCGGCCTCGGCCAGCGCCGAACCACAATCGATACACCAATGCACCGGCTTGTAGCCTTGATAGACATGCCCGGCGGCGACAATGCGCCCGAGGACGCGAATGATGTCGGCCTCGGTGCGAAATTCCATTGTCAGATAAGGATTCGTCCAGTCGCCGATCACGCCGAGGCGAATGAAATCGGCGCGCTGGCGATCGATCTGCGACGCCGCATACTCGCGACAGGCCGCGCGAAACTTCGCCGGATCGACCTGCACGCCGGCTTTGCCGATCTTCCTCTCGACGGCATGCTCGATCGGCAAGCCGTGACAGTCCCAGCCCGGCACGTACGGCGAGTCGAAACCGCTCATCGTCTTCGATTTGACGATGATGTCCTTGAGAATTTTGTTGAGCGCGGTACCGGTGTGAATGTCGCCGTTCGCATACGGCGGACCGTCGTGCAACACCCAGCGCGGTCGCCCGCGCCCCACATCGCGCAGCCGCGAATACAAATCCATTTCCTGCCAGCGTTTCAGGATCTCCGGCTCGCGAGCGGCCAAATTGGCCTTCATCGGAAAATCGGTGCGCGGGAGGTTCAGTGTTTTCTTGTAATCGGTCGAGTCGGTCACGAGCGTAATCTACCTACGGCGATTGTGGGCGCCGGCGGGCGGCGCGTTCTGAAATATTCCCGCGCGGCGTCGATATCGCGCAGAATCTGCGGGCGCATCTCCTCGAGTGACGCGTATCGACGTTCCTCGCGCAGTCGCTGCAGAAAATCGACCGCAACGTAATGGCCATAGATGTCGCGATTTACATCGAGCAAATGCACTTCCAATAACGGCTGAGTCCCGCCGATGGTCGGCCGAATACCGACCGAAGCCACCGCCGGCAAGCACTCGCCGGCGGCGTTCGTCATTTCCACGACGAAAATCCCATCAATCGGCGCGCGTCGACGATGCAAGCGGATATTCGCCGTCGGAACGCCGATGCTCTGTCCGATCTTCTTACCGTGCACCACGCGACCGCACATCCGATACGGACGCCCGAGCAACGCCGCAGCCGACGCAAGATCGCCCTGTGCCAATGCCGTGCGCACACGGGTGCTGCTAACGCGTCCGTTCCCGAGCGCGAACATCGCCGCGGTCGCAACTTCGAAACTGTTTTGCCGCCCCATCTGCGTCAACAATTCAAGGTCGCCGCGACGGTTGTGGCCGTAACGAAAGTCCTGACCAACCACCACGAAGCGCGCACCGAGACCCCGTACGAGCACCCGGCGAATAAAGTCCTCGGGCTCAACGGCGGCGAAGCGGGCATCGAATCGAACGCAGAGAACGCGATCCACCGGCTGGTTCCGCAGCGCCATTATCTTCTCGCGCAACCGCGTCAGCCGCGCCGGCGCCGTTGACGGTGCGAAATACTCCCGCGGCTGCGGTTCGAACAGCATCACCAGCGTGGGCACACCGAGCGATTGCGCCCGCTCGGCCAACTGGCGGATCACCGCCTGATGGCCTAGGTGCACGCCGTCGAAGTTGCCGATGGTCAACGCGCAGCCGCGATGCTTAGGGCGCAGATTCTGTAACCCGCGTATGAGTTCCATGATTTCGATTTTACGGGGGCCCAACACGAACTGCGAGTACGGCACCGCCGCGTATATCGGCCGCGCCATAAAACCACCGAGGATTGACTATCGATTTACCTCAGGCATGCGCCCAGTCGGGATCGAACTCCTCCACCACTTGGCGCAACGGTACCCGGCTCGAGTAGCCGCCGTGGTAACCGTGATAGTGGCCGATGCGCAGCTCCGGAAACTTCCAGCACAGAAAGCCGTCACCGGTGTCGAAGTCGACCAGCCACAAGCCTTTCACCACCAAGCCGAGCCGCTCCATCTTTCCGACCCAGCGCTTAACGATCGCTTCGTATTGGCGCTCCACATCTTGGATCAACGGATTCGTCGGCACCATCGCTTCGAGCGCGCGCCTGACCGGTTCGAGCTCCTGGTAGGCCGCCTGCGTGAGCCGGCGCACCAGCGGAAACAGCGCCTCCGCCTCCGCCAGCGTGAACATCCGCGGATCGTTGCACGCGGCGATTTGGTGAATTTCCGAAGTCGTCATTGCGAATTACGTCGCTTGTTGGCGGCTCAACGTTAAGTGACTCGGTCGCATACCGATGAGTAACAATACGGCACCATACACCAATGTTCCAGCGAGAATCCAGAATGCCAGACGCGATGCGCGCGCCAGCGGCGGCGCCGCGAGCCAGGTTTCGAGCCCGTCCACCCCCCAGCCGACGGTAGCTACCATCGCGGCGGTCGCGATACCGACACGCAGAAAGAAAACCGGCCACCCCGGAAGCGCGCGATATACCGCGCGGCGGTGCAATCCGAAAAAAAGCAGCCCCGCGTTGACGAATGCCGCAACGGATATCGCCGCCGCCAACCCGGTGTGTGCGTACGGGAAAACCAGAAGCAGACTCAAGCCGATGTTGACGCATAACGCGACCACGCCGATCCGCATCGGCGTACGCGTATCTTGGCGCGCGTAGAAACCAGGCGCGAGCACTTTCACCAGCGTGAAACCGAGCAGGCCGGCCGCGAACGCGACCAACGCCCGCGCGCTCATTTGCACGTCGTGCGCGCCGAACGCGCCAAAATAAAATAACGTCGCGAGCAAGGGGCCGGCCAATACAACCAACGCCGCCGATGCCGGGACACCTATAATAAAGACCCAGCGCAATCCCCAATCGAGTAAATGCGAAAATTCCTCGCGCGATGCGGCGGCGTGTTTTTCCGACAAGCTCGGCAGAATCACGGTCGCGAGCGCAATTCCGAACACGCCCAACGGAAATTCCATGAGACGGTCGGCGTAATAGAGCCAGGAGACACTGCCCGTTACCAAAAACGACGCGAGCAGCGTATTCACCAACAGGTTCACCTGCGCGACGGACACGCCGAAAATCGCCGGCAGCATCAGCCGCAGCACGCGCTTCACGCCATCATGCAACGCGCCGAAGCGCGGTCGCGGTAACATGCCGATGCGTCGCAAGAACGGAATCTGAAATAGAAGCTGGACAACCCCCGCGATAAAAACGCCCCAAGCCAGCCCCACAACCGGACGTTCGAGCCGCGGCGCCAGCCACAGCGCGGCGCCGATCAAACTCAGATTGAGAAGCACCGGCGTGAAGGCGGCGGCGGCGAAGCGTCCGTGGGTGTTGAGGATCCCGGCCGCGAGCGCGACCAGCGATATGAAGAATAAATAGGGAAACACGATGCGTAGCATCGTTACCGTCAAGTCGTATTTTTCCGGATCGCCGAGAAAACCGGGGGCGAGGACCGTTACCAAAAGCGGCGCGGCGATTACGCCGATCAACGTAATCACGAACAACACCAACGCGAAGATGCCAAGCAAGTGCTCGACAAACTGTCGAGTCTCGACCGCCGTGCTGCGTGTACGGTATTCCGCGAGTACCGGCACGAACGCCTGCGAGAACGCACCCTCGCCGAAGATGCGCCGCAAGAAGTTGGGAATTCGAAACGCCACGTAGAACGCGTCCGCCGCCGCGGTCGCCCCGGCACCGATCAGACTCGCAAACAGCATGTCGCGAATCAGTCCGGAAACGCGGGAGACCAACGTCATACCGCCAGTGACGGCGGTGGATTCAAGCAGCCGGCGTGTGGTCACAGTTTTCCGCATACGCGAGGTTGGCGCGATGATACGGCATCGCAGTCGGACCTGGCCAATCTTACGGAGGTCGCATCAGCCGACCGACTCGCGCTTCCGATTCGGCGGAGCACGGGGTGAGGACGCGCACTTATCGTCATCCTGATTCGTTTTTTAACGATGGGATGGGAAGGCGGGCGGACGCGCACTGGCCGCGCGTCCTCTGAATTGTTGACAAGAACGCCTCAAATCCGCATAGTGGCGCGCCTTCGAGTCCGTCCCCAGGGAACAATCGTGGCAAACACCGCACAAGCAAAGAAACGTGTCCGTCAGTCCGAGAAACACCGCGCGCGCAACACCGCGCGCCGCTCGCTCATGCGAACCGAGTTGAAGAAAGCACTGAAAGCGGTCGAGTCCAAGGACAAGGCCGAAGCGCAGCAAGCCTATCGCAACGCCACTTCGATGATCGATCGCCTGGCGCGAAAGGGAATCCTCCACAAGAACACCGCCAGCCGCCACAAGAGCCGGCTGAACAATCGGCTGCGCGCGATGGCATCGGCGTAAACCGAGCCCGCGCCCGCTCGCCCGCGCTACATCAACACCATATTATCGCGCCCGATCAGTTCCGGCTCGTCGATATATCCCAGGATCGATTCGATGCGATCGGTGGCGTGGCCGATGATTCGCCGCGCTTCGTCGGCGCTGTAGTTGACCAGCCCGCGCGCGATTTCGCGCCCGTCGGGATCCATGCAGCTCACGATTTCGCCGCGCTCAAACTCCCCCTCCGCGCTTTTCACACCGATCGGGAGCAGACTCTTATTTCCCGCTACCAATGCTTTAACCGCGCCGGCATCGAGCGTCAGGCGACCTTGAACCTGCAAATGACCGGCCAGCCACTGCTTGCGAGCGGCGACCCGATTTTGCGCCGGCCGAAGGTACGTGCCAACCGCTTCGCCCGCTAATACCCGCGCGACCAAGTCCGGTTCCCGCGCACCGGCGATAACGGTGGCGGCGCCGGAGCGCGCCGCCTTCTCGGCCGCGAGCAGCTTCGTGCGCATTCCGCCGCGTCCGAGCGCACCCGTTCCGCCCGCCATCGCCAACAGCCGCGGATCGCCGGCCACACCCTCGCGCACCAGCGCGGCGTCGGCATGCATGTGCGGATCGCGATCGAATAAACCGGCGCGATCGGTCACGATCAGCAACACGTCGGCCTCAATCAGGTTAGTGACAAGGGCGGCGAGCGTATCGTTGTCGCCGAAACGAAACTCTTCCGTCGCAACGGTATCGTTTTCGTTGACCACCGGAATAACGCCGCAATCGAGCAACGTCCGCAGCGTGCTGCGCGCGTTCAGGTAACGTCGGCGATCGCTGAAGTCGTCGTGAATCAGGAGCACCTGCGCGGCGTGTAACCCGAAGCCCTGAAACGCCGCTTCATACAATCCGACCAAACCCATTTGCCCGACCGCCGCCATCGCCTGCAGCTCATGCAGCGCACGCGGCCGCTGCGTGCGCCCAAGGCGCTGCATGCCGGCGGCCACGGCACCGGAAGTGACCACCACGCATTCAATGGAGCGCTGCTTGAGTCGCGCGACTTGCTCCGCCCAATCGCTGACGGCGTCGCGATCCAACCCTTTGCCGGAATCGGTCAATACGGCGCTGCCGATCTTTACGACGCAGCGACGCACCCGCTTGAGGCTTTCTCTGTTGACGATGTTAGGTACCGACACTTACGCAGGTTCCTTCTTAAATTCCGCCAGCCGCGCGAACAGCTTGTTCATCAACGCCGTGCATCCTTCGCCGCTGGCCGCGGAAATCAGATACACGCGTTCGTTGCGACCGACATGCTTTTGCAGCGCTCGCCTGCGCAACTCACGTTCCGACGGCGGCAGCAGATCGATCTTGTTTAGCACGAGCCAGCGCTCGCGCGTCGCCAGATCGCCACCGAACTTGCGCAACTCCTCGACGATGGCGCGGACATCGCGTTCGATGTCGTCGATGCCGTCGGGTGTGGCGCAATCCACCAAGTGCAGCATTATACGCGTGCGGTTCAGATGCTTGAGAAACTGTATGCCGAGTCCTGCTCCCTCGGCCGCGCCTTCGATCAGGCCGGGAATATCGGCGATGACGAAACTTCGTTCCTGGCCCAGTCGCACGACTCCGAGATGCGGGATCAGCGTGGTAAACGGGTAGTCGGCGACTTTCGGTTTGGCTTCGGTAACCTGCCGCAGCAACGTCGACTTTCCCGCGTTCGGCAAGCCAAGTAGCCCGACATCGGCGAGCACCTGTAACTCCAAATGAAGCTCGCGCGCTTCGCCGGGCGTGCCCGGGGTCGTCTTGCGCGGCGCGCGGTTGGTGCTCGACTTGAAGCGGGTATTTCCGAGGCCACCCTTGCCGCCGCGGGCAACGGTGAGCTGTTCGCCATCGCGCGTGATCTCCCCGATCAGCTCCGTCGTTTCGGCATCGACAACGCGCGTGCCAAGCGGGACGTCGATCGCACGATCGATGCCGGCGCGGCCGCTGCAATTGCGTCCGCCGCCGCGCGCGCCGCTCTCCGCGCGGAACAGTCGCGTGTGCCGAAAGTCTGCCAAGGTATTCAGCCCTTCGCGACCAATCAAGTGAACGTTCCCGCCGTCGCCGCCGTTACCGCCATCCGGTCCGCCGCGCGGGATGAATTTCTCGCGGCGAAAGCTCAAGCAGCCGGCACCGCCGTTGCCGGCCTCGACGCGTATTTTGGCCTCATCAACAAATTTCATAAATGCAGATCCAAGAGACAAGATACAAGATGCAACGACCCGATTACAAAGCGCGGCAGTTTGGTTGCCGCCCGTATCTTGTCAGTTGCATCTTGCATCTGGAAAAATAAAAACCCCGCGCTGTTGCCAGGGCGGGGTTTCGAGAGTCGACGATGTCGACGCGCTAGTCCGGCAACACGCTCACTGTTTTGCGATTGCGCGGGCCCTTCTCGTCGAACCGCACGCGTCCGTTCGCTTTGGCGAACAACGTGTCGTCTTTGCCGATACCGACGTTCGTCCCCGGATGAAACCGCGTGCCGCGCTGGCGCACGAGAATGTTACCGGAAAGAACCTGTTCGCCGCCGAAGCGTTTTACGCCCAAGCGCTGCGCATGCGAGTCACGGCCGTTGCGCGAGCTGCCGCCTGCTTTTTTGTGTGCCATGGTAAAGTCTGCTCCCGTTAACCGTCGCCGGGCGCAGCCGCGCCGCTCGCGGCGCCGACGCCGGCAACTTGGGTAATTTCGAGTTCAGTGTAGCTCTGTCGGTGACCCGCCTGGCGGCGATAACCCTTGCGGCGCCGCATCTTGAAGATACGAACCTTATCGCCGCGCCCGTGCGCGCGCACCTTCGCGGTGACCGATACGCCCGACAACGTCGGTGTTCCCAATCGCGGGCCGTCGTTATCGGCGATCAAGAGTATGCGATCGAGGTCGACGGATTCGCCGGCGGCAACGGCGAGCCGCTCCACCCGAATGACATCGCCCGGCGAAACACGATACTGCTTACCGCCGCTTTCGATGACTGCGTACATCGTTGTCTCCCAAGGAGCGCCAGGACTCAAAAAGGCCCGCAATTCTAACGACGCACCCTCTCAGGGTCAAACGAATCAGGGGTTTGCTTGACAGCTTCGGGGTAGCCTCCCTACGATCCCTGACGATTCCGCGCCTCCGACCACAAGACCTCCTCATGAATTTCCAAGCCATCAAGGCGCTCGTGCACGACGATTTGCAGGCGGTCAATCGCGAAATCGGCGCCCGCCTACGATCGGACGTGGCGCTGATCAATCAGCTGGCCGCCTATATCGTCAACAGCGGCGGCAAGCGCATTCGGCCGATAATCGTGCTGCTCGGGGCCAGGACCTTTGGGTACGTCGGCGAATCCCATATACGTCTCGCCACCGTCATCGAATTCATTCACACCGCAACCCTGCTGCACGACGACGTCGTCGATAGCTCGTCCATGCGCCGCGGCCAATCCACCGCCAATACGATTTGGGGCAACGAGGCCAGCGTCCTGGTGGGGGACTTCCTTTACTCGCGCGCCTTCGAAATGATGGTGGAAGTGAACGACATGCGGGTCATGGAGATATTGGCCCACACCACCAACACGATCGCTCGGGGCGAAGTTCTGCAATTGATCAATTGCCATGACCCGGACACGACCGAAGAACGCTACCGCGATGTCATCCAGAGCAAGACCGCGAAGCTGTTCGAAGCCGCGGCAAAGCTGGGGGCGGTCATCACGGGCCAGCGTTCCGATATCGAAAACGCCATGGGCACGTACGGGCAACACCTCGGAACCGCGTTTCAGCTGGTCGACGACGCACTGGACTACGGACGCGGCAACCCGGATCTCGGTAAGAACGTCGGCGACGATCTGGCGGAGGGTAAGCCGACCTTACCTTTAATCCACGCACTTCGGACCGGCAGCGCCAGCCAACGCGAATTTCTTCGAGACGTAATAGAGCGAGGCGACCATGCGCGAATAGAAACGGTGGTCGATACGATTGAATCGACCGGTTCCATCGCATACACTGCCCGCCAAGCGGAGGCCGAGGCGGCGCTCGCCAAGGAAGCGCTTGTTTCCCTTCCCGACTCGTCTTACAAACAAGCACTTCTCGATCTCGCCGTATTTTCAGTCCAGCGAAATCATTAGCGCAGATATCGCGCCCTCGCGTCGTATGCCGAATATTCGGGGTGTAGCTCAGCCTGGTAGAGCACTTGCTTCGGGAGCAAGGGGCCGGAGGTTCAAATCCTCTCACCCCGACCAGTACCTGCCATCCATGGCGCGACGTCAGCGACTTCGAATTACCCCGGCCCGCACATCCGTGTGCGGGCGCTCAGCGGCACGGACACACGTTAAGTGTGTCCGCGAAACCTCCGCTTCGCCCTCTCACCCCGACCAGTACCTGCCATCCTTGGCGCGACGTCAGCGACTTCGAACCATTCCTGTCGGCGGGTTCGCAGCTTCGTTCAGCCCTGGCACAAAATTCCATGTCCCGGCGGTCGCCGGCGCAAGCGCGGTCGGCAGTGCTAACCCCTTTGGTTAACTTGCCGCTAACGAGGTAAGGCGCGCTTGGCCCAGCTAGTTCGCCTTCTTATAATCTTCGGTGCCATTTGGCTCGCCGTTTGGCTGCTGAAGCGGGCGCTTAGCGGCGGCGGCC
>DASWLD010000116.1:0-9953 GCA_036396275.1 Burkholderiales bacterium
TTACGACGCGGCCATTGCCGCCTTGAAGTGACGGGATGATCGCGCTCCGCGCGATCTCGTCGATGTTTTATTTTTTACTCGTGGGTGGTTGACCCACGGCAAGTAGCTTTCTTTTGTCTCGCTGTACAGACAAGCAAGAGAAAGTACCCCGACCGCGGTTCGGGAACCGCAAGTAAAAATTGTTACATCGACCACGCGCCGACAGGCGCACGACCGAAAGAACGTAACGACAGAACCATGCTGATCTTCGAACATTCACAACTCGGCCGCCGCAATCCGTCGCAAGCACCGCTCGACCGTGCCGACATATCGGACATACCGAAAAACCTGCGACGCACCCAGCGCCCACTGTTGCCCGAAGTATCCGAGATGCAAGCCGTCAGGCACTATACGAAGCTGTCGCAAATGAACTTCTCGATCGACACGCAGTTCTATCCGCTCGGTTCTTGCACCATGAAATACAACCCGCGCGCGTGCAACAAGCTGGCGATGCTGCCTCAGTTTCTCGGGCGCCATCCGCACGCGCCGGAGTCGACCGGCCAGGGCTTTCTGTCCTGCATGTACGAGCTTCAGGAGATGCTGAAAGACGTGACCGGCATGCAGGCCTGCTCGCTCACGCCGCTGGCCGGCGCGCAGGGCGAGTTCGCCGGCGTGGCGATGATTCGTGCCTATCATGACGCGCGCGGCGATTCCGCGCGCAGCGAAATTCTTGTGCCTGATGCAGCGCACGGGACGAATCCGGCGACCGCCGTGATGTGCGGCTACGCGGTTCGCGAGATTCCGACGGACGTGAATGGCGACGTCGATATCGAGGCACTCAAAGCGGCAGTTGGCCCGCATACGGCGGGGCTAATGCTGACGAATCCGTCGACGCTCGGTGTGTTCGAACGGCGCATCACCGAAATCGCCAGGATCGTCCACGACGCGGGCGGGTTGCTTTACTACGACGGCGCGAATCTAAACGCGATTCTCGGGTTGGTGAAGCCCGGCGATATGGGCTTCGACGTAATCCATCTGAATCTGCACAAGACTTTTTCAACGCCGCACGGCGGCGGCGGCCCGGGCGCGGGGCCGGTGGCGGCGAACGCGCGCCTCGAGCCGTTTCTGCCGATTCCCATGGTCGGGACGAAGAACGGCAAGTATCGCTGGCTCGCGGAGAAGGATCGGCCGCAAACCATCGGACGGCTGTCGGCAAACATGGGCAACGCCGGCGTGCTGTTGCGCGCTTACGTGTACGCGCGCCTGCTCGGCAGAGAAGGCATGCATCGGGTCGCCGAATTCTCGACGTTGAACGCAAACTACTTGCTGATACGCTTGACCCAGGCCGGCTTCGACGCCGCCTATCCGAAGCGGCGCGCCACGCACGAATTTATTTTGACGCTGAAGAAGCTCAAGGATAAAAAGGGAGTCATCGCGATGGACGTGGCGAAGCGCCTGCTCGACAAAGGTTTCCACGCGCCGACGACGTACTTTCCGCAGTTGGTGCCGGAGTGCTTCCTGATCGAACCGACCGAGACCGAAGCGAAGGAAGAGCTCGACCGCTTCGTCGACGCGCTCGCGGAAATCTTGCGCGAGATCGACGAAAACCCGGAGCTGGTAAAGACCGCGCCGCACACCACGCCGGTGCGCCGGCTCGACGACGTGCGCGCCGCGCGCGAACTCGATTTGACGTGGAAGCGGGCTTAGTTCTAAGAAGGTTCCGGCGTCAGGAGTCGTTACCCGACGAATCCCTAGTTCGCGTCACTTTCGCGAAACTCCGCCGAGGGTGAGGCCCGTCGGGCATGGCGCCGGTCGAGCCACCACGCGAGCAGCGGCAACGTCAGTGCCGTACCCGGAATCAACATCACCGCCACGTAGAGCCCCAGACGCCGCATGCTGTGAAGCTGTTCGCGCAGCGTTTCCCGCTCCGCCGATGTCCACCGGCGACCGTTGCGCGGTTTCATGAGCGTTGCCATCAGGCCGGGCACGCGGCCGACTTCCTGACGTAGCCGGCGCCGCTCGCGGTCGTGCAGTTTGCGTAACGCCAAGCCTTTGTTCTGCAAGCGGCGCAGCAGGCGCACCGGTCGCGCCGCCGCGCCGGGCGGCGACAACGTTTTTGGGGTCGATGAAATGTTCATGGCCCCATTTTGCGAGCATGTTTCATGCCACGGGCCGGAAGTCACTGAAAATAAAGCGACCGACCGCGCGCGACGTCAAGAAAGCAGCGTGCGCGAGTTCGGTTCCTAGTTCTGTCGCAGTAGCGCCGTGAGCTTGTCGAAATCGAAAACCGGCGGCTGGCACGTATGCCCGGCGCACACGTAGGCCGTCGTGTTTTGGAGTCGCTTACGCTCCGCCAGTATGCCGGGTAGCGATTCGACGCCGTTCGGTATCGCCAAGGTTAGGCGCGCCGGGTGGTACTCACGCAGTAGCCGCCGTTGCCATTCGGCGCACGTTTCCGGCGTGCCCCGAATCACGACGGTTTGCGGGGGTTGCAGATAGTCCTCGAGCGCGATCAAAAGGGCGCAGTACGCCGACGGATAGTGGGCGACGCGCGAATAATTCGATTTTACGGTCCGTTCGGCGGCGCGCAGGAAATCGAGATCGCCAAGCACGTGGCCGAGCCGCGACAGCACCTGCGCCGCGACGCCGTTACCGGACGGCAAGGCCTCGTCCGTCGTTGGCTTTGGGCGATACACGAGGGGCTCGTGATCGTGCGACGTGAAGTGGAAGCCGCCGTTCGACGTATCTTCGAACTGGTCGATGACGACGCGCGCCAGCGCCAACGCGAAATCGAACTCCTCCGTTCGCCAGCGCGCCTGTTGCAGCTCAAGCGCGGCGGCAATCAGAAAGACATAATCATCCAGGTACCCGTTCAAATGCGCGCGCTCCTCCTTGGCGGTCGCCAGCAATCGCCCGTCGCGCCAAAGCGCGCGCCGCGCGAAATCGAGCGCGCGTGTCGCGGAGTCGATAAAATCGGCGCGATCGAGCAAACGGCCGGCGCGCGCCATGCCGCGGATCATCAACCCGTTCCAGCTTGCGAGAATCTTCTCGTCCCGACCCGGGCGCACACGCTGTTCGCGCGCGCTAAAGAGCTTGGCGCGCGCCGATTGCAACCGGGTATCCACGTCGTGGTCGCGAAGTCGCAATCGCTCGGCGATGGCGCCGATGTCGGCGCGTACGTTCAGGTGCCAGCGGCTTTCAAAGTTCGGTGCGCCGTCGAGCCCGAAGCGCGGTTCGATGACGGCGTATTCATCCGGCGTGAGCAGCGCGCGAATTTCGTCGGCGGACCAGGCGTAATATTTCCCCTCATGTCCCTCGGAATCGGCGTCGAGCGTCGAGTAATAGCCGCCCGCGGGCGACTGCATTTCGCGCATGACCCAAGCGCCGGTTTCCTCGGCGACGCGGCGAAACAGCGCTTCGTCGGTGGCGTAGCAGGCGTCGGCGTACAGCGGCAGCAGCTGCGCGTTGTCGTAAAGCATTTTCTCGAAGTGCGGTATCTCCCAGCGCGCGTCGACGCAATAGCGGTAAAAGCCGCCGCCGATCTGATCGTACAGTCCCCCCAAGGCCATGCGGCGCAACGAGACCCGCGCCATTTCCAGTGCCTCGCCGCGCGGTTCGGGGCTGCCCGGGCGCGCGGAATAGCGCAGCAGAAACTCGATCGACGTCGGATGGGGAAACTTCGGCGCGCCGCCGAAGCCGCCATTCGCCGCATCGTACTGCGTGCGCAGTTCGGTGCGCGCCCGATCGAGCGCCTGCGCGTTCGGTTCGCTCGCATCTTCCGGCTCGGGCGCGGCAATCTGGGCGAAGACCGCGCGCAATCGATTATTCTGTTCGCGTATCGCATCGCGTTGCTCCCGATAGGCGTCCGCCACTCGACGCAGAACGTCGACGAACCCGGGCATCCCGTAACGCGGCGCTTTCGGAAAATACGTGCCGGCGAAGAACGGCATAAGGTCGTCGGGCGTGAGGAACACGGTTAGCGGCCAACCGCCGGCGCGCTGCGCCAGATATTGGTGTGCGGTTTGGTAAACCTTGTCGAGGTCCGGGCGCTCCTCGCGGTCGACCTTGATGCACACGAAATGCTCGTTCATGACGCGCGCGACGTCATCGTCCTCGAACGACTCGTGCGCCATCACGTGGCACCAGTGGCAGGCGGAGTAGCCGATCGAGAGCAGAATCGGTTTGTCGTCGCGGCGTGCGCGCGCCAACGCGGCCTCGTTCCACGGATACCATTCGACCGGGTTGTGCGCGTGCTGCCGCAAATACGGACTGGTTTCGTTCGCGAGGCGGTTCGGCGGTTTCATGGCCGGGTGGGGCGGAAAGCTCGCGACTATACCGAAGCGCCGACGGTTTGTCCTATAGTGTGCCATGGCGAGCGAGGATCCATGCGCATTCTGATCGTCGAAGACAACCGCGACATCGCGGCCAATCTGTACGATTACTTCGAGAACCGCGGCCACGCCGCGGATCACGCCGCCGACGGCGTGACCGGTTTGCATCTCGCCGCGACCAACGACTACGACGCGATCGTGCTCGATCTCGCGCTGCCGGCGCTCGACGGCCTCGAGCTGTGCCGGCGCCTGGGCGAGGACGCGAAGCGCGACACGCCGGTGCTGATGCTCACCGCGCGCGCCACGCTCGACGACAAACTCGCCGGGTTCGAGCACGGCGCCGACGACTACCTGGTGAAGCCGTTCGCGCTGAAGGAGCTCGAAGCGCGCCTGGTGGCGCTGAACAAACGCCGCCAGGGCCGCGTCGCGCGCACCGCGCTCGCGGTCGGCGACCTGGTGTTCGATCCGGATACATTGAGCGCGACCCGCGGCGGCGCCGCGCTCAAGCTGCCGCGCAAATGTCTGCGGCTCCTCGAGGTCATGATGGCCAGTCCGAATAAGGTGTTCTCGCGGGCGGAACTGGAACACGCGGTGTGGGGCGACGCCGATTTGCAAAGCGATACGCCGCGATCGCATGTGCGCTTGCTGCGACGCGCGCTGGCGCGCTCGCAGTCCAGCGCTCGCTCCCAAAATTGCACCCGCTTGCACGTCCGCGATTTCAACGCGCCGCTTCTGAAAAGCGGCCGCGTGCTTCATAATGCCGACCGATGCTAGCGCCTGATATCGATCCGGTCGCGATCTCGATCGGACCGCTCAAAATCCACTGGTACGGCCTGATGTATCTGGTCGGCTTCGTCGGCGGGTGGTGGCTCGGCTCGGTTCGTGCGGGCCGGCCGAACTCGGGCTGGCAACGCAGCGAAGTGGGCGACCTCCTCTTCTATATCGCGCTCGGCACGATTCTGGGCGGTCGGCTCGGCTACGTTTTGTTTTACAACTTGGGCTACTACCTCAAGCATCCCATCGAAATATTTTTCGTCTGGACCGGGGGCATGGCCTTCCACGGGGCGCTCCTCGGCATCATTGTCGCGATGTGGCTGTTCGCGCGCCGCACTCAGCGCGGTTTTTTCCAGGTCTCGGATTTCGCCGCGCCGCTCACGCCGCTCGGGCTCGGCGCCGGGCGCATCGGCAACCTGATCAACCAGGAATTATGGGGCCGCACCAGCGACGTGCCGTGGGCGATGGTGTTCGCGCGTACCGGTGGGCCGCTGCCGCGCCATCCGTCGCAGTTATACGAGTTCGCGCTCGAAGGCGTGGCCCTGTTCGCGATTTTGTGGCTGTTCTCGGCGCGTCCGCGTCCGGCGGGCGCGGTCTCGGGATTGTTCTTGGTGTGTTACGGTGCGTTTCGTTTTTTCATCGAGTTCTTCCGCGAACCCGACGCGCAACTCGGTTACCTCGCGTTCGGCTGGCTCACCATGGGGCAGGTACTGAGCGTGCCGATGGTGCTGTTCGGCATCGGTCTGCTGATTTGGTCGCGCCGGGGCGCGCCACGCGCGGGCGGCGTTACTTAATCCAAACGGTCTTGATGTTCACGAACTCGCGGATGCCGTGCACGGATAGCTCGCGTCCGTACCCGGAATCCTTCACGCCGCCAAAAGGCAGCCGCGGGTCGCTTTTCACGATCCCATTCACGAAACATGAACCCGCTTGCATGTGCCGGGCAAAGCGCTCGCCGCGCTTCGGGTCGCGCGTCCATACCGACGCGCCGAGCCCGAAGCGGCTGTCGTTCGCGATGCGCAGCGCGTCGGCTTCGTCGCGCGCGCGCAGCACGATCGCGACCGGTCCGAACAATTCCTCGTCGTAAGCACGCATGCCCGGTCGCACCTGATCGAGAATCGACGCGGCGTAAAAGGCGCCCGGCCCGGGCAGCGGCCGGCAGCCGAGCAACGGCCTTGCGCCGGCGGCAATGGAATCTTGAACTTGCCGCTGCAGTTCATCGCGCAGATCGGCGCGCGCCATCGGCGCGAGTGTGGTATCCGCCTTCATCGGATTGCCCGGGCGCAGGGCTTCCAGCGCTTTCTTGAAGCGCGCGAGAAAATCATCGGCGATCGCGTCGACCAGCACGAAGCGCTTGGCGGCGATGCAGCTCTGACCGGCGTTCTGCATGCGCCCGAGACAACCGCCGGCCACGGTGGCGTCGAGATCGGCGTCGTCGAGCACCACGAACGCATCCGAGCCGCCGAGTTCGAGCACGCATTTCTTCAAGTGCGCGCCCGCGGCGCGCGCCACTTGGCGCCCGGCGACATCGCTGCCGGTCAACGTGACCGCGTGAATCCGCCGGTCGGCGATGACGGGTTCGACTTGCGTGCTCGTTATCATCAATGTCCGGAAAACGTCCTTCGGCAATCCGGCTTTGTGAAGAATCTCCTCGACCGCGAGGGCGCATTGCGGCACGTTCGAAGCGTGTTTCAGCATCGCGGTGTTGCCGGCCATCAGCGCCGGCGCCGCGAAGCGGAACACCTGCCAGAACGGAAAATTCCACGGCATGATCGCGAGCACCGTCCCGAGCGGTTGATAGGCGACGTAGCTTTTGGCCGCGTCGGTTGCGATCGGCTCGTCGCGCAGGAACACTTCCGCGTTTTCCGCGTAGAAGTCGCAGCCGAGCGCGCATTTCTCGATCTCGGCCTTCGCTTCGCGCGGGAGCTTCCCCATCTCGAGCGTGATAAGGCGCGCGTAGCGGTCGTTGTTCGTGCGCAGTTCGGCCGCCGCCGCGCGCAGAATGTTCGCGCGCTCGGCGAACGTCGTCGCCTGCCAGCGCGCCGTTGCCGCCGCGGTGGCGGCGAGTGCGCGCTCGAGGGTTACCGCGTCCCACGTCGGGAACTCCTCAATCTTCTCTCCGCTCGCCGGATTGATCGACTGCATGGTCTGCCTCGCGTAGGGATTTAACGACGAATCAGCTATCATTTTTGCCTATGATGTCTCGTATTCTCCTCGGTTGCACGCTCGCCGCGGCGCTCGCTATGTCGATGGCCGCGGCCGCGGCCGATATCGACGCGCAGCGCGAAAACTACGTTGCGGCGTTGACGGCGCTTCGCGCCGGTGACGAGGCGCGGTATCGCGAGCTCCTCCGGCGGCTCGATGGCTACGTGCTGCGCGGTTACGCCGAATTCGAGTTTCTGAAAGACCGGGTCGAGCGTACCGACGCCGCCGTCGTTCGCGATTTCATTCTTGCCAACGCACACACGCCGCTGCCGAACCTGCTGCGGCAGCGCTGGCTGCATTCCATCGCCGATCGCGGCGATTGGGCGACCTTCCTGCGTGAGTACGCCGAGGTAGCGGGTGACACGGCGCTGATGTGCCTCCACCTCGACCGGCGCTTGAAGGGCGGCGATCGCGGCGCGTCGATCGTGCAGCAGATCGACGCGCTTTGGGAGTCCGCTCAACGCCAGCCGACCGAATGCAATCCGGTATTTGCCGAGTGGCGGCGCGCCGGCCACGCCACCGGCGAAAAAGTGTGGGAGCGCATCGGTCTCGCGATGGATGCGCGTGCGCTGAGTCTGGTGCGCGACCTTTCCGACTATCTGCCGCCCGCGGAGCGAGTATGGGTCGATCGCTGGCTGGCCATGCATCGCGATCCGGCAAGCGCCCTGGCGGCCATCGACTATCCGGTCGAAACTCCCGTTGCCCGCACCGTCGTTCGCTACGGTGTCGTGCGCCTCGCCTACCGCGATCCCGAGGAGGCGATGCGTCGCTGGCAGGCGCTCAAGCGCGCGCATGAATTCTTCGGCGAGGACGAGAACTACGTCCTTCGCTACATCGGTATCCTGGCGGCCCAGAAGCGTTCGCCGTCGGCGCTCAAATGGCTGTCGGCGGTGTCGGCCGAATCCGACGATCTCTCGCTAAAGCTTTGGCGCGTGTACGCCGCGCTTTGGGCCGGCGAATGGGATACGGCGCGGCGCTTCATCGCGGCGCTGCCCGACGCCGAACGGGCCAGCACGCGATGGCGCTATTGGTCCGCGCGTATTCTCGAGCGCGGCGGCGACGCGACCGCCGCGAGACCGATCTACGCAGCGCTCGCGCGCGAGCGCGACTACTACGGTTTCCTCGCGGCCGACCGCATCGGGGCGGACTACGCGATGCAACACGTGTCGGTCGATGCGGCGCCGGCGGAGATCGCGAAGCTCGAAGCGCGTCGCGACTTCCAGTCGGCGCGCGAGTTGTACACGCTCAGTGAGATCGCGGACGCGCGCCGGCAATGGCAGTGGGCGACGCGCGATTTGAATAATCGCGAGCTGCAAGTCGCCGCCGTCGTCGCGCGCCAATGGGGCTGGTACGATCGCGCGATTCAAACCGTGGTAAAGAGCGGCCACCCCGACGATTTGGAGCTGCGCTTCCCCGTCATCTACCGCGACGTGATCGAGGCCAACGCCGAGAAGTACGACATCGATCCCGGGTGGATCTACGGCGTCGTGCGCCAGGAAAGCGCGTTCGTGGTGGATGCGCGGTCCGACGCCGGCGCCCTTGGCCTGATGCAGTTGCTGCCTTCCACCGGACGCGCCGGCATCCGCCAATTGCGGCTGCGCACGCGCGTCGAGGACGCGCTGCTATCCGTGGAGACGAACGTTCGCATCGGCGTCAATTACCTGAAGCAGGTGCTCGATCGCTACGGCGGCCACCAGGTGCTGGCGACGGCGGCGTACAATGCCGGACCGAACCGCGTGAACGGCTGGATTCCCGATGAGACCATCGATGCCGACGTCTGGATCGAAACGATCCCGTACAGCGAAACCCGCGGCTACGTGAAGAACGTGCTCGCCTTCGCCGCCGTGTACGAATACCGCTTGGGCAAACAACCGACGCGACTCAACAGGCGCATGCCCGCGGTCGCGCCGCGCGCGGCGAGCGGCGCGTCGTAAGGTCGGATACGCGCGTGCCTGCCGGAAAAGTCTGCATGCTGGGAGGTACGGGTTTCGTCGGGCACGCGATCGCCGCGCGCTTGTCCGCCGGCGGCCACGACGTCCGTGTCCTGACGCGTGCGTTCGCGCGGCATCGGGATTTGACCGTGCTGCCTGGGGTCGTGTTGATCGAAGGCAACGTTCACGATCCCGCTTTCCTGCAGCAACAATTCAAGGGCGTCGATGTCGTCATCAATCTGGTCGGCATTCTGAACGAACGCGGCCATTCGGGCGCGGGCTTCGAGCACGCGCACGCCGAACTGCCGGCGAAGATCGCGACTGTTTGTCGCCACGTCGGCGTGCCGCGCCTGCTGCACATGAGCGCCTTGGGCGCCGCGAAGCAGGCGCCGAGCTTTTATTTGCGCACCAAGGCGCGCGGCGAGGACGCCGCTCACGCCGCGGCGCCCGATGTGCGCGTCACCAGCTTTCGCCCGTCGGTGATCTTCGGTCCGCGCGACGATTTCACCAACCGCTTCGCGCGCCTCCTGCGCCTCGTACCGGGCGTGTTTCCGCTCGCCTGTCCCGAATCGAGGTTTCAGCCGGTTTATGTCGAAGACGTCGCGCGCGCGTTTGTCGACGCTATCGGCAAGACCGGTTCCTACGGACAGCGTTACGACCTGTGCGGCCCAACGGTGTATCGCTTGCGCGATCTGGTGAGCTATCTGGCGGCACTGCAGCATCGGCATGTACG
>DASWLD010000117.1:0-11749 GCA_036396275.1 Burkholderiales bacterium
ACGCGTCCGGTTTAACCTCGCCGGTTTGCGTACCGATGGTCCTCGGCTTGAAAACGATCGGCCACACATTCGGCGCCTGCGGTGCCGTCGCGCCGGGATTGACGACAGCACTCTGGAACGCTCCCCCGCCGAAGGCAAACTGCGAATTGTCGTCGAACTTCAGCTGGTAGATTTCCGCGACGTCGCCGCCGGTATTCTGCCAGGAGACAGTTTGCGACGACGACGTTGTGCCGACAAGCACATTGCCAAAACTAAGCGTGGCGTTTCCGGGAGCCAAGTTCGCCGGCGGGGCGTTCTGGCATGCGCATAATGCGCCTAGCGCCGCCGTGCAAATAACCACACCCGGGTTCTTCCATCCGCTGAACGTCGTCATGTTGCGTGTCCTCCGTAACTTCGCCTAAGGAACGCAAGCATAGACCGGATCGCGAACCCATTTAACATGGGTTCGCGCCGGCGAACGGGTGCCATGTGTTGGATGGCCTCCGGGCGGCATGCGCGAGCGACCGCCTTTGCGGCGAGAAAGCGTTTTTGGAGACTTATTCGCAGGTTCTCCGGCGTCTCTCTTAATGTCTTGAGAATACGGGCGCCGTTTGCGCGCGAATCCGTCGACGGCAACCAACGGCTGTCACTCCCGGCAATTTTCGGTACGCTTCGACTATCGCCGGGCCGCTCGGCCCGCACTCTGTGGTGAATATCATGGCTGCTTGGCTTCCTGTATTGAAAACCGTCCTGCCCTATGTCACGACCATCGTTACGTCCGCGCTGCCGGTGTTCACCGCAAAGAAGGACAACGAACGCATCGCCGAACTTCAGAACGCCGTCAAACACAACGCGGAATCGGTAAGAGTGCTGGCCGAACAGTTGCAGCGGACCGTTCAAGCCATTGAAGCGGGCGCGGCGTCGGCCGAACGCGCCGTCAAACGAGCGCGGCGCGTAAGCGTGGTTTCGCTAATTGTCGCGACCGCCGCGTTGCTCGTTGTCATCGCGTCCATGTGGATATAATGCGTCGGCGCGTTTAACGCGGTCTCAACCGAACTCCTTCCGCTCAGTTTTCATGTCTGGCATGCATTCGGCCTTCTCGAGCCGCGCGCAATGGGCGCGGTTATTTCTGCCCTTTGCGATCGCCTACTTCCTGTCCTATTTGCTACGCAATGCCAACGCCGTGATATCACCGGTGCTCACGCGCGAACTGGCCTTGAGCGCTTCCGACCTCGGGCTGCTTACCAGCGCGTATTTCTTCGCGTTCGGCGCGTTTCAGATCCCCCTCGGCATGCTGCTCGATCGATACGGTCCGCGGCGCGTGGAGGCGTCGCTCATGTTGTTTGCGGCGGCCGGAACGCTGGTGTTCGCCGTCGGAGAAAGTATCGGCGCGCTTGCCATTGGGCGCGGCCTGATTGGGCTCGGCGTTTCGGCCTGCCTCATGGCGGGGTTGAAACATTTCTCGCAGTGGTATCCGATCGAACGCCAATCCGCGATGACCGGCGCGATCATGGCCGCCGGCGGTCTCGGCGCCATCACTGCGAGCGTACCGCTCGAAGCGCTGCTACCGGTGCTTGGCTGGCGCGGTGTGTTCGTCGCGCTGACAGTGATCATCGTCACCGTTGCGGCGTTCATCTATGTCTTCGTGCCGGATCGCGGTGAAACACAACCGCCAATATCCATGGCCGAACAATGGCGCGGGGTCGCACATATTTTTGTTAGCCGCGACTTTTGGCGCTTCGGGCCGCTGATGGCGCTTTTCCCCGGCGGTTTCATGGCCGTGGCCGGGCTTTGGATCGTACCGTGGTTTATCGCCGTAGACGGCCTCACCCGCGACGCGGCGGCGTTCAACTTGTTCGTCATCAGCGTCACTCAACTTGCGGCCTTCTTCGCGATCGCGCTCTTCGCGACGGAAATGATACGTCGCGGTATCGAGCCTTCGCGACTCGTCGGTATCGCCCTGGCGATCTCCTGGCTGGCCCTGGTTTTGGCGGTCGCCGGCGTGCGCCCGGCGTTGCCGCTATGGGCCGCCTACAGTTTCTGCTCCGCCGCCGCGACGCTTCTGTATGCGGCGCTCGGTAGGTTCTTCCCGTCCGAACTCTACGGCCGGGTCAGCACCGCGCTCAACCTGCTCGCTTTCGTCGGCGCATTTTCACTGCAATGGGGGTTGGGTATTCTGGTCGACATGTTCCGGGCGGCCGAATTCACCGAAACCGGAGCATTTCGCTCAGCCTTTACGATCATGGCGGCACTGCAACTTCTCGCCTGGGCGTGGTACTACTGGGGCGGGCGCCGGCGATCTCCGCCGGGTTCAACTTCACAGGTCAAATCGACGTCAACCGCCGCGCAATAAGCCGCGTCCCGCCCTTTTTCTCTGGCATTGGCGCCTTTTGACGGCGCCGCGCCGCCGGGGGTGCCGGGGATAGTTCCGCGAAGCGTCGGGGCCTGTTATCTTAAATATCATTCCTGCGTCACCATCTTGGAGGACTTTCCCGTGGCGGACATCTCTCCTAAAGTCGAACGCAAGGTAGCACTGCTCGACGAGAACAAGACCGTTCTCGATGCAGCGACGATCATGGTCGAGCGGATCATCGGCTCGGTGGTCGCAACCCATTCATCCGTCGTCTCCGGTATCTTCACGGAACGCGATCTCATGCGGGTCGTCGCTCAGAACCAAAATCCGGCAACGACCAAATTGAAAGACGTGATGCGCACCGACATCGTGCGTGCCAGCCCGCACGATAGCGTCGAGGATTGTTTGAGCCTGATGCGCGCGAATCGCTCTCGGCACTTGCTGGTGTACGATCGCGACGAGTTCGTGGGCATCGTATCGCTGCGCGATCTTGCGGCCCTGATGCTGGAAGAGAAAGAGGCGCTGGTCGAAGAGCTTACGAAGTACATCACCAGCTGACGGCGTCGCGCGCTCGAACCGCCGCCGGTTGTGTATCCCCGTTCGGCACGGCGGTAACTACCTTTCCCAGGGCGCTTTTCGCACCTCGCGCCAAACGTCGGCTTCGCTGACGCCGATATCCTGCCGAGCAAAATAGTCCATTCGCGCCAGCTCCGCGCGCTCTCGCGCACGTTTGCGCCAAATCATCAGTTTCGCAGCCGCTTCTCCAAGCCGCTCCTTTACTGCGCCGCCTCTGTGCTGGCCTTGATCGTGAAAGTATATTTCGCCTATATTTAGTCCTGCTAATCTCATTGCCATCTCCGTTAATTTCTTCATACGCGTATTTTGATTGTTTTAGCGCCTCTTACAAACGATAAGTTCTCTTTTGATAGATTAGATTATCTAATGCCGAACCCATTACCCCCACTGGCTTCGCTCCACGCCTTCGAGGCAGCCGGACGCCGCCTGAGTTTCAAGGCGGCCGCGGAAGAACTGCACGTAACCCCGGGCGCGGTCAGTCAGCATATTAAACTGCTCGAAGATCGCCTGGGCACCGCGTTATTCCTGCGACAAACCCGCCGCATCGAGCTGACCGAGGCCGGCCGTGTGCTGCTCGTACCGACTCAACAGGCTTTCCGGGCGCTCGCGGAAGCGGTCGAGCGCATACGAGGGACGGATCGCGGAAAGATTCTCAGTGTCAGTCTGTTGCCGTCGTTCGCGGCCTTATGGTTCGTACCGCGCTTGGGCCACTTCCGGGAACGGCACCCGGACATCGACGTTCGCATCAGCGCAACACCGAAGCTCGCCGATGTAAACCGCGACGACGTCGACGTCGGCATTCGTTACGGACTGGGGGCTTACCCCGGCATGCACGTCGAACATTTGCTGGCGGACGATCTATTCCCGGTTTGCAGCCCGCGGCTGCTCGAAGGGCCGGTGCCGCTGCACGAGCCCGCCGATCTCGCGCGCCACACGCTGATACACGACGAGCTGCGCCAGGAATGGGAGTTGTGGATGCACGCCGCCGGTATCGAGGGTCTGGACACATCGCGCGGACCCAGCTTCAGCCTCTGGGATCTTGCGTTTCAGGCCGCGATCGCCGGGCAAGGTGTCGCACTCGGGCGCAGCACCCTGGTCGGCGAATACTTGAAATCGGGCAAGCTGGTGAAGCCCTTCGCCGTCTCGTCGCACTCCCGCTTTGGCTACCACCTGGTATGTCTGCCGGAACGCGCCAACGAGCCGAAGATCGCGGCGCTGCGCGCATGGCTGAAGGACGAGATCGCAAACGCCGCCGCGACCCCGTGAACGACGTCGCCCTACGGTTTCGAGACGAACGCGTTCCCCTTGATATAGAAGCGCAGCAGCCGCCGCGCCCAACGGCCGGCGTAGTCGACGCCGATGCGCGGACGGCGGACGATGGAGAAATGCTCCGAGTCGCGCGCGGCCGCTACGTGAAAATTCGTCGCCAGCAAATCGTGCGCGTTCAGTCGCTTGTCGATCTTCATCGCGCGGCACAGCAGTCCCGGACCCCGGGTTCGGTCGCTGACGTTTTCAATCGGCTCGAGCGCACGAAGCAGTACGGCCGAGGCGACGCCCTCGCGCTGGGTCACGACATTCATGCACCAATACATGCCGTAAATGAGATACACATACGCGTGTCCCGGCGGTCCGAACATCACCTTAGTGCGTTCCGTCAACCCCCGCGCCGAGTGCGCCGCGCGGTCGTGCGGCCCGAGATACGCTTCGACCTCGACGATGCGGCCGACACGCTTCACGCCACCGGATTCATGAACCAACAGCTTTCCGAGTAATTCTTGCGCGACCGCCACCGGTTCGCGGTTGTAAAATGAACGAGGCAATTTCTTCATCGCTGGTATCGATTTTGCCGCGAATCAAAATGATAAGAACAACCACGGACCCGCCGTTTCGTCGTTGCGCCGCATGACCGCGGGCCGCGTCGTCATTCTAATGTGTTTCGCCGAGGCGTTGAGCATGACGACGTTCGCGACGTATCCGGCGCTGATCCCCGTCATTCTACCGGCATGGGGGCTCACCAATTCCGAAGCGGGATTGATCAGCGGCATGTTCTTCGGCGGCTACATGGCCGCGGTACCGGTGCTGACCAGCCTGACCGACCGCATCGATGCGCGCCGTGTCTACGCCTTTTCCTGCGCACTCGGCGCCGCCGGCAGCCTCGGTTTCGCGCTGTTCGCGAACGGCGTCGTGTCGGCGGTTATTTGCCACACGTTGATCGGCGCCGGACTCGCCGGTACCTACATGCCGGGCTTGAAACTGCTCTCCGACGTGCTCGAAGACGCGCCGAAACGCGGTCGCTACGTCGCGTTTTATACCTCGACGTTCGGCATGGGTCTAACCGTATCGCTGTTGCTCGTGGGCTTGGTCGAACCGAATTTCGGTTGGCGTGTCGCGTTCGCCGCGGCGGGCCTTGGCCCACTCGCGGCCGGCGCGCTCGTGTGGCTTACGCTACCGCCGTCGAAGATCGTGGCACACCCGCAGCCACGCGGCCACCTGCTCGATTTTCGTCCGGTGTTTCGCAATCGTGCAGCGACCGGCTACGTCTTGGGTTATGCGGCACACTGTTACGAGCTTTTCGGCATGCGTTCGTGGCTGGTGGCATTCCTCGCGTTCAGCGCGGCGCTGCAACCCGCCGACCAACCGCTCCCGTGGGGGCCCGCCTGGATCGCCGCGGCCGTCACCCCGCTCGGAATATTGAGCAGCATCCTCGGCAACGAAATCGCCGCGCGGCTGCGTCGGCGCAACGTCATTCTAGCCGCCATGGTTATGTCCGCGGCGAGCGCCGCGATCGTTGGCTTTCTCGCGCCGCTGCCGTGGTACGTGGTTGTCGTCGCAATCACTATCTATATCGTGTTCATCATGGGCGACTCCGCGGCGCTGACAAACGGCGTTATCGTCGAAGCGAGCCCGCATCTGCGCGGCGCGACCATGGCGATCCACTCGTTCCTCGGCTTCGGCGCCGGCATGATCGCTCCGCTCGTGTTCGGCGCGATTCTCGACCTCGCGGGCGGCAATACGAACGTCCTCGCGTGGGGGCTCGCGTTCGCGAGTCTCGGCGTGGGGTGCGCAATCGCAACGATTACAGTTGCCCTCGGAAACTACCGCAATACCTAGTTGCGGTGTCGGAATTACGCGAGATTTTCTCGCTTGGCAAATCTTGTCGTAGAGGTAGAATGGCCGCGATATGTTCAGAATGAATATCCTTATGCTCAGTACCTATATGATTGGGCCGCCTAAAGAGTAGGCGCAAGCAGTTCTACCCCCGTCTTCTTGCGAGGTATCCATGGATAAGATCGGCAAGACTGAAATTTCTTGGGACGAGCTACGCGGCATCACGGCTGAAAACGGCGCCACGCCGCAGACTCTCGAAGCGCTCGATCGTCATATCTCGCGCCGAAAGTTTCTCGGCCACACGACCGCCGTCGCGGCGTTGGCCGGTTTCGGTGTCGGCGTCGAGACACTGCTGCAAAACGTCTTTGGCCGCGGCTTGATTCCTTCCGCCTGGGCCGCGGACGCGGAAAAGAAGGTCATCCCCGGCAAACCCGACATGAAGGTTTACAACGATCGTCCGATCAACGGCGAGTTCGCGCCGCATTTGTTGGACGACGACGTCACTCCTTCCCAGCGCCACTTCGTGCGCAACAACGGCCTGGTGCCCGATCGCGCCACCAACAAAGACCCGCAAGGCTGGAGCCTGACGATCGACGGCGAAGTTAACCGGCCGCTGAAGCTCACGCTCGATGATCTGCGCAAAATGCCGGCGGTCACGCTGCCCCTGCTGATCGAGTGCGGCGGCAACGGTCGCGGCAATTTCGAACCGAGCGTACGCGGCAACCCGTGGGATCGCGGCGCCGTCGGCTGCAGCGCCTGGACCGGCGTGCGCCTGCGCGACGTGCTCAAGATGGCGGAGCTGAAATCGAGCGCGGTGTACACCGGCCACTACGGCGAGGATCCGGGGCTCGGCAACGCCGCGCCGTTCTCGCGCGGCGTTCCGATCGATAAGGCGATGGAAGAACACACCATCATTGCCTACAAAATGAACGGTAAGGATCTCGAGCCGCTGAACGGCTATCCCGTTCGCTTGGTCGTTCCCGGCTGGATCGGCAGCTGTTCGCAAAAATGGTTGTCGCGCATCTGGATTCGCGATCAAGTGCACGACGCCAGCAAGATGAAAGGATTTTCGTACCGCGTGCCGGCCTATCCGGTCACGCCCGGTTCGAAACCGGCCGAAAGCGACATGGTGATCGCCACGTCGTGGGTCATCAAATCGATGATCACCTCCCCGATCGCGAGCACACAGCTGAAACCGGGCGAGAGAATCAAGGCACGCGGACATGCCTGGGCGGGAGATAACAAAGTGAGCGAGGTCCTGCTTTCCGTCGATTACGGCACCACTTGGAAGCGGGCGACGCTGCGTCAACCAGCCAACAAGTACGCGTGGTATGGCTTCGAAGCCGATCTCGGTCAGGCCAAGAAGGGCTACCACGAAATCTGGGCGCGCGCGTTCGACGACAAAGGCGATGCCCAGCCGTTCCGCCAGCCGTGGAACCCGCGCGGTTATCTCGGCAACGTAATCCATCGCGTGCCGATACTGGTGGGCGTGTAAACCGAAGAACCGCGTGCGTTTCCTGGTTCCGCTACTTCTGGCAGGCGCCCCCGCCCTGGCATGGGCGGGGGAACCCGCGGCCAAGGAGATCGAACCGGGAAAGCAGTTGTTCGAAACGCACTGCCGCGTATGCCACAGTTTGGATTTACCTCGCTCCCAGCACCTGGATCGCAACAACTGGGAGTGGGTCATGGACGACATGGTGAAGAAATTCGGCGCGATTTGGATCACGCCGGAACAGCAAAAGCTGATCGTGGACTACCTCGTCACCGCGCACGGGCCGAAGGGCTAGTGTCCTGAGTCATTAGTTCGTATCGGATTTCGAAGCGTGTCTTGCCCGTCTTGCCCCCTCCCCCGCGGGCGGGGGAGGGTTAGGGTGGGGGTGCTAGGCAATGAGAAGGCGCCACAATTCTTAAACGAATTTACGACTCAGCACACTAGTTTGTCGCTCGTGCGGCCCACGAGCCGCCGTCGGACGGCAACTAACGCATATACTGAATCCGCGCCGGTGGCTGCGGCGCATTAATTCTCCGACAGCCGTTCCGAGACCCCGAGGGCACTCGATGAAAAAATTGTTGGCCGCTTCGTTTTCGCTGCTCACCGCGATCAGCGCAACCGCGTTCGCTGAACTGAAAGTCGGCGACCCGGCGCCGGATTTCAGGCTCCAAGCGACCAACGGCAAGACCTATCGGCTGTCGGATTTCGGGGGAAAGGAAACGGTCGTGCTGGCGTGGTTCCCGCGCGCGTTTACCAGCGGCTGCACGATCGAATGCAAATCGCTCGCCGAAAACGGCCACTTGATCAGGAAATATCGCGCCGCCTATTTCATGATCAGCACCGACCCGCTTGAAACGAACAAGAGCTTCGGCGCCGCGCAGGGCGCGGATTTTCCATTGCTAAGCGATCCGACCGAAGCAACGGCGCGCGCGTACGGCGTTATGAGCAGCTACGGTGTGCCGTTTCGCCACACCTTCTACATTGGGCTGAATGGAAAAATTGCCGCGATCGACCGAAACGTGAATCCGGCCACGTCGGCGCAGGACATGGCGGCCATGCTCGGGAAGCTGAACACACCCAAGCGATAGCCGCGCCCGGTACTACCGGAGTTACGGTTGCTTGACGATTTCGAGCAGCTCGACTTCGAACACCAGCGTCGCGCCCGGCGGAATCTTCGGCGGCCGGCCGTTGTCGCCGTAGGCGATATCGGAAGGGCACACCAGCTTGCCTTTGCCGCCGACCTTCATCAACTGCAATCCCTCGGTCCAGCAGCGGATCACTTGGTTGAGCCCGAAGGTAACCGGTTCACCGCGTTCGACGGAGCTATCGAACACCGCACCGTCGATCAGCATGCCCTTGTAGTGCACCTTGACGTTGTCGGTCTCCGCCGGCATCGCACCGGTTCCCTTCTTCAGATCGCTGAACAGCATCCCGCTCTGGGTGCGCGTGACGTCCTTCTGCGCCGCCAGCTTGTCCGCATAAGCCTTACCCAATTTCTTTCCGCTCTCAGCCGCCGACGCCAAGCGCGTCCTGTGGAGTTCCTGAATCTTCACGCGGTATTCGTTGACGTCGACCTTGGGCTTTTTGTGCAACACGCCGTCGGTCATGCCGGCTTTCACCAATTCCAGTTCAGACTTGTCGAGGTTGAACGGCGCCAGACCGTCGCTGACGGCGAGCCCGACCGCATAAAGCGTTTTTTGCTCTTCGGTCTTGGGCGTGGGATCGGCGGCCATGGCGGCCGCACACAAGGACAGAGCGGCAACACCACTCAACAGTACAATACGCATGGGGTTTCCTTTCGGGCTGGTTAAGGGTCGATTGGACAAAAAGCTGGGCTTAAATGCGATCGGAAGAATAGACGCGCCGACCGAAATTGTCTAGGCACCGCGCCGGTCAACCGGCTTGCTGGTGCGAGCATCGTGCACAGGTTTCGTCGATGGCGCCCCACCGAGACTCGTTGCACAACACGGTAAGCGCGGGTACGCCGCGCGATGCGGCGATCGGCGTCCCAATTTGCCCGTCGTCAAAGCGCCCTGCTAGCATGCGAGGCAACATTCCGGAGCACGCCCATGCGCAGGCGCTGGTTTCCAATCGTTATCTTTTTAGGATACGTAGGTTGGATCGGACTGTCGGCGGCGGACGACGACTGCTCGAACGCGAGCCCGGCGGAAGCGAAAGCGCTGGTGCACAAAGCCGCCGCGGAGTTGCGGCGGCTCGGGCCGCAGAAAGCGTTCCCGAATTTCATGGACCCTCGGGGCGCGTATTTTCCGCGTGACCTTTATGTTTTTGTCGTCGGCTTCGACGGCCGGATGTGGGTCAACGGCGCGTTCCCGCAGGCGATCGGCTCGAATGCGCTGACCGCCGAGGACATCAGAGGGCGGCGCTACATCGAAGAAATGCTGCGAATCGCGAACGACCGCGGCGAAGGTCAGATCGAGTACATGTGGGTGAACCCCTGTACCGGCGAGTACACCGACAAGCTCACCTTCTTCATACGCGTTGATCGATTCGTCGTAGCGGTCGGCGCTTATCGCCCGAAGACGACGCAAAGCGCGGCGGTGGCGCCGGTTCGCTTTCAATATTTTTTAATCGACCTCCGGCCCCATTTTTTCGGCTTCCCGCCCCAGGCGCTGGGTAACGTCTTTCAATACCTCGATCTCGGTCAGCACCGGCACAACCGATTCGAAATGTTGACGCTCGCGACCGCCGGTCACAACTGATCGAGCGGACTCACCACGCCCTTGCCGCCGCGATTGAGTACGTGCGTGTAGATCATGGTGGTGCTTACGTCTTGATGCCCGAGAAGTTCTTGGACAGTGCGAATGTCGTACGCATTTTCAAGTAGGTGCGTGGCAAACGAATGACGCAAGGTATGCGGCGTTGCGTGCTTGTTGATAGTCGCATTGCGCAGCGCTTGACTCATGCAGCGTTGAATCGCTTTTTCATCTGCGTGATGGCGCGCCATGCGCGACGAACGCGGGTCTTGCGAAATCTTTGCCGACGGAAAAGCGTACTGTGCTGCACATGGATGTGCGAATGTCGCGGGCGCAAGGACGCGCGTGAGCGACCCAGATCCAACTCCGTCCGGCATTGGGATATTTACGCGCCAGCGCATACGGCATAAACACCTCGCCATAGCCATCGCGCAAATCCTGCTCGTGTAATAGGCGCACTCTGCCCAGATGTTCCTGCAACGGGCGTACCACCGATTTGGGCAGCATCGTCATACGGTCTTTGAATCCCTTGCCTTCGCGAATCGTGATCTCGGCGCGCTCGAAGTCGATGTCTTTCACGCGCAGCCGCATGCACTCCATGATGCGCATGCCGGTGCCGTACACCATGCGCAAAATCAAACCGCTGGTTCCACTCGTATGCGCTAACAACTCGGCAACCTCGGATTGCGTTAGCACCACAGGCAACCGCGTCGGTCGCTTGGCGCTGACAATATCGGTGAGCCACGGTAAATCGACCTGCAATACTTCCTTGTACAGAAACAGCAACGCACTCCTGGCTTGATTCTGCGTGGAGGCCGACACATTCCCAGCTACGGCTAAATGGCTTAGAAATGCCTCCACTTCCTTTGCGCCCAGGTCTCGCGGATGGCACTTACGATGAAACAAGATGAACCGCTTCATCCAATGGAGATAAGCCTCCTCGGTGCGGATGCTATAGTGTTTAGCGCGAATCTTGTCTCGGACTTGATCTAGCAGGCGCTTGCCGTCCATGTAAACCTCGAACTACGTGCTTGCTTGAATCTTACTGATCTGGAAAGAGCTTCAACTGAATGCGCCGCACCACATTGCACTAGCTGTATATAAGCACAGTATCGCCAAAAAGATCAAGCCATAGTCGCATCGAAACCCGGGTCGCACCGATTTGCCGGTTTGCCGCTGCCGTCCGGCCACGCAGCGCCCAGGTGCGTTTTGTCTTTTTTGTAGGGTGTGCTAAAAAGAACCAACTGATTGATTTCACGGACAAGTCAAATGCAAAACTCAGTCGGAAATTTTCAAGTGTCGGTTTACAACGCACCTTGTGGGGTGCCTACTTCTAGTTATGTGGCAGAAAGGGACGCGTGGGCACGATGCTCGATTTCATAAGTAACAACGCGCTCGTTTCAGCACTGATTGCAGCTGCGGTGATCGCGGCTGCCGGTGGCGTCTGGAAATGGTGGCACGATCGCAAAGACTCTCAGGCTATCTACAACTTCCTCCTCACATCTAAGGCAGGGACGAGCTTCAGTT
>DASWLD010000118.1:0-15442 GCA_036396275.1 Burkholderiales bacterium
GAGGCCGGTGCGAGCGGGTTGATGCCCGCGAAGCGGCGGCGATCGCTCGGACGCCGACGTTCCTTGTTAACGCCCTGAGCCTGCTGAAAGCGTCGATCGCTGTTGGCGCGGTAAACGCACTCGCGCACCTTGATCGGGCGACCGCGCAGCGGTGCGAAATTCAATTCTTCCAAGGCTTCGCGCGCCGCCCGCTCGGGAACCAGATAGACGTGCCCATGGCCAAGCGATTGGCCGGTGCGCGTGTCGGTCGGAACGCGTACGTCGATGATAGTGCCGTAGCCCGCGAACGCCCGCCGAAGATCGCGCGAGGTCACGGTGCGGTCCAAATTGGCCACAAAGATATTCATTATTCTCACCCCTCCATCCAAATACCAAGGCATTTTGCGTAAAGCGTGGGCAGCTGGCAAGGGCGCCGGAATTTGCCTTGTACACAAGGGTGTTAGATTGGCGGGTCTGCGGTTTCTCGTTCTTTAGCACCTTGTATCGCAGCGTTTGGGCCGCCTGGGAGATGAACCGGCCGATTTGCCTGGGATCGCCGCATATACTTTCTTGCGTGACGAGGTTGGTTCTTCAAACGAGCGAACCGGTGAGTCGTACGCGCTATGCGTGGGTACGGGCATGGGCAACGCTTGCCCTCGTCTTGGTCGCCGCGGCGTGCGACGGGGGAGGCAACGGCCTCGGTGGCCCGCCGAGCATCACCGCCGGCGTTCAGGTTTCCTGGACCGCCAATCGCGAAGCCGCGGTCAATCGCGCCGGCGGCGGTTATCGGGTTTACCACGGTAGGACGTCCGGATTCGACCTCGCGACGGCCAGCTTCATCGATGTTCCCTACAATTCGGGCGCAACCGCGCCGACCAGCACGAGCCTCCTGCTGTCGTCCGGCGACAACTTCATCAAGGTCGTCGCCTACTCCGCGCTGAATCCGAACGGAAGTGCGCCATCGGGGGAAATCACCGTAAGCGTGCCGTTCGCAGCCGCGCCATGATCGCATCCAAAAGAGCGGTCGGGTTCTTGGCGTGCTTCGGCGCGGCCGCATCTATTGGATACTCCTCGCTCACGGCCGGTCAGGCGATGCCGCGGCAAATGGTTAAGGCGAGATCCGTCGGTTCGTATGTCGGCGATGAAGTGTTGGTGAAATTCAAGTCGGCCTTGACATCGCAGGCGCGGATCAACGCCGTGTCGGGCTTCGGCGACCGGGCGTTGCACACGAACGTCGGCACTCGCGGCCTCACGCTCGTCAAGTTGCCGCGCGGTCGGAGCGTCGAGGATGCGATGAACGCTTATCGCGCGATGACGGATGTGGAGTCGGTACAGCCGAATTACATTTATAAAAAGTTGCTGGCGCCGAATGATCCGAGTTACGCGCAATTGTGGGGATTGCATAACACCGGTCAGGCGGTTGTCGGCGGCGACTTCCCGACGTCGAGGGTTCCGGCCGCGGATATCGGCGCGGAGCAGGCGTGGGACATGAACGGCGGCGACTGCGGGTCCGCGATCGTCGCCGTCCTCGACACCGGAGTGAACCACACGCACGCGGACCTCGCCGCCAACATGTGGGACGGTTCGAGTGCGGGGTTTCCCAATCACGGGGCGAACTTCATTACCGGAGAGGTCGCCAACGATCCAATGCCGGCGGACGCGGACGGCCACGGCACGCACGTCGCCGCGACGATTGGCGCGGTCGGGAACAATAGTGTCGGCACCACCGGCGTTTGCTGGAAGGTGCAACTGATGGCGTTGCGTGCTTTGACGTCAAGCGGCGGAACCACGGCTTCGGTCGTCGCGGGTCTGAGCTTTGCCGTCAGCCATGGCGCGAAAGTCGTGAACATGAGCTTCGGGGGAGCGGCCTTCGATCCGGCGTTTCAAAGCGAGATCGTCAATGCGCGCGATAACGGCGTCGTCGTTGTCGCCGCCGCCGGCAACGACGGAACCGACAACGACGATCCGGCCACGCCGCAGTATCCATGCGATTTTTCGCAAGACAATGTGATCTGCGTCGCCGCGCTCGATCAAGCGTACGGTCTGACCGCGTTCAGTAATTTCGGCGCGATCAACGTCGATGTGGGCGCGCCTGGCGCCAATGTGCTGAGCGCGTGGCCGGGCGTTACGATTACCGACGATTTCTCAACGTGGACGCGCTCGGGCGCCTGGTCGGCGACGAGCTGCGGATCGGGCGCGCCACCGGTACTCGTGAACCCATCGAATTGGTGTACGGTCGGCAGCACCTACGCAAACGGTGCGAATGACGTCGCCTACCGCGATTTCGATCTGAGCGGTATCGCCGGCAGTTTGAACGCCGTGGCAACTTTTTCGACCTTTCACGAGATCGCCGCGGGCGATCTCTACGGATTTGCAAGGCGCGCTGGGGGCGGCAACCCGTTTTCGGGCGGCCAGACGGTATTCCAAGTTTCGGGAGCGAACGCACTTGACGTCAGCGAAAATATCTCGGCCTGTATCGGCGCCACCTGTTCGTTGGGATTTCGACTGACATCGGGCGGCGCCGGCGTCGACGGCGGCATTGCCGTCGGTTTTTTTGGAATTAATACGACGCAGCCCGGAAGCAACGTGTATCAAGTGTTGAACGGCACGTCGATGGCTACCCCCCACGTGAGCGGTGTGGCCGCGATGATCTGGGCGTACAACCCCAACTATACCTATGCCGATGTCGTGAACTCGGTGAAGTTCGGCGGCGATTTTATCGCCGCGCTGCAGGGCAACACCGTCAGCGGCCGCGCCGTGGATGCCGCCGGCTCCTTGCGCTTCGTTAATCCGCCGGTCGGAGTTACCGCGGTTTTGAGCGGGCCGTGATCACAGGAACCTGGGTGCGCGTTTTGTGCGTGATGGGGCTGACGTTGCTACTGTCGGCATGCGCCTCGGGACAGGCATCGCGCCACGCGTCGGATCGTACGTTGGATCCGGCCCGGCAAACGGTCGTTTCCGGCGAGTACATCTTTAGCGCGCGACCGAATGTGAGCGCCGATGCTATCCGTCGCCTCTATGAAACGTTTGATGTTGAGAGCGTAAAATCGCTTGGCGCCAACCGCTATTGGATGCGGTTGGCGCGCGATCCCGGCATCGAGCGCGTTCGGCGCATCGCGGCCGAGTCCGGACAATTCGAAGCGGTACAACCGAACTACGCATATCGCACCCGATGACCGGGTACTTGCCGCATTGGCGCGGAGCGTTCGTGCTCGCCGCCGGATTCGTACTTGCTGGCGTCGCACTTCCTTGCCAACATTGGATTATGCACGGAAGCTCCCGACCCTGGGCAGGAACAGGTCACCGCGGCGGTCGGAGACAGTTCAGGCCGGAGGTGTAGTTGGGTGCCCTTGTGATGGCGGATGCTCGAACGATGAACCAGTACCTTGCTCCATCAGCTTTTATTGACAGCTCGCAGCCGAACGTCGTTGCGTTCGCGAAGGAGCACGTTCGGGGTAACGACGGCGTCGAACGCGCCGTGTCCCTGTACTACGCCGTGCGCGACGGCATCCGCTACAACCCGTTTGTAAATTTTTCCGACCCGGAAGTGTTCCGCGCCTCCTCGGTGCTTACGGCGGGCCAGGGGTTCTGCGTCGGTAAAGCGGCGCTGCTCGCGGCCGCCGCGCGCGCGGAGGGCATTCCGGCACGGCTCGGTTTCGCCGACGTGAAGAACCACCTCACCACGCCGCGCTTGGCCGAGACCATGGGCTCGGACTTGTTCGTCTATCACGGCTACGCCGAGCTGCATGTCGGGGGGCAGTGGGTCAAGGCGACGCCGGCTTTCAACCTTGAGCTGTGCCGGCGCTTTGGGGTGAAGCCGCTCGAGTTCGACGGCCGCAGCGACTCGATCTTCCATGCCTTCGACGAGAACGATCGCCGTCACATGGAATACTTGCGCGACCGCGGTCGCTTCGCCGACGTGCCGGTCGCCGAGATACAACAAGCCTTTCGCGACGCCTACCCCAAGCTCTACGGTCTGAACGCGGCCGCGGCGAAGGAAACCTTCGGCTGAGGAACCATTGCCCGCCCGCGGCTCCGGCGGCGCCCGGCGCACCCGACGCCACGACCAATCCGGAGAAGGTGAGGCAGGTGCTTGAAGGTTTGGTGGTGGCAGCAAAGTCGTAGCACGTATTCCTCGCGTGCGCTCTCCTCGTCGAGGCAGCTCAGGACTTGCTCGCGATGCTTAATGCGGCGACGAGTTTGCAGGATCTGAGTCCGTTGCAGAGCGTCGGTCTACATAAGCTTAAGGGCGACCGTGCCGGACAATGGGCAATGACGGTCAATGGTCGTTGGCGAATCTGCTTTCGGTTCAAGGATGCAGACGCCTACGATGTGGAGATCGTCGATTACCACCGAGGTTGAGGTACGAGGGTACGTTTATGGCACTGGTTCATCCGGGAAGAGTTTTAAAGCGAGAGCTGACCGCGCGAGAGCTTTCGGCCAATCGTTTCGCGCTCGCGATACGGGTTCCGTCTGGTCGAATCACTGACATACTGAATCTGAAGCGCGGCATCACGCCGGAGACCGCGCTACGCTTCGCGCGCTTCTTCGGCACGAGCGCCGAGTTTTGGATGAATCTTCAGGCGCGCTACGAGCTGGCGGTCGCTGAGAGCGAGCTGGGATCGATGATCGCGGCTGAGGTCCAGCGATCGCGGACAGAAAGGGTCGCGGGCAAACCAGGTAAGCGATGAGACGAACGACGTCTCGCATGCACAGCCCCGCGCATCCCGGTGAGGTATTGCGCGAGTATCGCGCAGCAGCCTTGGGACAACGTGCTAGGAGTGTAGAGCTGACGCCAACAGGAATGAACTACGCCGCGCTCCTAAAACACGGGCGCGCAATGAACGCCGCCGAGCGGCTGACAGGGCGCATCCGTCCCGGAGCGTGGTGGATGTTGTGGTGTTACTACCGGTGTTCGCACGAAACACGACCCGGCCCGAGATACGCGTCCACCACGGCCGGCTCCGCCAGTACTTGCTCGGGCGAGCCCGCCGCCAGCAGCCGACCATAGTTGAGCACGACCACGCGATCGGCCAGATCGGCGACCATCTGCATGTCGTGCTCGATCCAGACCATGGCCAAGCCAAGCTCGTGCTTGATGCGCAAAATAAACCGCGCCAGGTCCTCGCGCTCATCGCGGTTGAGCCCGGCCGACGGCTCATCGAGCAGCAACACTTTCGCTTCGAGCGCGAGCGCGCGCGCAAAACCGATCAGCTTCTGGGTGCCGAACGGCAGCTCGCCGACCGGCGCGTGGCGGTAGCGCCCGAGCTCGACGAAATCGAGTATCTCTTCGACCGCGCGGCGATGCGCCACCTCCTCGGCGCGCGTGCGCCGGGAGAACACGGCCTCGCCAAGGAGCCCCGTGCGCACGCGCGTGTGGCGCCCGATCAGGAGGTTCTCGAGCGCGGTCAGATGCGGAAACAGCTCGCCGTGCTGGAACGTTCGCGCGACGCCGAGGCGCGCAATCGTGTGCGGCTTGAGCCCGATCAGTTCGCGCTCCCGGAAGCGGATGCTTCCGGCCGCGGGGCGGTACAGACCGCTGATGCAGTTGAAAACGCTGGTCTTGCCGGCGCCATTCGGTCCGATCAGCGCCAGCAGTTTCCCGCGCTCGACGTCGAAGGAAACGTCGTCGATCACGGCGAGACCGCCGAAGCGCAGGCTGACGTTGGCGACGCGCAGCTCAGCCATACCACCTCCGGCTGCGCCGGTATTGCTTCACCTCCCGGTAGCTGCGGCGCTCGCCGCGCGATTGGCCGAGATAGAACTCCTGGATGTCTTCATGCGCGGCGAGCCGCTCGGGGTCGCCGTCGAGCACCATGCGGCCGTTCTCGAGAACGTAGGCATAGTCTGCCGTCCGCAGCGCCACGCCCGCGTTCTGCTCCACCAGCAGAACGGCGATGCCCTGCTCGTCGCGTATGCGGCGCAGCCGCTGCGTCAGGTCGTACACCACGAGCGGCGCGAGTCCGAGCGAAAGCTCATCCACCAACAACAACTCCGGCCCGCACGCGAGCGCCGCGCCGATCGCGAGCATTTGGCGCTCGCCACCCGAGAGATAACCGGCCTCGCGCCCGCGCAGCTCCGCGAGCTTCGGAAAATATTCGTACGCGAGCTCGCTACGCCGCTTCGTCGCGCCGGCACCGCGCCGGCGCGGCACGTTCGCGATCAGGTTCTCGGCGACGGTCAGGTTCGGAAATACCTTGTCGCGTTCGGGCACGAGCACAACGCCGCGCGCCGTGATCTCGTGCGGCGCCCGGTTTTCGATGCGTTCGCCGCGGTAGATCACCGCGCCTTCGGTGACCCGCGCATCGTCGAGCCCAAGAAACCCAGAAACGGCGCGAAGCGTCGTGGTCTTGCCGGCGCCGTTCGTGCCGAGCAGCGCCACGATCTGTCGTGGCGCGACGTGCAGCGAGATGCCCTGCACCGCGGTCACCACGCGGTGATATGCGACCTCGACTTTCTCGAGTTGCAGGAGCGGCTCGCTCATCGGCGCGTCACCGCGAGTGGTCGCTGCTTGAACGGCCACAGCACGAACCAGTTGCGCAGCCGGCGCCAGATGGCGACCAATCCGCCGGGTTCGAACACCAGGAACAATGCCATCGCCAACCCGAACGCCGCGTAGTTCACGGCGAACATCTGGTTCGTGAACGCCGCCGGCACCGGCAGCACGCCAAGTAGGTACTCGATGACGTACGGAAACAGCGTTACGAACGCCGCGCCGAGGAGCGCCCCGAGGATCGAGCCCATGCCGCCGATAATCACCATCGCGACGTACTGGATCGACAGAAACAGCGAAAACGCCTCGACCGAAACGAAACCGCGGTAGTAGGCGAACAGCGCCCCGGCGACGGCGGTCAGCGTCGAGCTGACGACGAAGGCGGCGAGCTTGTGCGCCGGCACGTTGATACCGAGCGCCTCGGCGACGGTCTCGTGATCGCGGATCGCGCGCCAGGCGCGCCCGGTCTTGCCACGGAGCAAGTTGAGGCTCAGCCACACGGTTCCCGCCGCGGCCACAAGCAGCACGAAGTACCACACGTGCGGGTCGGTTACGACAAAGTCGCCAAGTGTCGGCGGATCGATCACGATGCCGGTGGAAAAACCGCGTTTGGTTTCGTACTCGCCCCCGAGATAGACGACGACGAAATGCAGCGCCAGCGTGCTCACCGCGAGGTACAGGCCGCGCAGCCGCAGCGACGGCAAGCCGAAGATCACGCCGAGCAGCGCGCCGGCAACCGCGGCCGCGGGCAGCGTTATCCAGAACGGCGCGGCGACCTCCTTGAACAGAATGCCGACGGTGAAGGCGCCGGCCGCGAGCAGTCCCGCGTGGCCCAGGGATATGAGGCCCGCGTAGCCGGTCAGCAGCATCAGCGCCACGGCGCCGATAGCGGCGAGAAAGAACTGATTCGCGAGATCGAGCAGAAACGGCGAAGCCAGGAGCGGAAACGCCGCAGCGGCGAGCAGGAACAGCGCCAGGCTCGCAACCTGGGCACGGGTGTCGACCAGGCGCATGTCGCGCGCGTAGCTGGTTCGGAAATAGCCGCTCGCGAACGGCATCAGCGTGCACCTCGATCACACACGGTCCAATTCCTCACGCGTGCCGAACAGGCCCCACGGCCGCACGATCAACATGGCAATGAGAACAAGAAACGGCACGACCTCTGCGAGCAGCGGGTCGACGTAGTAGATCAGCAGCACCTCGGCCACGGCCACGATTAGGGCGCCGAGCGCGGCGCCCAGCAGACTGTCGAGACCGCCGACAAGCGCCGCCGGAAACGCCTTGAGCCCGATCACCGCCATGGTCTGCGTCAGACCGGCGTCGATCGCAAGCAGAATGCCGGCGAGACCGCCGGTAAACGTCGACAACCCCCAGGCGGCGGCATAGATCCCGTGCAGTCGAATGCCGCGCTGCGCCGCGAGCAACGGGTTCTGCCCGGCGGCGCGCATGCGCACCCCCCAGCGCGTGAAGCGCAGAAACAGGAGCAGACCCGCGTAGACCACGAACGTGGTGAGCACCAAGGTTGCCGACGCCGTGGAGATGCGCGCGTCGCCGATCAGCGTGATCGTCGGGTTCGACCAGCCGAGACTCTCGATCGGATAACGCTGCTGCCCGGACCAGAAGAGCACGATTACGCCACGCAGCAGCACACCGAGCGCGACCGTGGCGAGTACCGCCGCGAGAACGCCTTCCCCGGTGAGTCGACGCATGAGCGCCACGTACACGAGCGCGCCGACCACCAGACCGAGCAGTGCCGCCGCCGCGAGCGCCACCACGGGATGCCCGGCAAACAGCGACGCCGTGGCGACCAGCACGTAGGCCGCAAGCATCATCAGCTCGCCGTGCGCGAGGTTCAGAACGCGGCTAGTGCGATAGATCAGCACGTAGCCGCACGCGATGAGCGCGTAGATCGACGCGAGGACAATAATGTTAACCAGGAGCTGCAAGCGCTACCCCTACCGCCACACAAGTAATGGAAACCATAAAAAATCCGCCCCTCATTCCCACGGCAGGAGGAACCGCGGGAATGAGCCGGAGGGCGGAAAACTACTACTTCACGTCGACCGCGGTCCAGTCCTTTTCCCGCACGATGGCATTCTTGCCCGCGTCCCAGCGGTAGACGCGATAGTATTGTTGGGTTCGAAAATGGTTGTTCTCGGTCCATTCGATCGGACCGCCGCGCAAGCCACGCGTGTCGACTTTGAGGTTGCTCATCGCCGCCGCGATCTTCTTCGGCGTGGCCGGCCATCCCGTCTTCTTCAACGCCGCCTCCAGCACGAAACCGGAGATGAACCCTTCGGTTAGCTGTTCGACCGGATAGCTCAGCTTCGCGCCCCCGGCGATTTTGCGAATCTCGGCATGGACCGGCAGGTTATCCTCGAAGAACGCGTTCGTACCGAAAACGTAGAACTTCGGATCTTTGACGCGTTGGAGTTCCTGCTCCGCCTGAATGTGAGCGTAGGTCAGATAGCTGCCGCTCCAACCCAAACGGCGCAGCGACTCGAAGGTTCTAATCTGCGTCACCCACGGTGCCCAGGAGTAGACCCAATCGGGCTTGGCATCCTTGAGCTTCGTCGCAAACGGGGTGTAGTCCGGCGTCGGCGGCGGAATCGCTTCCTTGTCGACCGGCGTCATACCGAGCTTTTTGGCGAGCTCCTCGGAGTAGTCGATCTGACCGCGGGAGATCGGAATCGCCATCGCCGAAAAACCGATGCGCGCCGCCCCCTTCGAATTATCCTTGATAAATTGCATGCCCATCTGGCTGTCGAAGAGCGCGCCGAAACCGGTCGAACAGAATTGCAGCGGATCGGCTTGCGGCGGGTTGACCTCGTTCGGGCAGACCGCGCCGGCGTAGTAGAGCGGCACACCGGTACGCTTCGATTCCGCCACCATCGGCGCATAAGTCGACGAAAGGCTTGCATTGATGAGCAGCATGACCTTGTCCTGGGTCAGCAGCCGCTTGGCGTCCGAGGCGGCTTTCGACGGTTGCGCCTGATTGTCGAGAATAACCAGCCGCACGGCCTTGCCGTTCACCCCGCCGTTGGCGTTGACGTGATCGATATAGACACGCATGCCTTCGACGACCGGCGCGTACGTTCCAGCCAGCGGACCGGTCAATGCCGCCGAGACGCCGACGACATAACCATCCTGCGCCGCCGCCGCACCAGTGACGGCGAACGTGAAAACGAGAGCCAGCAGTTTTCGTTTCATGATTTCTCTCCTCTCAGTAGTGGTAGTTAAGTTCTCTTATTCGCGATCCCGGCCACACCCTGGGCGACGAGGCGCTCTTCCGCATCGTCGTACATCGCGTCGACGAGCTCGCGAAACCGCTCGTACATCTGCTTGCGCTTCACCTTCCGCGTCGGCGTGATCGGCTCGCCTTCCTCCTCCGGATCGAGCGCCTTGGGGATCACCCGAAATACCTTGATCTGCTCCACGCGCGCGAGCTGCGCGTTCGCTTTTTCGATCTCGGCCGCAAGCAGCCGCTCCACGTCGGGATGCTGCGCGAGACTCGTGAAGCCGGTGTACGGGACGCCGCGCGCGCGCGCCCAGTCGGCGACGGTGTCGAAGTCGATCTCGATAAGCGCCGTCACGTACTTGCGCGCATGCCCGAACACGACGATCTCCGCGACGAACGGGCTCGCGCGTCCGATGTTCTCGATATACGAGGGCGACAGCGTCTTGCCGCCGGACGTGACGATGAAGTCGCGCACGCGGTCAACGAGCTTCAGATTCTCGCCAACCCATTCGCCGACGTCGCCCGTACGCAGCCACCCGGATTCTTCGAGTACCGCCGCCGTCGCCTCGGGGTTGCTCCAGTAACCTTCGAACAGGTCCGGACTCAACACTTGAATTTCGTTCTCGGCGCCGAGCCGCACGCGCCAGCCGCTCGGGACCGTGCCGACGTTCCCCGGCCGCGCGAACGGGCCGCGCTGGCCGGTGATGATGCCGCCGGCGGTCTCCGTCTGGCCGTAGATCTCAACCACGTTGACGCCCCACATCTGCCACAGCGTCATCGTCTCCGCCGGCAGCGGCGCGCCGCCGCTCACGACCAGCTCCAGGCGGTCGAAACCGAGCTTGTTCAGCGCCGGGCGGAACACGGCCCAATGCAGGAGGCGATAAGCGAGGTCGCGCAGCGCGCCGGTACGCCCGTCCCATCGCCGATGCGCGTAGCCGCGCGCGAATCGCAGCGCCCCGCCGTACGCCGAGCGCTTGACCATCGAGCTGTTGGCGATGCCGATCAGAATCTGCGAGGCGAACTTCTGCAGGTAGCGCGGCACCGTGAACAGCACGGTCGGTGCGACTTCAAACAAAGTCTGCGGGAGGTCTTCCAGGTCCTCGCCGATATGCGGCACCAGGCGCGTCAGCAGCGGCAGCGTAATGGCGACGTCGCGCCCGAGAACGTGGCAGAGCGGAAGATAGACGACGGTTCGATGGGAGCGTTCGGCGAGCGTGGGATAGTGCGTGACGAGATTGTACGTCGAGGCGAGGTGCTTGCCGTGGGTGACGAGCGCGCCTTTGGGATGGCCGGTCGTGCCCGAGGTGTACACGATAAACGCCGGCGCGAGTGGATCGATGCGCATCGCCATTTCGTGCAGCGCCGCGACGGCATCGCCCATCCCGGGGTCGCCGGCCGCGAGCACATCGGCATATCGCCGCAGTTTCGGATGGCGATACCCGAACATGGCCGAATCGTCGATGACGACGATCCATCGGAGATCGGGGAGCCGGTCCACGAACGGCAGGACCTTGTCGACGTATTCCTGGTTCTCCGCGACGAAGACGCGCGCGGCCCCATCGCGCAGCTGATACTCCACCTCGGTCGGCGACGCGGTGGGATAGATCCCGTAGGTAACGGCGCCGGCCGCCTGCGCGCCGAGGTCGGCGATCAGCCACTCCTCGCAGGCGTCGCCTATGATCGCGACGCGGTCGCCGGCGCCCACGTCGAGCGTGGCGAGTCCAAGCGCGCAGCGCGCCACCAGCTCCGCGTAATCGCGCCACGTGCGAGTGCGGTAGATGCCGAGGTGCTTCGAGCGAAACGCAACGACGTTCGGCGTTGCGCGCGCCCGATCGGCCAACAACAGCGGCGCTGTTTTGCAGCGCAGCGAGGCAACCGCCGAGGCTTCGCCCGCTTCTGTCGCTTCGGCTTTATCGGATTTCACGTGCGCGCGGCCCCTTGAAGCACGATGTCGAGTCGATACATTACCATTATTTATCTATAAGTTGATAGAATCAACCCGCCTTGGCGCCGGCTGCCGTCCGTTGCCGCCAGTTGGCCAACGCAAACGGTTTTCCCGCCGCAACCGCCGCTCGATCGGCGCTTGTCGAGGACCGAGCTAAGGCGGACACATTCTTGGAGATCCATCGTGCGCCGCGTCGTTCTCACACTCTCGTGCCCGGACCGCATCGGTATCGTGGCAGCCGTCGCCAATGTTCTTCTTCAGCAGCGATGCAATATCGTCGACAGCGCGCAATTCGGCGATGCGACGAACCAACGATTCTTCATGCGCGTGTGCTTCGACGCCGACGAACGAGCCACCGTCGCCGCGCTCGCCGCCGCCTTCGCGCCGGTGACCGAGGACTTCGGTATGCAATCGCGGTTCTACGACGTGCACGTGAAGTCGCGCGTTCTTATCCTTGTCTCGAAGTTCGGCCATTGCCTGAACGACCTGCTTTATCGGTTTCGCGTCGGCTCGCTGCCGGTCGAGATTCCTGCGATCGCCTCGAATCATCGAGATTTCGAACGACTGGCCGGGGCCCATGATATTCCCTTCGTGCACCTGCCCGTCCAACCGGCCAATCGCGCGGAGCAGGAGGCCAAACTGCGGACCTTCATCGACAGCGAACGCATTGATTTGGTCGTGCTCGCGCGCTACATGCAGGTCCTTTCACCCGCGCTGTGCGCGCATTTGCGCAGCCGCGCCATCAACATTCATCACTCGTTCCTGCCGAGCTTCCAGGGGGCGCGGCCTTATCAGCAGGCGCACGCGCGCGGCGTCAAATTGATCGGGGCGACAGCGCACTATGTCACCGAGGACCTGGACGAAGGACCGATTATCGAGCAAGACGTCGTGCGCGTGCACCACGCGATGGACCCGGACGACTACGTCGAAGTCGGCCGCGACGTCGAAAGCACGGTGCTGGCACGCGCCGTCAAGTGGCACGTCGAGCATCGCGTACTCCTCAACGACGCGCGCACGGTCGTGTTCCGCTGACGCCGTGACGGATCGCGCGAGCGCTAACGCTCGCGCGTCGTGCCTGTTCGGGCGGGCTTTCACCCCACGACAAACGGCGTCCGGCCCGAATTTACCCCCGCGATAACGCCCTTTATGTACCTGGCTTTCCGGTCCCGGCCAAGCCTTTTTGCCCCATCGCCACTTGATTTCTATAGTATTATAGATATATTCTATAGACCAATAGATATACGTAACACGAGGTTTGCCCATGCACGATCGATCGGGTTTGAGTGTCCGTCGACAACCAACGGCGCCATCGGGCGAGACGCTCGGCGATTCGCCCGAGAGTAAGGCCGAGCAAGGAACGATCAGGCATCTTCTGCAACACGCGTCGATAGAAATGACGGTGCGCGATGCAAAGCACTTGCAGGAATGTCGTGCGCAGCTCGGCAGACCGACCGACGTTTTTATCAGTCATATGCCGAAGCAGCAGTGGGAAGAGACGCACCAGGCCGTAACGGCAGTGCGCCATGCAGGGCTCGAACCGGTTCCGCACCTTCCCGCGCGCGCGTTCGAGAGCCATGCGCAGCTTGAAAGCGTGCTGGGCTACTTTGCCAAAGCTCAAGTCCGGCGCGCTCTGATAATCGCCGGCGACCGCGCCACGCCGCTCGGTCCGTTTGACTCGACGCTCGACATAGTGCGCACCGGGCTGCTGCGTGCGCATGGGATAACCGAAATTTACGTCGCCGGGCACCCCGAGGGTCATGCCCACATGTCGGCCGACCAGTTACGCGCGAACGAGCGGGAAAAAGTCGAAGCGGCGGAGCGGGCCGGATTAGCGGCAACGTTCGTCACGCAGTTCAGTTTCGACTCGGCGTGCTTTATAGAATGGATAAAACAATTGCGAACGAGCGGCATCCATGCGCCGGTCGTCATCGGTCTCGCGGCGCCCGCGCGGCTCACCACCTTGATCAAGTTTGGGACCGTCTGCGGGATCGGCGCATCGTTGCGCTTCCTGACGACGCGTGCGGGCAATATCGCGCAGCTCGCCACCGAACGAGGGCCTGATCCCATGATTCGTGCTTTGGCGCGCGCGCATAACCGCGGCGTTATTGACATCGCCGGCCTGCACTTTTTCGCGTTCGGGGGTTTCAAACGTACGTGTGCGTGGATGGGCAGCCATGGACGCGAAGTGACGCACGCCGATGACGCTTTACACGTCGCGACGCGCGGTTAAGCCCGGCCCTTTGATGGTTCAGCGCGACGCTTGCTCTTGCCCTGCAACCCCTCGATGAAAAGGTCGCCAAATGCTTCGGCGATGCGCGTTATCGTGGCATTCGGTTCGATGCCGTACCACTCCGGTACGGCATTGCACATACCGAGCAGCGCCAGCGTCGCAAGTCGGGGGTCGAGATCGGCGCGAAATTCTCCCGAGCGTACGCCGGACCGCATCACCTCTTGCACCTGTCGTTCGTAGCGCCGCGAGATACGGCCGACACGACGACGGCTCTCGTCCGGAAGATGATGACGTTCGCGCAAAAACACGGTGACGAAAGCGCGCCGATCCTCGAGGGGCTGCAGGTGGCTCTTTATGAGCTTGCGCACTTTCGCCGCGGCCGGCGCGTCCTCCTTGGCGATCGCCTCCGCCGTTTCCGCGTACCCTTCGGCGCCGCGCAGACAGACGTGCTCGAGCGCCGCGTCCTTGGACGGAAAGTAGTAATACAGACTTGCCTGTCGGATACCGAGCACATCGGCGATATCTTGAGTCGACGCGCCGTGATAGCCGCGGCGCGCGAACACCTCCGCGGCCGCTTCGATGATTTTCGCCGTTCGTCGGCGCGGGCCGCCGCCCGAGCGACGCGGGATAGTTTGAGTGCGACGGCTGGCGGCAACGGTCATCGATGGCCTCGTTTGATGCGACCTATTGTAAGTTCCGGCTGCGGTGCGCGCATCCGGTACGTCGACAATTGGAGCATCAAGACCAACCACGCGCAACGGCCGACCGCTTCTTCATTGCGACCCATAGACAGACAATTCTATCATTTTATAGAATACCGCTCGTTACCGGAAATCCGCAGCGTGTCTGCGCGTGAAGCCGCAACCACCGAGGAGGCGCGCAGTTGAGCGGACGGCCAAGCATCGTACATCGCGGCGGTCGTCTTCACGAACGGCTCCATGCTTGCACGACGCCCGGTTCGATTCCCGCGATTCCGCTCACTTCGTCGTTCGATCTTCGCCGAACAATTTTCGGGCGAGTGGGATAAACATCCGCGGGGTGCCGCGGTTCACGAGAGATTCAAACGCAGAGGCAAAACCGATGAGTATGCAACAAAAACCGACTTCCCTTCAGGCGCTCCTCGACTCGGTGCCGAACATCGTCGATCACCTATTTAAGAATCCACCGAAGTCCGCCTTGAACGTCTTTACCGTGCTGATGCCGGCCGAGGTCGTCAAGCCGGAGATCACCACGTGGCGCGACGAGCAGCGTTCGTGGCGCGAAACCATCGCCCTGCACGATCAAACCTGGCACATGCACAGCCTGCACGTTCGCGGCAAGGATGCGGTGAAACTGTACGAGCGCCTCGGCGTCAACACGTTCAAGACGTTTGCGCCCGGCGCGGCAAAGCAATTTCTGACGTGCTCGCCGGAGGGCTATGTCATCCAAGACGGCATTCTGTACTACCTCGAAGACGAGCACCTGCTGCTGGTCGGGAACCCGGCGGCGATCGACTGGGTGCAGTTCAATGCCGAGCGCGGCGGTTTCAATGTCAAAGCCGAGCTCGATCCGATATGG
>DASWLD010000119.1:0-3779 GCA_036396275.1 Burkholderiales bacterium
AACGGCGCAAGCTGATCGAGCGCGAGGCGAATTTCTATGGGGCGATGGACGGCGCGAGCCGCTTCGTCAAGGGCGATGCGATCGCCGGCATCATCATCATTCTCATCGACATCATCGGCGGACTGGCGATCGGCATCTCACAGATGGGACTGGGCTGGGGCCAGGCGTTACAGACGTATACGCTGCTCACGGTCGGCGACGGCATCGTGACGCAGGTACCGGCACTCATCATCGCAACGGGCACCGGCATCATCGTCACCCGCGCGGCTACCGACGCGCAGCTGAGCGACGAAATCTCGCGACAAGTGACGGCCTACCCCAAGACGATTCTGCTCGTCGCCATAGGATTGTTCGCGGTCATGCTCATGCCCGGCATCCCATTGCTGCCGGTGCTTCTGCTGCTGGTCGTAGCCGGCTTGCTCTACTTCTTCGCGTTGCGCTCGCCGTCGCGGCAGGCGGCGAAAACGGTGGAAACGGCGAAGAAAGGCGAATCCGAGTCCGAGGATCTCTATGAGTTGTTAGTCGTCGAGCCGATCGAGATCAGCGTCGGCCAGAACCTCATTCCGATCGCGGCGGACAACGCCTTGTTCATGGAGCGCATCGTCGCGTTTCGTAAGCAGTTCGCGCTGGAGGCCGGTCTCGTCTTTCCCAAAGTGCGCGTCAGGGACGACCGGAAACTCGGGCCGAATCACTACGAAGTCGCGATCTACGGGACGAAGGTTGCGGAAGGGTCGGTTCTGGCTGACCGGTTCCTGGCGATCAATGCAAACGGGGAGCAAGGCAGCCTCGAAGGCATGGCAACGAAGGATCCGACCTACGGACTGCCGGCGGTCTGGATCGTCGATGAGCAACGCTGGCGCGCGCGCGAAGCCGGATATACCGTTGTCGATCCAGCGACGGTACTGCTCACGCACGTGACCGAGGTCATCAAGCTGCAATCGCCGAACCTACTGACCCGCGCGGAAACGGAACGCATCGTGGCGCGCGTGCGCGAACGGCACGCGAGCCTGGTCGAGGAGCTGATCCCGAAAGTGCTGTCGCTCGGGGAAGTGCAGAAGGTTCTGCAAGGTTTGTTGCGCGAGAAGGTATCCATTCGAAACGTCGAGGCGATCCTCGAAGTATTATCGGATTTCGGCGCGCGCAACCGCGATCCCGAATATCTCACCGAACAGGTGCGCGAACGCGTGGGCGCGATGATCTGTCATTCGCTGGCCACGCCGGAAGGCGAGCTGTACGTGCTGACGTTTGATCCTTCCGTGGAGCAAGCGATATCCGGCGCCATTCGTTCGATCGAAGAAAAACCAACGTTGGTGCTCGAACCGAAATTCGCCGAGCAGCTGTTGCGTCGGTTGGCGGCGGAAGTCGAAAGAATGATGTCCAGCAACCTCATGCCGGTGGTGCTTTGCTCGCCCGCGTTGCGTCGGCACGTGCGCCGCTTTACCGAGCGCGTCATGCCGCAGGTATCAGTGTTGTCGCTGTCCGAAGTGCCGAACGGGGTGAACCTGAAGTCCTTCGGGATGGTTTCCGTATGAGCGTGAACAATATTGCCGCCGGCGTTTCGGCGGATTTCCGCGCCGCGACTACTCGGTTCTTTCTTCCCGGCGCCGCGGAATTCTCCAGCACCTTGAATCTCGGCCAGATCATCAAGGGCCAGGTGATGCGTCAGTACGACGGCAACCGTTATCTGGTCGATTTCGGCGGTCACGAGCGAGTGGTGGACAGTAGCGTGCCGCTTTCCACCGGCGAACTGATCCATGGGCGCGTCGTTGCGCTGGGCGAGCGGGTCGAAGTACAGCGCATCCAGCCGCGTGCCGAAAACACGACCGGGACCGCGACGGCGGCGGAATCGCCGCCGAATCCGGCAAGTGCGTTCAAGCGGCACGAGCGGATCATCGACAACCTGTCCACTCGCTATCGCGCCACGCTCGACGCGGCGGACAAAGCGGTGCTCACGCGCGCGTCGCGCACGGCGGGCGATGCCAGCGCGATGGCGCTCGCCGGCGTCTTGGTCAATAAGCTCGGGCTGCGGCAGTCGCCCGATTTATTGTGGCCCGTGTACCGAGCGCTGTTACGCGAGGATGCGTCGAGCGCGGCGCTGTACAACATCCAAAACATCCCGGAATTGACGGTCATAACCGGCGGCGATGCCGGCATGCAAGCAGCGGCCGTGCGGTCCCTGGCCGAAGCGCTGGTCAAGCAGATGGGGCACGACCCAGCGCGGAACGAGGTGAAGGACGTCTCGGCGAACGCGGCCGGGACGACGCCCGAAAACAAGACGCCCGTGCCCATCGCTTTGATCGGCCCGAAGGCGGCGCAGAACCCGCAGGACGACGAGGAGTCGGGCGACCCGCGGTGGGTGGCGCAACGGTTGCTGAACGCGCAGACCGGCGGAACCGTCGCGCACCGAATCGGCACCGTGCCGTTTTTGCTGGGGGACCAGTTAATCGAAGTCGATCTCGCGTTTTTCGAACAGCGGCGCGAAGCGGCGCCGGCGCCCCAAACCCAGCATCGCAAGCTCATGTTCTCGCTTGCCACCGAACATCTCGGGAACGTTGAGATCGGCGCCAACGTCGTGGGCTCGCGCGTGCGGCTGCACGTCGCTACCGGCGACCGCGAGGCAACGACGGAATTGGCATCGCAGGTGGAAGCTTTGCGAACCGCGCTTACGTCCGGCGGACAGTGGGAAATCGACGAAATCGTTTACGAGACGCGCCACGTGGACAGTTATAACGGGGCGGTGCGGTCCGTGGTCGAGCACGTCGTCAGTCAAGATTCGTTGAACCGGCTGGTATGAGTACGGAAAAGGAAGACGCGAAACCGAAACAGGTCGTCGGCCTCAAGTACGAGATCGGCGAAGGTTTACCGAGGGTGATACTGAAGGGCAGCGGGCGAATCGCCGAGGAGATCTTGCTCAGACGTTCGCTCATCAACGGCCCGCCGGTCGTCGAGAACGCCGAGCTCGCGCAGCAGTTGTGCCGGCTGCCAATCGACGCCGAAATCGGGCCCGAGCTGTTTCATCTGGTGGCGACGGTGCTGGCGCACGTGTTCGCCGTCGAGGAAAAAGTGAAGAGGAGAACGCATGGTTAATGCATTGGCGGTAACGGAAGCCGGGATGCTGAACGACGTGGCGCGCATGCACGTCATCAGCCACAACCTGGCAAACGCCGGTACGGTCGGGTTCAAGAAGGAATTCACCGTCGCCCGATCGTTCGAAAATCATGTCGCGAGCGCCGCGGCCGACTATACCGCCCCGGTGATCGCCGCCCGAACGGATTATTCGGAAGGAACATTGAAGTACACCGGCAACCCGCTCGACGCGGCGCTCGAAGGGCCCGGTTTCTTCGTCGTTTCCACGCCGACAGGCGAAGCCTATACGCGCCAAGGCAACTTTCGTCTGGATGCGAACGGTCGGCTGGTAACGAGCAACGGTTTCGCGGTGCTGGGGACGGGCGGGGAAATTCAGCTAACGACCACGACGCCGCGCATCGATGCGCACGGCAGCGTGTGGGACGGCAATTCCCGGGTCGGTCAATTGACTTTGGTGAACATCAAGGACCCGCAGTCGCTGACGCCGATGGGCGAGGGTCTCTACATGGCGCGCACGACGAGCGATTTCGATCAGAGTGGACCGCAAGTGCGCCAGGGTTTTACCGAAGCCGCCAACGTCGTAACCATGAGTGAGATGATCAAGATGATTGAGACGGTGCGTCACTTCGAGGCGAGCGAGCGGTTCGTCCGCGGTTACGACACCATGCTCGATCGTGCCATCAACATCGTCG
>DASWLD010000120.1:0-12627 GCA_036396275.1 Burkholderiales bacterium
TGTCGAAGTATTTTAATTTCACGCCGGAACTGCAGGCGATGCTGTCGAGCGATCTCGCGCAGATCGTCGGCCTGGTCTTGGCCGGCTGGGGCCAGCTCTCGCGCAAGGCGTCGATCACCAGCGTCGCCGGTATCCCGCTGAATAAACCGCCGACCACCCCGCCGGTGATCTTTATCGGATTCTTGGCGCTTGGCATGGCGCTGCTCGTTGGCTGTGCCGGCAAGCCGCTGCTGACGGAAGGCACGTCGCCCGCCGAACGCGCGGCCGAGGCGATCGCGCAGGCCGAGGTGGGGCTGACCATTGCGTATCGCGCCGTCGCCGAGGAAGCCGCAAGAGGCGTGCTTACTAAAGCCGAACTGACGGATTTCTTGGGCAAGCTCGATAAAGCATCCGGGATTCTCACGAAGGCGCAAGCGCTGCGGCGCGACGGCCTGTTCGCGGACAGCCTGAAAGAGGCGTTGCAGAGTAAGTCGCTGCTCGGGACCGTAAACGGTTTATTGGCGGAACGCATCAAACAACAGAGGCCCAAAACATGAGCGCATTTTCACCCGAACTGATCGCGTATCTCATCCTCGGCGTCGTGGAGCGCCTCGGCAGCGTCGACGCTGCGCGCGCGCATATCGACGGCAAGAAAGCACAAGGCAAATCATTCGACGTGATTCTGGACGAACTCGAGGCCGAACGGATCGCCGCTGCGGGAGAAGCGCACGCCGCGGTCGAGAACATGCCGGATTCTTAACCCATTGTGCAGCGGGTCATCGGCAAGCGATTTCGCCTGCAACGATTGAATCGGCGGCTCAGCGTCCATGAGTTCGCACAGCACTACAAGTTTTCAACGATCTCGCTAAACAAATTCGAACGCGGCGAATGGCGCGGGATGTTGGAGGCGACGCTCTTGCGCCTGATGCGCCTGGAGCGCGCCTGGGCGTTCGAGGAAGTGCGGCGTGCTCTGTTTGGCGTGGATTACGCGCTCGTCGGAACGCTTGTGTCTGAAAACATGGAGGAAGCGGCGGCGTTGCTACGCGAGATCCGCAGAACCATTTACACCACCAGAGAGGATCACCATGAAATCGAAATTGATCGCGCTGCTTAGCGCGCTCGCGCTTTTCCCGGCAGTCGCGGCCGCCGCGCAGTACACGGTCGATATCAGTTGGACGAGCGCGGCGGATGGCAGCACCGTCAACGCGTGGTGCGCGCTGAACGCCGCGCCAGACCCAAGCCAAGCGGTGACGGCGACGGCGCCGGATAGCGCGGGCACCGTCGGCACGGCCGTCACCGGCAACGGCGGCGAGACGCTGCGCTGTGTCGCGCGGCGTGCCAACAGCGCCGGCAACGGTCCGATCAGCGCGGAGGCAAGCGCGGTATTGCCGGTGCCATTGCCTGGGCAAATCCAAATCTTCCTGCAAATTCGCGTCGGGCCGTAGTGCGCTATAGCGTTTTTGCATTGGTGCTCTTGGCGCGCCTGTCCTGGGCGGCGTGCCCAGGAACTGGCATTGGCGCGGAAGATTTATCGGGAACGTGCCGACCGGTACCGCCGAACCAAGCGACCATGGGTGCGCTGGAGGTCGCGCAGGCGATAGTGCCACCCGGGCAGATCGCGGTGACCGTCGTGGCGCGGCTCGGCGCCGAGGTCGAGATCGAAAAGACGATCGTTGCGGATTTATCAAACGATGTCTCGCTAGGGGCGCGCGGCGGGTGGACCGGGCATTCGATCGGCCCGCAGGATGACGTCCTGCGCACGTATGTGCGGTTTGCTTTGGCCGGGATTCCGCCAGGCGCGCGGATCGTGCGCGCTGTGTTGACGCTACATTGCGTATATACGCAGGGTGTGCAGTCTGATTTATTTTTGATCGGCCCGTATGGCGGCGACGGCTTGACGGACCCGGCGGCGGGCACGTCGGCGCAGGCGTTCGAGCGCGCCGGCTTGGCGGCGCGCATTTATGTTGCCGACACCACATTGCGCACGGTCGGCATGAAACGCTTCGAATTCGCCGGCAGCGCGCTCGCGGATATACAGCGCGGCGTATCGAGCGGGCGCTTTGCGTTCGCGCTGCGCGTGGAAAACGAAGCGACGCTGAACCATTTCGCGGCGGTCGACGGATATACGTTACCGACCGCGCCGACGTTGATTCTGACGTATCGTTGAGGGCAACGTGCCGGCCGAACGTACGGTTCCGCGGCCAACGATCCGCGTGTTGGTGCGACGATAATGCCGTTTTATCTAACCGAACTTATAGATACTGGAAAGCGCGGCGGTCGATTTCGCCCAGTTGGCTGGGACAAAAGCCCGGCATGGGCAATTGTGCGTTTGTCGCAGCAGCGTGTGGTGATGTGGTCGGAACGCGAGATCGATGACCCCCGAGCAATTTTTATCGGAGACGACAAAGATGAGCCGTTAAAACCAGCGTCGCGCGTACTGCTAGTCGCGGAGAGCCGTGACAATAGGTCGCTGCCGGATACGCTCGGACGCGCTATCGCCGACTTGGTGCAACGACCAATCGGAACCGCGAAGGCATTACGTAGCCGGCAAAACGGAATCCTAGAAGTGCGCCTTGGCCCGCATGTACTAGCCTCGGCGCAAACAGAACCTCGCAGAGCATCCAAACGCATCGAGGACACATTCGATCGAGCAAACGGAAATCTAAACGCATCAACCTCCTCGGATGGTCAGGCCACCTGGACTGAGACAGAGGGCACGGGTTGGGCAATCGTCGGCAACCAAGCCCGCGCCACCGGGCTGGCCGACGCTGATGCGGCAGCTCAACTAAATTTCGACCTCGACACCGACGACATGGAAGCCGAAAGCACGGTAACGACGCTCAGCCAGCCAGGCGGAAACTATGTAAATTTTTCGTGCGTCGCGCGCGGCGACGGCGTGGCAGGAGCGGGCGGCGGATACAGCGGTGGATTTGAGGCCTTCGATGGCAACTTAAATGCATTTATCTACGACCTGGAGGCGGAAACTCTACTAGCGAATGCTGGCATTGCCGGTATCGGGACTCTCCTATTCGTGTGCGACGGGTCGAATCTGGAGGTATTTCGCAATGGCGCGTCCGCTGCTTCAACCACCGATACCTCGATCACTGGAGTTGTGCGCGGCGCGATCCTTGCCTACTCGGACAACAGCGGCTCTATTGTCGATATCAATAATTTTTCACAGCAAGATGTAGGTTTTATATCTGGCGGCGCAGCGGCACTCTCCGAATCCGCCAGCGCTGCCGCGGCGCTCGCAGCGCAAGCTACGGCTCCAGGCGCCTTGTCGGCTGCCGCCAGTTCGGCCGCCGCGCTTTCGATGGCCGCGACGGTGCGGGTTGGTATTTCCGAATCGGCCAGCGCCGCCGCGGCGTTGTCGGATCAAGCCGCTGTTCCAGGCAGCTTGAACGCCGCGGCCAGCGCTGCCGCGGCCTTATCGGATCAATCGACAGTTCCGTGCAGCTTCACGGCCGCCGGCGATGCGGCGGCGACGTTGTCGATGGCCGCGACGGTCGCTGTCGGTATCGCCGAGGCAGCAGTAGCTGCCGAGGGTCACGGCGGCCCGGCGATCGCGCCGGGGCTGCTCAGCGCCGCCGCGACCGGTGATGCAACGCTCGATGCACTCGCGCAAGCCGCCGCGGCAATTATCGTCGGCGCGTCCGCCGGCGAGACCTGGACGGCGCGCGCGCAAGCGCTGGCGGCATTGACGGCGAGTGGTGCGGCGGCGGCGCAGTTCGATGCGGATTCCTCCGATGTCATCGAGGCGGCGATCGCGGAAGGCACCACGGCGGCGGCGAGCTTCCTCGCCGCGGTGCAGGCAATCGCGACACTTACCGGCACGGGCAGCGCCGCCGCCGCGCTTACCGCGACGGTCGCGGCCATCGCCGGTATCGCCGAAGCGGCGGCAGCGGCTGCTGCTTTCTCGGCCACCAGCTCGGAGATAACTCAGGTCACGTTCGCGGCGGCCGGCAGCGGCGCGGCCGTGCTATCGGCAGTCGCGACGCTTCGCGCGACGCTGGCCGCGGCCGCTTCCGCCGATGTTTTATGGACGGCCGCCGCCGCGGCGGCGGCGACCATCAGCGAATCGGCCAACGCGCAGGCAAGTTTCATCGGTATCAGCGGCGACGTGGATTATCTCGTTGTCGGCGCGATCACGATTCGTGCCGCGCTCTCGGCAACGCTGCGGATTACGCCGGCGCTGTCGGCGGGCGTCGCGATCGCGCCGGCGCTCGATGCGGATGCGGTTCGGATCAAACCCAATTAACGTCTACCTGCTACGCGAGGAACAAAAGCCATGCTCTTTACAAAATCTGTCCAGGAGTTGAAGTTTGGCGCGATGGCACGTTCGCCGGGCGGCCTGCTCGTGCCGGCACACGCGCGCGGCCGGTGGCTGTTGCGCGCCAGCGATCGCAACGGCAAAATCTTATGGGAAGATTTTATCGACAACCTGGTAACGACCGAGGGCAAGAATTATCTCCTCGATACCGGCATCGCCTCGCCGAGCTCGCCGCAGACGCCGATCGCGGATTGGTTTATCGGGCTCACCGACGGCACGCCGACCGCCGCCGCCGGCGACACACTCGCCTCGCACGCCGGCTGGGTCGAGGTGACCGCGTTTACCGGCAACCGCAAACTGTATACCCCGGTCGCGGCTTCGGCCGGCAGCATCACCAACGCCGCGGCCTTGGCGAGCTTCGCGATCGATGCGGATTCGACCACCATCGGCGGCGCCTTTCTCGCCTCGGTCGATACCGGCACCGGCGGCACGTTGTACGCAATCGGTGCATCTACCGGCGGCGACGTCGTGTTGAACAACGGATCGACGCTCGAAGTCACGGCGGTGTTTTCGCTGTAGCAATTGGAGATTATCCGAGATGTCGAACTCGACGTGGCCGATCAATAATTCCGTGGTGTTGTCGCTCGAGGGGCTCGCGAACCGCGCCGGCACCTATCAAAACAGCGCGACGGTTGAGCTGATCTCCTTGGTCGATTTACGCGGGCAGGCCGTGAGCGGCATCACGTATCCGCTCGCGCTTTCCTATGTGAGCGCGAGCAACGGCAACTACGAAGTCACGATCAGCGCCGCCGCCGGCGTGACGAAGAACAAGGTCTACCGCGGCACGGTCCGCGCGACATCGGGCGGCTTGCAGTACGAATCGGTCGAGCGGATCGTGGCGAAAGAAAACGTGAACTAAGCATTCAGGAGACACGCAGAAATGGCTAAGTGGCTACGAGTGTTGCAAGAAATAGACGGCTCCCACAGATTCGATGAGGAGGTTGATGGAAAACTTAAAACGCGTTACGTGAAATTCAAATACGCGCGCGACGAAACAATCTATCGCGAGGCCATGCCGCCCGGCTTGGCCGATAAGCTGATCGGTTTCGGCTACGCCGTCGATGTCTACGATACGGCGTAACGCCGAATTCAAGGCGCAAACGATCGTCCCGGACGCGCCGTCGCCCCTTATGCCGACCGAAACCATCAAGGCATTAGATGGCGCGCTGGCTTTGGCCTTTGTCGTCGCCGCGATCGCCGGTGCGTCGGGCGCATGCTTGGTTGCGGCGCACCGGGCGTTGCGCGGCCGATCGATCACGCTGCTGCTGTTCTTGTCGTACGCGATCGTCGGCGCGGTGCTGTCCGTGGCCATGATCGCCTACATGTCGGCATTTCTCGGCGCGCAACTGACGTTTGCCGAGCTGATTTTCTATGCCATCGTGGCCGGTTCGGCCGGTTCGGCCACGCTCGCCGCGACCAACTTGTCCGCGCGATTCATCCTGCGCCGGCTCGGCATCGAGGTAACGGTGCAGGTGCGCCAAACCGAGAAAGAAAATTCGTCGTGAACACCGGGATCGCGATTTTGTTCGTGCCGACGCTTGCCTGCGTGTTGATGCCTGCGTACCTCGCCGCGGAGCTCGCGCGAAATCCCGCGCACCGTGGCATCGCGCTGTTTCTGTTCGGCTGCGCCGGGGCGTTTATGTGGTTGCTGCTCGTGGACAGCTATGCCTTGTGGCAAGGCGCGCTCGGCGTCAGCACGCGGGCGACGGTGTTCCGCGCGTTGATGGTCGGTAATTTCGCCGTGCTGTGGAGTTCGGTGATTCAATACCGGCGGGTGCGGTAAAGGAGAGAAAACAAATGCAATTGTGCGGATTCGATATCGGGCCGGAGCGGCCTTTTTTTTTGATCGCCGGCCCGTGCGTGATCGAGTCGCACGGCATGGTGATCGAGACCGCGCGCGAACTGCGGCGGATCACGAGCGAGCTCGGCATCCCGTTTATTTTTAAGGCGTCGTTCGACAAGGCGAACCGGACCGCCGGCACGGCGTTTCGCGGTCCGGGCATGCGCGGCGGTCTTACCATTCTCGCCGGCGTGAAGGCCGAGGGCATCCCTGTCTTGACCGACGTGCACGAAGCGGCGCAAGTCGCCGACGTCGCCGCGGTCGCGGACGTGTTGCAGACGCCTGCATTCCTGTGCCGTCAGACCGATTTTATCGAGGCGGTGGTGCGCGCGGGGAAACCGGTGAATATCAAAAAGGGCCAATTCCTGGCGCCGGCCGATATGCGCCATGTCGTCGCGAAAGCGCATGCCGCCGGCGGCGAGGGTCGGGTCATGGTCTGCGAGCGCGGCGCCAGTTTCGGCTACGGCAACCTGGTCGCCGACATGCGCAGCCTTGCCATCCTGCGCGCGTTCGCGCCGGTGGTGTTCGACGCGACGCATTCGGTGCAGTTGCCCGGCGGCAAAGACGGCGCCAGCGGCGGCCAACGCGAGTTCGTCCCGGTTCTAGCGCGCGCCGCGATCGCTGTCGGTGTCTCGGGACTGTTCATGGAGACGCACCCGAATCCCGACCGCGCGTTGTCGGATGGGCCTAATTCGTGGCCGTTGGCGCAAATGCGCGCGCTGCTCGAGGAGCTGCAACGGATCGATGCCTGCGTGAAAATACACTAAAAAAATTGCATGCGGTTCTAATCCGCGTTATGTGCATCTAGTTCATGCCTCTTGCCATCTGGCAGTTCGGCACAAACAGCAGTGTATTTCTCGTCGCCGCACACATGCTCATCGTCGTCCGGTTCGCGACCAAACGCGCGCTCAAAGAACAGGTGCCTGTTGCAGTCGCAACCGTAATTGCCTTCGGTCCAAAGAAAAACACTGCCGCCATCCCAAGGCATGTCGTAGTTGACCCAGCGCTCTTCGCTCGTGTAGTTGTTTCTCAGCAGTACCTTGTACATTCCCACCTTCACCTAACATTTGGCCGACGCGGTGAGGTCGGCGCAGTTTTTGCCTTTCGTGGCGCCTCTAAGATCGATGCCTGCGTGAAATGCACGAACGCGTTATAAATTGGTTTAAATTGATTCGGCGACCTTTTCCAGCGTCTCGCTTGCGGTCGGGATCGTGCCTGTTGCTCTGGCCTTCATGTCAAGCGGCTTAGTTTTGGCGCGAACAAGCCTTGCGCGCTGTCGTCGTGAACAATGATAGCCAACCGGCGAAGTGCGTCCGCAACCGTATCGGGTCCGTCTGGATGCTGAATTACAATCGCATGGTGGCGATCGTTTGACCAGTCCAACCGTATTGCGCGCTGTCCCTGAAATTCACCAATGGAAATCTTTTCGAGCTTTGCCATATTAATCACCGTAGCCTAACAAGGCCGTCGAATGTTGCCATCAAAAAATAGGTCTAATTTCACTCGCGTTCTCTTTTCCAGAAAAGATTTTTCGCACCCGCTCTAAGTCCTCCGCGGTATCAACCCCTATCGGCGGCGTTTCGTCCGTTGTGGTCACCGCGATGCGCTCGCCATACCATAAAATCCGCAACTGCTCCAATTTCTCCTGCTCCTCCAATGCGCACGGCGGCCAGTAACAAAAGCGCGTGACAAACCCGGCGCGGTACGCGTACAGACCGATGTGGCGCTGCGCGCCTCCCAACGCGATCGGTGCGCGGCTGAAATACAGCGCATAGCCATTGATGTCGCAGACGACCTTGACCGCATTTGCGTTGACCAAGGTCGCTAGGTCCGAAATCGGATGGCACGCCGTCGCGACCGAGGCGGCACCGCGCTCGCGATCTAGCCGATTCGCAACGCTGCGTATTAGCCCCGGCGGCATCAATGGCTCGTCGCCCTGTAGATTGACGACGATTTCATCCGGCTTAATCCCCAGGCGATTAATGACCTCACCGATACGCTCGGTGCCTGATCGGTGCGAACCGTGTGTCATGATTACGTCGGCGCCGAAGATCCGTGCCGCTTTGGCGATCCGTTGATCGTCGGTTGCGATGGTAACCCAGCGCGCTTCGCTCGCCCGCGCCCGGTCGTACACACGCTCGAGCAGCGTCTTGCCGGCGACGTCGGCCAGCGGCTTGCCGGGCAAACGCCCCGACGCGTAGCGAGCGGGAATAATTATGTGCATATTAAATCGTTTGTCACGCCTTGAAACCCTTCACCGCGATCCGAATCCCCGCGCTGACGCTCCCCCCGATCGCCCTCGCGTGCCGCTTCGTTTCGCGGTCGAGCAATACTAGAGTGCGTTCCGTGCGCGTGGCACCGTCGAGCGCTTTTCGCCCCTGGCCTTTGCGTTTGCCGCCGTGGGTTGGTTTTTTCAATTCGCCGTGCTCCAGTCTGCCGCCTCATTGAAGCGGCAGAGTGCAGCCTAGCTTTCGATCTCTCGGTTATACCAATCGTAGTCGCCATCGGGCGAGTGCACTTTCAGCTCGGCCACGGCGTATCGCCGTTCCTCGCTCTGCTCGCCGGTTTCGTCGTCATATTCCGATTCCTCGACTACCCAATCAATCGTTGGATCGGATAATACACCGTTAGATTTCTCGCACAGATCTCGTAGGCGTTTCAGTTCCTGCAACTCCGCGAGCGTTGGCTTTTTCCGCGGGTCGCCGCTGCGCGTGCCGTAGGTGTATCCATCTGGCGCGTGTGCGTCCATAAATTCGCGGCGTGCGACTTCGGCCCAATCGCCGGCAGCGAGCGTGAGCATCAGTTTTAGCCGCTCACTGCCATGCTGTTTCGCCCAATTGCAAAGCACGGACAATTTCGCGGCGGATTCCTGATCCGCGCGCGCCTTTTTCGCTTCCGCGTCAATTTTTTCCCGCCGTAATGCCTCATCACGAAAATCGTGGTTAATGTTTTGGGTGCGGATACGAACGCCGGCATACTCGATCCAATACGGATCGCCGCTGTCGCGGCGCGTGATTCTAGCCTCGGGCTTGCTTAAAAATTCAGTGATTGCGCGTTGCTCGGCGTCCATCTGAATTCTCTCGGCATCTAACCTGGCGGCGCGTTTCTCGCCGGCGGCGGCGACGCAACGTTCCAATAAATCCGCAATAGTTTCTGCCGTGGCTTCGTCCGCCTCTAGGTCGGCGGATACACTGTTTCTGTCCATGTCCAGGCAAATATTATAGAGATGATCGGGGTATCTGCCGTTGTTTGCTTCAAGGATCGCCGCACGCACAACCAATGACAATCTCGCTGGATCGACCAGCACATTAATAATGTCGGAGACATTTTCGCCGGTTTGGACGCGGCGAGCCGCGACGTATTCGGCACTGCGTTGTATGGTGAGTTGCATTTTTTGCTGCTCCTGCGCGCGTTGCCGGGCGCGCGAGCCGGTTGCTCTGTGCCCCGAGCCGGGGTGCGCGTGGTCGGCGCGCGGTGCGTGAGATTCGACCCCGCTGCGCTCTCGCGAGAGAGCGCAGGGAGATCAGCCTCGTTGCATGTTTAGCAATTTCAATCGCGCCGACCGCAGGCCGGAGCGTAGTTCGGTCAGCGTTTTTGTCTCCTTATCGTTGTGCCGCTTCGCCGCAGCCCGCAGATTTTTCTGGGTCGCAGTGAGAAGGTGCTCGACCGCGAGTTGGAGTACAAAAATATTATCTCGTGTGAGCGCGACCATTACACTGCTGCCCGTAGTTGTTCGATCGTTTCGCAGCTGTATTTCGCGGCCACCCGAGTAACGTATTTTTTAGTGCGGCAGGCCAGCATCTGGCTGTAGGGCCAGGCGCGCGACGGCGAACGCACGCTGATCAGATCGGAGTTTTCCGCGTACCAGCGGCCAGCGTTGTCGAATTTGCCGGACGGGTGAATCGAGCGGGATTGTAGTTCGGCGTACACCTGATTTATTGTTTCGGTTTGCATGTCTGGTTCCTCAGTTCGCCCTGTGCCCTGGGCTTGGGTCCCCGGATGCCGCCGGGTCGGTTTCGATCTACTACGATACCCATTGTATATATTATTCAAGTTTCGGGAAGTACCGTTCGTCAGCTCATAAAATGCCTTAATTTAAGCTGTTTTCGGCAAATTACGCTACCTTGATCCGGCTCACCAGTCGCAAAATAGGGATTGCCGCGCATGGCCGTGGGGACGCCAGATTATCCCTAACCTCGATGCGGTAGTGTATCCGGCAGTCGAGGGTTTCCGGGTCCAGCGTGATCTGGTCGATCATCGCGGATAGCGCGTCTTTCATCGCCTCGCGATTGATCGTTTTCATTTGTTGCACGGTCGTTCGCAATAAATCGCGCATGCGCGATTCGGTTATGTTTCGCAGGCCGGCGGCGGCGCTGTGTTCGCGATCGCGACGGGATAGTTCTTCAGCCAACTCTTTGCGCTCGCGCTCGAGCGCTTCGATTTCGCGCAAGGCGGGGTCCGGATCGGCCATGCGGCCTGCGAAATCCATCATGCGCGATATCTTGCCAGTCACATCGGCAATTTGCGCGCGCAAGTCGCCGGCCGGGTCGGTTCGGTGGCGGGCGACGTAGCGCTTGGCTTCTGTGGCCAAGCGGCGGGCGAAGTCGGCGGATTCCATGTCGTCCAGCACTTGGCGCACGACATTGGTTTCGATATCGGATTGGCAAATGTTGACGCGGTTTGTTTTCAAGCGATAGCGGCCGGCGCCGTTGCCGTGCCAGCGCTCGCCGCTTGGTGTGCGCAACAATCCGGTCAGCAGGTACGCCGCCGATGTGCGGCGGGTTTTCGGGCCGTGCCGGCTTTGCGCGAGCTGCGCTAACAATACTTGCGCTTCGTCGTCGGTTATGAGCGCAGGGTGGGTGTCGCGCTTGATGACCCACTCCGCCGGCGGCCGGCGTTTGCTATGGTTTTTGTAGCCCCGGCCGCGTTCGAATTCATTGTGCACATTCCACACGGTGTGGCCGGCATAGGTCAGCGCGTTCCACTCCATGCCGACCATGCTGCTGCTGGCCCATGTCAGGTTCAATTCCGCGCGTAGCGCCAAGCGGCTACGCCCGGCCGCGCGCGCTTTCAGGTAGCGCGCCACCAGGGGCGCGTCCGCCGAAGTTTCCAATACCGATTTTAAAACTTCCTGCCCCTCACGTACCGTGCCGGTACCGATATGCCGCAGCCGGTACCCGCGCGGGGCACGGCCGCCGGCGCGGTAGCCGTTCTCGATGTTCGTCGCCATTCCGCTCAGCCCCTTTCGTTTTGAAATCAAACTGTGATATTCGTCGAGGCCCTGTAGTTGATTGCGCAGCAGCATCGATTCCGCTGCTTCGAGATCTGGCAAGTTTTTGTAAACGATGGTGATTCCGTAGCGCTTCGCGTCCAGTTCCTCGAACATGATGGAGGTTAGCCGGCGGCGCGCGAGGCGGGATGTGTCGAGCAGTAACAGCGTCGACCAGGTGCGTTCGGGCCGGCGCAGATCGGCGAGCATGCGCTGAAAGCCGGGGCGCTGATCGTCCTTGCCGGATTCCACTGTGTCGGCGAATTCCTGCACGATCAGCAGTCCGCGCTCAGTCGCGAGTTGTTGGAGTTGGCGGCGTTGCGCTTCGATCGAAACGTCTTTGCGATCCTTGCTCGAACGCAAGTACAGTGCCGCGCACCGGTCTTTCATATTCTTCCTCTTGCACCAACGGTAACACGACCTCCGCCACGCCGCGAAACGGCGGCGCGCCGGCGGATGGGAGCATGTTGATTTGTTTAGATTTACTCACTTCGGATACTCATCCCACGTGCGGCCATCGAGGATCCGGCCGGCGGCTTTTTTGCCGACGCGGACTATAGGCTCGGTAAGTCTGGGGCTGTCGTGCAGGTTGCCGTCTAGGTCAATGTGCTTGACATTGGCCGCTGGAAACTTCGGCTCCCATTGTGCCCACTGGCCCCACTGCTTAAAGAAAAACGGCACGCCCGCGGCTTGGCATTGATCGCGCAGCGATCTGAACCATTCGGGATGGGACGGCCGCGCGTGCGGGCCGGATTCGCCACCGCAAATTAGCCAGTCGATTTCTTCCAGTGCGTTGGTGCCATCGCGCCAATCGTTCGGATTAGCAAACAACCCGACGAAGCTGATTTCCCCGAGCAATGGTTCTAACGATACGAACCGTACCGCTGCCGGCGTTTGCAGCAGCAGCGGGATGCGCTCATCGGCGGTGGCTTGATCTTCGGCGCTGATGCCGAGCCAGACGTTTGAGAGTGGCCACGGCCTCCGGATTAGGTCCTCGTGGTGGTACTTCGGGAGCTGGCCGAGCATCGACCAGGCGCGACCCTTAACGATGCCATCGCGCCGCGGCGTGCCGTTCCCGTGAGCACTGGTCAGGTAGCTGCGCATCCGCTCGGGGCGCTTGGTGAGCACCTGGAACGTATGCCGGGGTGTGAGCGCCATCACCGCAAAAACATCGTCGATGAAGTCGTCAGCCACATCCTCGTGGAAAAG
>DASWLD010000121.1:0-4795 GCA_036396275.1 Burkholderiales bacterium
AAATCCCTGAGATAACCGACGACGTGGCGCGTGCGTCCCTTCACCGAGAGGAAGTCGCGGCCTTCGCTCAGATTGTCGCGCACGGTTTTGTCGGGATCGAGCCGGTCGCGGTGTTGATCGAAATACGCCACCTGCAACCGAGTCCCCAGCACCACCTGCCCCGCGGTCGGCGTCAACTCGCCCAAAATCAATTTGAGCAACGTGCTCTTGCCGGAACCGTTCGGACCGACGATGCCGATGCGATCGCCGCGCAGGACGTGCGTCGCCAGATCGCGAATGATCGCGTGGTCTGCGTAGCTGAAACTCACGTGGCGTAAATCGGCCACCAGCTTTCCGGACGCGGTGCCGGCGTCGATCGCGAAACTCGCGCTACCCTGAGCGGTCAGGCGCCGGCCGCGCTCGCGGCGCATCGCCAATAACTTGCGCACGCGTCCTTCGTTGCGGGTGCGGCGCGCTTTGATGCCCTGGCGTATCCACGCTTCGTGCTCCGCAAGTTTTTTATCGAACTTGGCCGCGGCGCGCTCTTCGATTTCGAGCATCTCTTCCTTGCGGCGCAGGTAGTTGTCGAAATCGCCGGGGAACGACGTGAGTTTGCCGCGATCGAGTTCGACGATGCGCGTCGCCAAATGTTTGAGAAATGTACGATCATGGGTGATAAACATCAGCGCGCCGGGATATCCGAGCAGAAACTCTTCCAGCCAACCGATTGTGGCGATGTCCAAATGGTTCGTGGGTTCATCGAGCAGCAGCACGTCCGGGTCGCACACCAACGCGCGCGCGAGCATGGTCTGCCGCCGCAGCCCGCCGGAACAATCGACAAGGCGTTTGTCCGCCGGCAAGTTCAGCCGGCTCAGCACCGTGTCCACTTTCTGGCTCACATTCCAGCCGTTCAGCGCCTCGATGCCCGCCTGCAACCGCGCCATGCGTTCGAGCACTTCGCGGCTCGCCGCGTGCGCCGCGTGCGTGGCCTGATGATATTCCGCGAGCAATCGGCCCAGTTCGCCGAGCCCGCCGGCGACCACGTCGAACACCGGCTGCTCGGTATCGGGCGGCACTTCTTGTTCGAGATGCGCGATGCGAAGGCCGTCTTTGCACCACAACTTACCGTCGTCCGGCGTTGCCGTTCCCGCGATGACGCGAAACAGCGTCGACTTGCCGGTGCCGTTGCGCCCGACCAGGCACACGCGCTCGCCGGGTTCGATGTCGAAGTCGACACGCGCCAACAACGGCAGATGGCCGTACGCCAGCGATACATTCTCCAGTCGCAATACCGGGGTCGTCATACGTTAGTGATGTCGGAAAAACCGGATCTCACCGCAAAGGAGGGAACAAGTCCTCCCCCGTTCGTGATGAGGGAGTTGTTTCACCGCTGTTTCCCTCACCCCGACCCTCTCCCGGAGGGAGAGGGGGAAGTTGGAAGTACGCACTATTTAGCGGTCTGCTCAGTAATATTACGTGACGCTCCAAAAAAAGACCCCGCCTTGCGGGCGGGGTCCTTAGAACAACGATTAAAGCGATTTAAGCCGGTCGTACGTTCGTGGCCGACGGTCCCTTGGGGGACTGCTGCACCTCGAACTGGACCTTTTGACCCTCGGTCAGGCTCTTGAATCCTTTACCTTCGATGGCGGAATGATGCACGAAGACATCTTTGCCGCCGTCGCTCGGCGTAATAAAGCCGAACCCTTTGGAGTCGTTAAACCACTTTACGGTTCCTGTAGCCACTGTAATACCTCGTGTTGGTTGCGATGTTTTGCAGTTCGGTTTCTTGCGAGGGAGATTACGGGAGCGGCTTCCAAAGAAACAGGAGGACTTCCGAACTAACGACAAGAACTGGACTGCATGGCGCTAACTATACACAAGGATGTCGATTAAGCCACTGGTTTTGTGTGGCGATAGATCGGGCAGTCTACCGGGCCGGGGGGACGGACACCGGCAAGCCGGTTGAGGAATTTGCTTCCTCGCGGGCGGCGGCGCGTGCTGGACAGACTAGGCCGGCCTTTCCGGGCAACCTATCAGTCGATCGTGATTTCCTGAGTCCCGAGCTTCTCAATCGCCGTCTCGACGCGATCGCCCGGCTTCAACCAAACCTGCTTGTCTTTGGGGCGGCCCAAGATCACGCCCTGCGGCGTTCCGGTGAAGACGATGTCGCCCGGACTAAGCGGGATATGGCGCGAGATATAGGAAACCAGATGCGCGCAGGAAAATATCATGTCGTTGGTATTCGAGGATTGGCGCACTTCCCCGTTCACGCGGCATTCGACGTTCAGATTATTCGGATCGGGTATTAGGTCGGCCGTGACGAGATACGGGCCGATCGGAGCAAACCCGTCGCAAGTCTTCCCGAGCAGCCACTGCGACGTTTTCATTTGCAAGTCGCGCGCGCTCAAGTCGTTGCCGACGCAATAGCCGAACACGTGGGACAGCGCGTCCGCCTCGGCGACATCGCGCGCCGGCTTGCCGATGACGATCACGAGTTCCACTTCATAGTCGAGTTTCTCCGCCGGGCCGCGGGACACGTTGACCTTGCCGCCGTGCGCGGCGAGCGCATTGTTGAATTTGCTGAATAGGATCGGCACCGCGGGAATCGGGTTACCGGTTTCAGCGGCGTGTTTACGATAGTTGAGGCCGACGCAAATAATCTTTCCCGGATGCGGTACGCACGGACCGAACGGCGCTTTCTCTTCCTCGACGAACAACGCCGGGTTGTCGGCCGCGAGCGCCTTCTTGACCAACTCCGGCAACGCCGCGGCGTCGCCCTCGCCCGCCAACACCTCGTCGATCGTGACCGGCGCTTTTGCGCCGAGCGCGGTCGCCGCCTTGCGCACGTTCAAAATGCCACGCTCGGTTTTCACGCCGAGGCTCAGTTGGTCGCCGTCGCGCAGCGCCGCGAGCGTCATATTCTTCACCATGATCCGTTCTCCTCCGCCAGTCTTGTGTATTCCGATCAATGCTTGCCAGCGCGACCGCGATTTAACCACCGGCTGCGCCACTAGCTCGCCAAGCTACACCGGCCGCTTCGACGGCAGGCGATTCTTTGTCTGGGTGCGCTCGTCCAAATAGCGCCACAGGTATACCGCCAAGAACGACCGATACGGCGCGAACGCGTTCGCGATTTTGAGCATTCCCTTCCGCGAGCGCCGCCCGACGATCAATTCCAAGGCGCGGTAAACGCCGGCGTCGCCCTCCGGCCAGACGTCGCGGTCGCCGAAATAAAACATCGACGTCATGTCCGCGGTCCATTGGCCGACACCCCAGATGCACTGAAGGTGCTCGGCACGCTGTGCATGCGCCATCCGGCGCAAGCGCGACGGCGCCAGTAAACCGGCTTCGTCGGCCTTGCGTATCTCGATGAGCGCGCGGACTTTCGCGCGCGACAATCCGCAGCCGCGCAGCGTGCGCGTGTTCTTCGCGCGGAAAAACCGCGGCATGGCGCTGTTCCGCGCGCGCACCGCTTCCTCGATTCGTCCCCAAATACTGCGCGCCGCCACGGTCGACAATTGTTGCCCGACGATGGCGCGCGCCAGGAAACGCGGCAGACCGTGGCGATCCCGGCGCGGCATCGCCACCCGCCCGAATTGAACCAATGTTCGTTGCAGCGGCGGTGACACCTGCTTCGCCGTTTGCACGAGTCTCCGGTGCAGCCGAGGTGTCATCGGTGTCGCTTTTTTACCGGCAACTGGGCGGCGAATCCGTCGGCGCCGCCGCCGCGCGAGCCGCCTCCGCGGGCGGGGAAACCAGATCGAGCGTCACACCGCCGATACCGACGCGCACCGGCAGCCACGCATAATTCTTGGCGAACCAAAATTGATGGCGGTGCTTCCCATCCTCGGTTTCGGCCTTCATGACGTGCAGTACATGCTGATCGAACTGCATTTCTTCGACACCGTCGATCTTCAGTCGCCGTCTCTTGACTTGATCCTTCTCGATCACTTGGTAACTCAATTCGGCGCCGCGATCGGCGTGGGCGATATCCGCGCGCAACCGCACTTGGATCGACATCAGATCCCAGGCGACCGGCGGCAGTTCCATTTTTTCTTCCACGGCGCCGCCGCCGCGCGTCGTGCGCAGCGTGCGCAGCGACCAGTCGAAGCGCGTGTACACGTTCCGCTGCCGGTCGCGCGAATCACGATGCACGTACTCGACCGGATAGAAGCGTTCGCCTTCTATCCGCAGGATGCTGCAATCGTACACCTCGGTCCACTTGAAGAACGCGGCGCGCACCGAGCCGCGCATGGAGTAGCGGTAGTAGTCGCCGATGCGCTGAAGAGCGATCGTTGCCCTGGCCGAAAATGGAAACTTCGCGCCTTCGTATTCGGCTTCGAACGGCGCCGGCAGCTCCTGGGCCGGCAAATCGGTCGCACGCAAGAGTAAGACGAACGCGAACACGCAACGACCGACTGGCTTCCTGTACACGTGGTATTCCCGCAAACTCCGTGACCGAACAGCTCGACGGGCGGTTGTCGCCCGGGGCGCCATTCAAGCATACGCCGCCGGGTGCGGCTACCCGTACGCGACGCACGTTCTAGCGGGCCGCCGGAACCCGCGGCGCCGGAGCGGCGGCTCGGCAGGCCGCTTACCGCGGTTATGGTATGTCCGTGTACGAAGCGCGCGCGATAAGAGCGGAGGACGCTGCCTACCGCCGACCCAAGCAGCGCAGCGCTGCCGCCTCGGTATCGTGCGCGGCGATACCGGTTTCCGGCAGCGTGACGACGCGCCATACTTGGTCGATGCCGTCGCCGTTGGCGTCGCCCGGCCCGTGATCGCCGATAAAGTAGTAAAGCGGTCGACCTTCGTA
>DASWLD010000122.1:0-28713 GCA_036396275.1 Burkholderiales bacterium
TTGGTCCGCCATGTATTCGCCGCGCACGGCGACGCCACTGCCGCGGCGCGTCACACGTCGAGCACAATTCACGGCGAACCTCGTACAAGGATTGTTCGCAACATTCACGGCGACAGTTCCGGCGTACGCGGCGCGGCGCAACTATGGAATGCCTAGGCAAAAGATGACGACGACAGAGTCCGGATTTTCCCGCTTCGGCTACGTGCTGCTTGCCTTGATCGCACTCGGCTGGGGATTCAACTGGCCGATCATCAAAATCGTGCTCTGGGACGTACCGCCGCTGACCTTTCGCGGCGCGTGCCTAGTACTCGGCGGGATCGGCATATTGCTCATCGCGCGCGTCGGCGGGCATATCGTGACCGTCGCGCGCCGCCATTGGTTGCCGCTGCTGCTGCTCAGCGGCTGCAACGTCATCGCCTGGAACGTGCTGGTCGTCTACGGCATCGCGCACATGGCCTCCGGCCGTGCCGCGCTGCTTGCGTACACGATGCCGCTCTGGAGCATGTCGCTGTCGGTCTGGCTGCTGCGCGAGCCGCTCACGCCGCGGCGCATCGTCGCGCTAGGACTCGGCATGGCCGGCGTCGCCACGCTCCTCGGCGCGGACATCCTGGCGTTCGGCGGCTACCTCGGCGGCGTCGTGCTAATGCTCGGGGCGGCGTTCTTTTGGGGACTCGGCGTCGTTTTACTCAAGCGCTGCGCGCTGCCGGTGCCGACGGTGTCACTGACCGGCTGGATGATGCTGGTCGGCGGAATCCCGATCGCGCTCGCCGCCTTGGCGCTCGAACAAGGCGAGTGGCGCGCCGTCGGGATTTATCCGGCGCTTGGCCTCCTCTACAACATCGTGGTCGCGTTCATGTTCTGTTATTGGGCGTGGAATCGAATTGTGTTCATGGTGCCGGTCGCGGTGTCTTCCCTGTCGTCGCTGATCACTCCGGTGGTCGGGGTCTTGAGCGGGATGCTGTTACTGCAAGAGCAACCCGCCTGGCGCGAATTCGTCGCCGGCGCGTTGATCTTGAGCGCCATCGCGCTCGCGCTGCGCACCCCGGCACAACCCGCGCGTCCCGCGGTGCCCGAGCCGTCGAACGTTTAATCGACTTCCTTGGTCGCTTATACTGCGCGGCACCCAACGCCCGGAAGGTTCATGCGCACGTCCAAGTTTCTGCTGGCCACCGTCAAGGAAACGCCGGCTGACGCCGAAGTCATCTCGCATAAACTGATGCTGCGTGCCGGCATGATCCGATCGCTGGCGCGCGGCTTGTATACGTGGCTGCCGCTCGGCCTGCGGGTGCTGCGCAAAGTCGAAAACATCGTGCGCCAGGAAATGGATCGCGCCGGCGCTCAAGAGGTGCTGATGCCGGCGGTGCAGCCGGCGGAGTTGTGGCAAGAGTCCGGACGCTGGGACAAGTACGGCCCGGAACTGCTGCGACTCAAGGATCGGCATCAACGCGATTTTTGCTTTGGTCCGACGCACGAAGAAGTCATCACCGATCTCATTCGTCGGGAACTCAAGAGCTATCGCCAACTGCCGGCGAATTTTTACCAAATCCAAACCAAGTTCCGCGATGAGATTCGCCCGCGCTTCGGTGTGATGCGCGCACGCGAGTTTCTCATGAAGGACGCGTATTCGTTCCACGCGGACGCGCAATCCTTGCAAGAAACGTATCGACTCATGTACGACACCTACGCGCGCATCTTCACGCGCATCGGTTTGCGGTTCCGCGCGGTGGCTGCCGACACCGGCGCGATCGGCGGGCAGGCGTCGCACGAGTTTCACGTGCTGGCCGATTCCGGCGAAGACGCGATCGCGCTCTGCGATCGCTGCGACTATGCGGCGAATCTCGAACTGGCGGCGGCGCTGCCGCCGGTCGGTAGCCGCGCCGCGCCCGGTGCGGCCATGACCACGGTCGACACGCCGAACGCGCACACGATCGAGGAGGTCAGCCGTTTCCTCAAGCTATCGCCCGAACGTACGATCAAGACCTTGCTCGTGCGCGGCACCGGCGGGGTCGTCGCGCTGGTGCTGCGCGGCGACCATGAGCTGAATGTCGTCAAAGCGCGGCGGTTGCCGCAGGTGGCGAAGCCGCTGGAGCTGGTGACGCCGGGCGAAGCCGAAATCGCCGCCGGCGGCGAGCCCGGTTCGATCGGACCGGTGGGATTGAAGATCACGGTCATCGCCGACGAGAGCGCGGCGCGGCTCGCGGATTTCGTTTGCGGCGCCAACGTCAACGGCAAACATCTGGTGAACGTGAACTGGAGCCGCGACGTTGCCGAACCCCCCGTCGCCGACATTCGAAACGCGGTCGCGGGCGACCCGTGTCCGGTCGACGGCTGCCAAGGAAAGCTGTCGATTCGCCGCGGTATCGAAGTGGGCCATGTGTTTCAACTCGACACCAAATACAGCGAAGCCATGAAGGCGACGGTGCTCGACGAAGGCGGCCGCGCCGTTGTCATGCCGATGGGCTGCTACGGGATCGGCGTCTCGCGCGTGGTCGCGGCCGCGATCGAACAAAATCACGACGCCAACGGCGTCATCTGGCCAACGGCGATTGCGCCATTTACGGTGGCCATCGTTCCCATCGGCTACCAGAAATCCGACGCGGTACGCTCGGCGGTGGACAACCTGTACAACGACCTGACGGCCGCCGGCATCGACGTGTTGCTCGACGACCGAAACGAGCGTCCGGGCGTCATGTTCGCCGACATCGATCTGATCGGCATTCCCCATCGGTTGGTCGTCGGCGACAAGGGTATCGCCAAGGGCGTCGCCGAATATAAGGGCCGCCGCGACGACAAACCGCGGGAAATACCTTTGGCGACAGTCGTTTCCGACGTGCGGCAGATGATGGAATCGCCGTAGGCACGGCATATCTCTTGCAAGCTTGCCGACCCTAAGGGGTGGTTTTCAACGCTCGGAGGGGGCAAGCGAATGAGTGTCAAATCGAAGCCGCGCGACAAACGCTGGGGTGAACGCCGCCAGAAGGCGGATCGGCGTCAGGACGTGCGCTGGGAGCCGAATAAATCCGCCCGCCGCGCCAGCGGTGGGCGCAGGCAAAGCGATCGCTGGGACATCAGCAAGAAAAGATAACACCTGGCCGCGGTCTGATGTCGGCCCGCACAAACTCAACCGCTCTTGCGCCGTACCCGCGTGACGTTCGGCATCCGGTCGATCAGCGTCAAAATACGGCTGAGCGTGTCCAAGTTCGGAATGCTAACGGTGAATGTCATGTGCGCGACTTGCTGCCTGTCGACAACGGTTTGCGAGCCGAGCACGTTGATTTTTTCATTCGCCAGCAGCGCGGTGATATCGCGCAACAACCCCGGCCGATCATAGGCGCTCACCTCGATATCGACCGGATAAAACTCGCCGTCGTCGATTCCCCAATGCACCTCGATCAGTCGCTCGCCTTCCTCGCCGTGGTGGCGTAACGCGTTCGGACAGTCGTCGCGATGCACGCTGATGCCGCGCCCACGCGTGACAAACCCGACGATCGGATCGCCCGGCACGGGGTTACAGCAGCGCGCGATGCGCGTCATCAGATTCCCGATACCTTGTATCGTGATGCCCCCGGATCCGGCGCGCGGTGCCGGCAACGGCGCCGCACTCGGCGTTGCGCGGGCCGGGCCCGGTCGCAGCGCCACGAGCCCTTGCAACGCACTCACGATTTGCGAGGGCTTCACGTCGCCGCGACCGACAGCGGCGAGAAAGTCGTCGACCTTGGCGAAACCGAATTTCTGCGTCAGCCGCTCCAAGTTGACGTCGGCAATGCCCAACCGATGAAACTCGCGCTCCAGCACGCCGCGGCCGTCGGTGACGCTCACGTCGTAGTTTTGCTGACGAAACCAATGCTGCACCTTGGAGCGCGCACGCGAGGAATGGAGATACCCGAGATGCGGATTCAACCAGTCGCGCGAGGGGTGGCCTTCCTTCACCGTTAGCACGTCCACCTGCTCGCCGGTCTTCAACGCGTACGTCAGCGGAACGATCCGCCCGTCCACCTTCGCGCCGCGGCAGCGATGCCCGATGTTGGTGTGCACGTGATAGGCGAAATCAAGCGGCGTAGCGCCTACGGGCAGATCGATGATCTTCCCTTTCGGCGTGAACACGTACACGCGCTCGCTGAACACCTCGGATTTGAATTGGTCGACGAACTCGGACGCTTCGGCGACTTCGTCCTTCCACTCGAGCAGGCTGCGCAACCAGGCGATCTTGCGGTCGAAGCCGAGATCGGCCGCGACACTTTCCTTGTAGCGCCAGTGCGCCGCCACGCCGAGTTCGGACTGCCGGTGCATCTCGCGCGTGCGGATTTGCACTTCGACAACCTTGCCCCGCGGCCCGACCACGGCCGTATGAATCGATCGGTAGTAATTCTCCTTCGGCGTGGCGATGTAGTCGTCGAACTCGCCGGGTATGTACTGCCACGTGCCGTGCACGACGCCGAGCGCCGCGTAACAGTCGCGCACCGATGAGGTCAGTACCCGCACGCCGCGCACGTCGGTGATTTGCGCGAAGTCCTTGCCCTTGCGCCGCATCTTGCGCCAGATTCCGTAGATATGCTTCGGGCGGCCGGTCACGTCGGCGTCGATACCGGCTTGTTTTAGTTCCTGTTCGAGGCGCGCCCGAAACTCTTCGACGTAGCGCTCGCGATCGATGCGCTTCTCCGCGAGCAGCGCCGCGATTTGTTTGTACGCGACCGGCTCCAGATAACGCAACGACAGGTCTTCGAGCTCCCACTTGAGCTGCCAAATGCCGAGTCGATTGGCGAGCGGCGCGAAGATGTCGAGCGTCTCGCGGGCGATACGCCGCTGCTTGTCCGGCGGCAGATGCGAAAGCGTGCGCATGTTGTGCAGGCGATCGGCAAGCTTGATGAGCACGACATCCACGTCTTCGGCCATCGCGAGCAACATCTTGCGCAGGCTCTCCGCCTGCGCGTGTTCGCGCGGCTTCCCGACGGCCGCGCCCTTCAACTCCTGGATGACGTCCATTTTGGTCACGCCGTCAACCAAGGTGGCGACGCGCTCGCCGAACTCGCGGCGTACGTCATCGAGCGTTACCGACGTGTCCTCCACGACATCGTGCAGGATCGCCGCGGCAATGGCCTCGGGGTCGAGCCGCAATTCAGCGAGGATGCGCGCGGCCGCGAGCGCGTGCTGAACGTAGGGTTCTCCGGACGCGCGCCGCTGGCCGGCGTGGGCCTGCGCCGCGAAGCGCCACGCGCGCCGCACGAGTTCGGCATCGGCGATCGCGCGATCGGCCCCGAGCGTGTCAAGCCAGGCGTCTACGTCATGCCAATCGATCGCGTCGGCGGTGGCCGGCGCATGGGTGGTGCTGATCATGGATGCATTATGGGGCTCCCGGTACGCGGATAAAACCGATCAAGGAACAGGCCGACACCGGGCTCAGCCGACGGTCTGCTCTGGCATCGCCAAAAGTGCCGTCTATGCTCCTAGGTGCAAGACGACGGAAATCTCCGGCCCCCATGTCCTTCCGGCTGCACCTATTCGCATCGACTGTTTTCTGGGTTGCCTTGGCGTGCACCGCCGCCGAGCCGGCGCAAGAAGCCGACAACGAGCTGCGTGAAGTCCTCGCGCGCGCGGTGGCGGACACCGATTCGTTCCCCGACCGCTTCGATGCCGAGGTTTGGTTGCTCGATATGTCGCGCCGTCTGGGCGCGAAAATGCCCGAGGCGCCATATCGCATCGACCTGTTGAAGCAGGTGCACTACGAGGCGAGCCGCGCCGGGCTTCCACCGGAGCTGGTACTTGCGGTGATCGAGGTCGAAAGCAACTTCAACCCCTTCGCGATTTCGAGCGCGGGGGCGCGCGGATTGATGCAGGTAATGCCGTTTTGGTTAAACAAAATCGGCAAACCGGGCGACAGCCTGTTTCGCGTGCACACCAATCTTCGGTACGGGTGCACCATCCTCAAATACTACCTGGATAAAGAGAACGGCAACCTGCACCACGCGCTCGCGCGCTACAACGGCAGCCGCGGGCAGCGCTGGTATCCCGCGCGCGTCGATCGCGCCTGGCGCACGCGCTGGTATCCGCAATAGCAATACAGTCGCAAGTAGCAAGTGACAAGTAGCAAGCACTCAAGGGGGAGCGGTTTCCTTGCTACTTGCTACTTGCTACTTGCTACTTGCTACTTGGCTACTCACGTCAGCGCACCGCGAACTCGTGAAACTCTTGCGGCGCGGCATCCGTCGCCCGTACTGCCGTCACCCGCGCCGCGCGCGGTCCGCGCCGGAGCCACTCGCCGAACGCCAACAACCGATCCGCATCACCGCAGGCAAGCGCCTCGACGTCGCCGTCCGGCAGATTGCGCACCCAGCCGGTAATTCCCAGTCGTTGCGCTTCGGCGCATGCGGCAAACCGGTAGCCCACGCCCTGGACGCGCCCGGACACCCGATAGCGCCGGCACACGGTCATACGTTAAAGCAGCTCTCGCAAAAGCTGTCGGTGCATGGGCGCATCGCCGTCCTTATAATTGGTCGCAACCACGGAGAACCGGGCATGGCCAAAACATTCCGGACTGAAAAGGATACGCTCGGGGAGTTCCCCGTTCCCGCGGATGCATGGTACGGCATCCAGACCGCGCGCGCGGTTGCCAATTTTCCAATCTCCGGCCGATTGCCCGACCGCGATTTTATTATCGCCCACGCGCGAATCAAACGCGCCGCGGCGATCGCCAACCAAGCCGCCGGATGGCTCGACGCTCGCCTCGCGGACGCCATCGTCGCGGCGGCGCAAGAGATCATCGACGGCGAGTATCACGATCAATTCGTCGTCGATCGGTTTCAAGCCGGCGCCGGCACGAGCCACAACATGAACACCAACGAAGTGATCGCGAACCTCGCGAACGCGGCGCTCGGCGGACGTCGCGGCGAGTACACACCCGTGCACCCGAACGATCACGTGAACATGAGTCAGAGCACCAACGACACGATTCCGACCGCGATTCGGCTGGCGCTGCTCGCCAAGCTCCCGCGTCTGGTGGAGGCGATCGAACGCATGGCCGCCGAGTATGAGGCTCTCGCCGAGCGTGAGGCTTCCACGGTCAAGAGCGGACGAACGCACTTGCAAGACGCGGTGCCGACCACCATTGGTCGCGAATTCGCCGCCTACGCGTGGACGCTGCGCCGCTGCGCCGCGGATGCATCGGCAAGCCGCGACGGATTGCGCGAAATCGGCCTTGGCGGTTCGGCGGTGGGCACCGGTCTCAATACCTCGCCGGGTTACGCCGCGCGCGCGGCGAACGAGTTGGCCGCGATGACGGGTGAACCCATACGTCCGTCCGAAAACTTGGCGGCGCAAATGCAGTCGATGGCGGACCTGCAGCGCTTCTCGAACAGCCTGCGGCTGACCGCCCTCGAATTGACGCGAATCGCCAACGATATGCGCCTGCTCGCTTCCGGACCGCGAACCGGATTCGGCGAGATCGAGCCGCCGCCGGTGCAACCCGGTTCTTCGATCATGCCGGGAAAGGTCAATCCGGTGATGTTCGAGATGCTGAATCAGGTGTGCTACCAGGTGCTCGGGCAGGACGCCGCGGTCGCCTATATGGTTCAGGCCGGTCAGCTCGAATTGAACGTGCTGATGCCCGCGCTCGGTTCCGCGCTGTTCGACGGCTGCGATTGGCTGACGCATGCGGTCGAGGCGGTCACCGCGAAGAGCATCCGCGGTTTAAAGGTCAATCGGTCGCGTTGCCTGGAATACGCTCACGCGAGCGTCGGCCTGGCCACGCTGCTCAACACGTCGATCGGCTACGTCGCCGCCGCGGAAGTCGCACACGAATCCCAAACCACCGGGCGGCCGATCGCCGAAATCGTCGCCGAGCGGGGGCTGATGAGCGCCGACGCGTTCGACCGTCTGGTCGAACAAGCGGCGCTTTTCGGGGCCCTGAAGGCCCATTAGATCCGATAGTTGCCTTGTTTTAGCTGCTATATTTCATGGATTAGCAACGCTCCATGAGATTGCATGCTACCGGCGCCGGACCTCTCCGTTCCTGGGTGTTCGAACCGACTCGTGTCGGAGATCGAACTGCACCCGGGCAAAGTCGAGCAGTGGCTCGCGTCCTTGCCGCTGCTGAATCTCGCCCAAGGCGGACGCCAACTCCATGGTACCTTGACGACCTACAACCGCATGGATATCGATCCTGCGGTTCGCCTGAAGCTGCTCGAACTCTACCGCCAGCCGATTCGCCATGTCGTGACCGAGCTGCAGAAGCAATACGTCGGAATGCGGCTGCCGCTGCCGGAGAAAAACAAGAAGGCCGCCGAGCAAGATCGCGAATTTCAACTGGAACTTGCCTACGGCTACAAGTACGTCGTGCTCGCACATGCGCGCGAGCCGAGCGGTCGGGCGGAAACAGCGCTCGCACTGCAGCGCGCGATTCGCCACTTGACCGAGGTGCTGCTCGCTTGCGCATTGTCCTATTCGCCGCCCCCGCCCAACTTGTGGCGCGAGATTCACGCGCTGTACGCTCACGCTGAACGGGTCGGCGCGGTCGACACGACCGTCAACGATCCGCTGAACGGAGCGCACGGCCACGGTACCGTGGCCGACGCCTACAAGCATGCGCTGTTGCTCGACTTGAGCGACCCGTATCACCTGCCTTCGCGCATGATCGCGAAAATCAATCAGTACCTGGACGCGTACGCGGCGCTGGCAACGTTGCACCGCGGCTTCGATCGGGTCGAACCGAACTGTCATTACCTGATAGATCTCGACAGCGACCGCGCCGGACTTCTGTACAGCGATGACATGTCGCCCGATCGCTCGGCGCGCTATTGCCTGCTGAATACGGTCGCGCTCGCGCGGCACATCCACACGCAGCTCACGTACATTCGAAACGGCACGCCCCCGCCGTGTGCAAATCTACCGCCGCCGTTTTACAAGGCCGGCGGCGAAGAAATGCTGCTACGACTGATCAATGTGTGGGGGCTGAACCCACGACGCGTGTTCCGGCGCACGCCGCGCCAAGACGCGGTCGTCGATGTCACGGTCGGTTTGGACGCGGTGAACTATTGGTTCAACGGCGCACATCGTTTTGTCTTGAGCGCGGAACTGGTCGGTCCATTCGCCCAGCGAACCAACATCGGCGTGTTCGCCAAGACCCAGGTGGAAGCAAAGAATTCCGCCGACTACCAGCATGAGGCATGGGAACTGCAAGACGAAGGCGCGGGCGGTGTGTCGCTGCGAAAGGTCGGTTTGATCCAACGGCGCGTGAAAGTGGGCGACATTATCGCGATGCGATTCGAACGCGGCGAGAACTGGACGGTCGCCGTGGTACGCTGGATCAAAAGTCCCAATTCGTCCAATGTCGAGATCGGAACCCAGCGCCTCGCGCCGTCGGCCAACCCTGTCGTGACCAAATTCGTCGCCGACGATGCCAAGGAAAGCGATTTCCTGCCGTCCCTGCTGCTGCCGCCCGTGCCGGCGTTGAACGAACCGCCGACACTTGTCACTCCGGGCAACGTATTTCGCCCGAACCGCGTCATCTATATGGATGACGGCCACAAACTCGGTCGGCTGCGGGCCAAACAACTCGTGGAAGTCGCCAGCGGATTCGAGCGATTCGAGTTCGAGATCGAGTCGCCGTAGTCCTGCGGCAAAAAACGAAGAGGGCCCCACGCGAGGGCCCTCGAAAACATTCGCGCCGGCGGTACCGGCTACGCACGCGACCTACTTGGCAAGATACGCGCGATCCGATTCCTCGACGACGCCCAACGTCCAAGCGCCGCGCGTGCGCGCATGACTGACCGCCGCGTCGATTTCGACCGGCGTGTTACCGCGCGTAATGTCGAACACTTGACCGGGGTAAATCAGATCGGCATCGTTGATCTTGCCCTGATTGGCCTTGTAGATCAGCGGCCACTGATACGGGTCATTGTAGATCCCCGGCTTCTTTGAGATATCCCACAAATTATCGCCACGAACCACTTGATACGTATCGTTCGGCGGCGGCGAGAGATCAAGCGGCGCGGGAGCCGGTTTCGCGGCGGGTTCGGGTGCCGGTGCCGGCTTCGCTTCAGGAGCGGGCGCCGGCTGTTCCGGCGCCGTCTGCGTGCTGGCACAACCGATCAGCCCCGCCGTGGCGACCAGCGTCACCGACAGTAAAATCGACTTGGGGAGTTTTTTCATTTTTGCTCCTTGCAACCAGGATTGAAATTCGGCGAAAACCTACCCGAAGCTAGCACCGGCCACGACGGGCTGTCAAGAAAAGTAGGGTAAAATCAGCTGCCTGCAAGCGAATGGTCGACGACATGGCCGGTACGCCCGATATTCTTGTGCTCTATTACAGTCGACGCGGGGCGTTGCGCGAGATGGCCTATCAGCTGGCGCGCGGCGTCGAATCCGGCGGCGCCCAGGCGCGCGTGCGCACGGTCCCCGAGGTGTCGCCGCACACGGAAGCGACGGGTCCCGCGGTTCCCGCCGAGGGACCACCCTATGCGACGCTTGACGATCTGACCGAGTGCATAGGCCTCGCGCTCGGCAGTCCGACCCGATTCGGAAACATGGCGGCGCCGCTAAAGTTTTTTTTAGACAGCACCGCTCCGTTGTGGCTGTCGGGCGCCTTGGTGGGCAAACCGGCCGCGGTGTTTACCTCGACCGCCAGTCTCCACGGCGGCCAAGAATCCACGTTGCTGTCGATGATGCTGCCGCTGCTGCATCACGGAATGCTGATCGTCGGTCTGCCCTATTCGGAGTCGGCCTTGATGCGCACCGCGAGCGGCGGAACACCCTACGGAGCGAGTCATGTCGCCGGCGCGCAGAGCGACCGCCCGCTAACCGAGGACGAAGCCGGACTCTGCCGCGCGCTCGGAAAGCGCCTGGCGCGAACGGCATTGGCGCTGCTGGAAGCGCGGCCGGGCTGATGAAGTGAGTCTCGCACGCCGGAGCGTGTTCGCCGCCTACGTCGCGCTGATACTGCTCGTGTTCGCCTGGGAAGCGTGGTGGGCGCCACCGACCCCGCTGCCGCGCGCATTCTGGATCGCCGTCAAAGTAACGCCGTTGATCGTTCCGCTGCCCTGGTTATGGCGCGAAAGCGCGCATGCACACGTGCTCACGTCGCTGCTGTTGCTGATCTATTTCAGCGAAGGCGTGGCGGCCGTCCATGGCGCGGCCACAACCGGAAACGTCGCGGGAATGCTGTACGGCACGGTCGAAATTCTGCTCGCGATTGTCGCCATTGTCGCCGCTTCCGTGTTTGCGCGACTCGCGTTTAAATCGCTTCCGTCTCGAATTCGCGCAAAAAAGGAATCGTGATACGGCGTTGGCGCGCGAGCGACGCGGCGTCGATGCGATCGAGCAACGCAAACAACGAAACCGGATCGCGCGGATAGCGCTGGAGAATATAGCGGCCGACGTCGGGCGGCAGATCGAACCCCCGGTTGCGTGCGCGCAATTGCATCGCCGCGATTTTGGCGTCGTCGCGCAGCCCGTGCAGTTGATAGACCGACCCGCCGGCGAAACGCGTGGTCAGCTCCGGCATCGTGAATCCGGCGTGCGCCGGCGCCGTTGACGCCGTCACCAGCAAGCGCGCGCCGGCCGTACGCGCCAATTCATAACAAGCGAACAGTGCCGATTCCCAACCCCGATCGCCGGCGACGTGTTGTGCGCCGTCGAGGCAAATCAGAAATGCCCGCTCTGCTTCCTCCAGCACCACCGGGGAGATCCCCGGCATGGATAGGGGTACGTATCGCGCAGGCGCCCCTTGCGCCGTCACGTGCCGGCAAGCCGCTTCGAGCAGGTGGGTTTTGCCGCTGGCGGGCTCTCCCCAGAGGTACAACGACCGCGGGCCGGACACCGCGGGCGGGTCGCGTAACAAACCCCGCAAGCGTTCGACGGCCTCGCGATTATCGGCGCTGTGGTAGTTTTCGAACGACGAGCCGTCGCGCAGCCGCAGGTCGAGCGCAAGTTGTCCGGTCACCGATGCTCCGTCGCCGTAGGATCCGGTATATATGAAAGCACCGCCGCCGGCAGAAAGGGCGTAAGAACGGGAGCCAACGCGTACAGCAGCAACCCCGCGGCAGCCGCGAACACCACCCACGCAATCGCACGCGCATCATTCATGTCGCTGCGGCGCGCGCGCCTGTTCGATATCCTTCATGATTCCCCAAGCCCAGAGATAGTGACCGCCGCTCGCGATCGTCGTAATCAACACCGCGTAAACCAAGAGCGCAATGACGCTCGGATAGGACGTTGCGATCGCTTGCTCGAACAACACGATGACGACGAGCGCGATTTGCATGAACGTATTGAGTTTGCTGATCCAGCTCGGTCGCATGTGTACCGGACCGTACAGGGACGTGTAAGCGACGTAGCCGCCGACAATCAGCAGGTCGCGAAATACAACGACGATCACCAGCCACAGCGGCAGATGATCGAGCACCGTCAGCATCACATAGGCGCTGACCAGCAGCACCTTGTCCGCCACCGGATCGAGAATGGCGCCCAATCGGCTTTCATAGTGAAAACGTTTGGCGATGAATCCATCGAGCCCGTCGGACACGCCCGCGATCACGAAGACGGCCAGTGCCAGTGTGTAATCACGGTCGTTCAACAATAGGACGAACGCCGGTGCCAACGCCAGACGCGCAAGCGTAATCAGATTGGGCAACTGTGAGACGTTCATCGACATGGCGGCGCGGTGGGACGCTAATGGCGCCGCGAAATCAAGTCAAGTTTGCGCGCCGGCGCTTGCGGCCCTACTATAACCGCTCGCGACCCTTTTGGTCTGTCCACTCCTTGAATCAACCGCGCCGTCCCCTGAACTACCGCGACGCCGGCGTCGACATCGATCGCGGCGACGCATTGGTCGATGCCATCAAGCCGATCGCGGCGTCGACCCATCGTCCGGGCGTGCTCGGCGGTATCGGCGGCTTCGGTGCGTTGTTTCAGATTCCGCCGGGCGCGTATCGCGACCCGGTGCTGGTCGCGGGCACCGACGGCGTCGGAACGAAACTCAGGCTCGCGATCGAACTGAAGCGGCACGACACGATCGGTATCGATTTGGTCGCGATGTGCGCGAACGACGTCGTCGTCCAAGGCGCGGAGCCGTTGTTCTTTCTCGATTACTTCGCGACCGGCAAACTCGATACCACCGTCGCGACCTCCGTGATCGCCGGCATCGGCGAAGGTTGCCGGCAAGCGGGAGCGGCGCTGATCGGCGGCGAAACCGCCGAAATGCCGGGCATGTACGCGGCCGCGGACTACGATCTCGCGGGCTTTTGCGTCGGGGTCGTCGAGCGCGATCGCATCATCGACGGCTCGAACGTTCGCCCGGGTGATGCCATTGTCGGCCTGGCTTCGAGCGGGCCGCATTCCAACGGCTATTCGCTCATACGGAAGATATTGTCGGATTCACGGGCAACACTCGGCCAGTGCTTCGATGGCGGTACGCTTGGCGACGTATTGCTCGCGCCGACTCGCATTTACGTCAAGACGATACTGGCGCTCATGCGCGATCACGCGGTACACGCCTGTGCCCACATTACCGGCGGCGGGATCCCCGGCAATCTACCGCGCGTGTTGCCGCACGCGACGCGCGCCGTCCTCGACGCGGACCGTTGGCCGCGGCCGCCGATCTTCAAGTACCTCCAAGAGCAAGGCGCGGTCGAGGACGATGAAATGTATCGCACCTTCAATTGCGGGATCGGCATGCTGCTGGTATTGCCCGCCGACATCGCGGATGCCGCCATGGAACAACTCAAACGCGCCGGCGAGACGCCGTATCGCGTCGGTGAGATCCAGACGGGCACCGGCGAACCCGAGGTCGTCATTCGCCGCTAGGATCGTGGTCGACGCACGCCGCATGCCGAAGTCGCGTTGTCGGGTCGTGGTGCTGATCTCCGGCCGTGGAAGCAACTTGCAAGCGATTATCGGCGCCATGCGCTCCGGCGAGCTTCCGATTGAATTGTGCGCCGTGATCAGTAACAGCGCGCAGGCACGAGGATTGGCGAACGCTCGCGCGGCCGGCATTGAATCGATCGCGATCGATTATCGCGATTTCCCCGACCGTGCATCGTTCGATCGAGAACTGTCGCAACGAATCGATCGGTACCGACCGGACCTGGTGGTGCTCGCCGGTTTCATGCGCGTCCTCGGCGGCGCATTCATCGATCGCTACGCGGGGCGCTTAATGAACGTCCATCCGTCGCTCTTGCCGGCGTTTCCCGGTCTGCACACGCATGAGCGCGCGCTCGCCGCCGGCGCCGCGGAGCACGGCGCCTCGGTGCACTTCGTCACCCGCGAAGTCGACGGCGGACCGATCATCGTTCAGGCACGGGTGCCGGTCGGCGCCGGCGATACCCCACGGTCGTTGGCGGACCGCGTCCTAACCGAGGAACACCGCATCTACCCCATCGCGATTCGCTGGTATGCCGAGGGCCGATTAACGCTGAGTAACGGCAGGGTATTGCTAGATGGCCGGCCGGTCCCCATCAAGGATGCATTGCCCCAGCCCACTGCTCAGGAAAATCCAAAGGACTGACGCGGTAGGTGAGGTTTGACGATTAGGTTATACTGAATTCGACCCTCGAGGAGCGCTAGCCGATGTCATTGACCGGACTGATCGATCTGCCGTGGTGGGGTTACGTCGTCGTAACGCTCGCGACGACGCATGTCACCATTGCCGCCGTCACTATCTTCCTTCATCGCCAGCAGGCCCATCGGGCGCTCGATCTTCATCCGATCGTCGGTCATTTCTTCCGGTTTTGGCTCTGGCTCACCACCGGCATGGTCACCAAGGAATGGGCCGCGATTCACCGCAAGCATCACGCCAAGGTGGAATCGCCCGACGATCCTCACAGCCCCCAGCAGTGGGGCATCAAGAAAGTTCTTTGGGACGGCGTCTCGCTGTACAAGGCCGAGGCGAGAAACGTCGAGACGCTGAACCGCTACGGTCACGGCACACCGGACGATTGGTTGGAGCGGCACGTTTACGCGCCGCGAAATGCGCACGGCATCGCGCTGCTTTTCGTCATCAATGTCGTCCTGTTCGGACCGATCGGCATCACCATCTGGGCGGTGCAGATGGCGTGGATTCCGTTGTTCGCCGCCGGCGTCATCAACGGCATCGGACACTATTTCGGTTATCGCAACTACGAAGTGCAAGATGCGAGCACCAACATCGTGCCGTGGGGCGTCATCATCGGCGGCGAAGAGCTGCACAACAATCACCACACGTTCCCCAGTTCCGCCAAGCTTTCCTCGAAGCGCTGGGAGTTCGACATCGGCTGGCTGTACATACGTACGCTTGAAACGATCGGCCTTGCGCGCGTGAAGAAGATACCGCCGGAGCTGACGCTCGACACCGCGAAGGACCACATTGACATCGACACCGTCAGGGCGGTCGTAACCGCGCGCTTCCATGTCATGGCGCAATTCACCCGCGATGTCCTGCATCACGTGCATCGCGAGGAACTGAAGAAGGCGGATCCTTCCGATCGCGAATCGTGGGCCCTGCTCAAACGCGCCAAGCGCCTAATGGTGCGCGAGGCCGCGCTTCTCGACGATGCCGCGCGCACCGGCCTGAGTAGGGTGCTGGAGATCAACACCACGTTCAAAACCGTGTACGCGATGAAGCAAAAGCTCGCCGATATCTGGCAGCGCTCCGCGGCGACGCAAGAGCATCTGCGTCGTGCCATCGAGGATTGGTGCCACCAAGCCGAAGCGACCGGCATCAAGGCGCTTCAGGAATTCTCGTTCAAACTGCGAAGCTACCGTCTGGTGCCGGCGCCCGCCTGATCGATTTCGCCTCACCAAACAAAAAACCCGCCGTCGGCGGGTTTTTTGTTTGCGTTAAAATCGCGCCGCTACGCGGTTCGCGACAGCCGCTTGTGCAGCGGACTCGAATGGGGGAAATGCGCCAGCAAGAATTCCATCTGGTCGGCCAAGACGCGCTTGCCCTGCAGATAGATATATTCCGCGTGCGTGGGCACGAACGGCACGGCGAGCAATTCCATGCCGGCACGCTCCGGCGTGCGACCGGCCTTGCGGTTGTTGCAGCGCTTGCACGCCGACACAACGTTCTTCCACGAATCGGTGCCGCCTTTGCTCAGCGGTAAAATGTGGTCACGCGACAAACCGCGCGCCGCAAATTGACTGCCGCAATACATGCACATGTGCGCGTCGCGCGCGAACAGGGCTTGGTTATTGAGCGGAGGCACGTAGTGGGCACGGGCCTTGAGCGCCGCGACGCTGTCGCCGGAGGTCGCGACAATGGAATTCACTTCGATGGCGGATCGATTACCGGTAATCGCATTGTGCCCGCCGTGAATGCGATACAGCGGGACGCCAAGCGAAAACACCACTTGGTCCAGATAATACGCTCGCACGGCCTCGCGAAAATCGATCCACTCGAGGGGAATGCCGTAGGCATCGGTGCGAAGAACTTGCTGACTCAACGCGTACACAGCCGACCTTTCAGACATGCCGCAAAACGGCTCTATTTATGGCACAAACCGCGCGGCTTGTATAGCGGGCCGACGGTCGTCGATCCGAATCGGGGCGCAACGAACCGCGCGTCGATTGACGCAACGGAAACAAACCAACTCGGAACGCTAGCTACTTGATCTTCGATTCCTTGTACAAAACATGCTTACGCGCGACCGGGTCGTATTTCTTCAACTCCAACTTGTCGGTCATCGTGCGCTTGTTCTTGGTCGTGGTGTAGTAGTGACCGGTGCCGGCGCTCGACACGAGCTTGATCTTTTCGCGAATTGCCTTTGCCATCGTTCAGCGCCTCTCGGTACCGCGGACTAAATTTTCTCGCCGCGGGCGCGCAAATCGGCGAGCACCGCGTCGATGCCTTTCTTGTCGATCGTGCGCAGTCCCTGATGAGACAGGCGCAGCGACACCCAGCGCTTCTCGCTTTCCACCCACAGCCGGCGGTAGTGCAGGTTCGGCAGAAACCGCCGACGCGTTTTATTATTGGCGTGCGAAACATTGTTGCCGCTCAACACGCGCTTGCCGGTAACCTGACAGACTCTGGCCATGGAAATACACTCCGAACAAAAAAACGCCAAAAACGGGAGCGGTTTTATACCAGAACACCAGCCTCAAGTGTAGTCCGACGGGCGCTTAAATCAGGCCGCGCTCGCTGAACGACACGGTTTCCCCGTCCCCGACGACGATATGATCGAGCAACCGAACCTCGACCAGCGACAGCGCTTCCTGCAACCGCTCGGTCAACACCTCGTCCGCCCGGCTCGGTTCGGCCACGCCCGAGGGATGGTTATGCACCAGTATCGCGGCCGCGGCGTTGAGCGCGAGCGCCCGCTTCACCACCTCGCGCGGATAAACGGCGGTCCCATTGAGCGTGCCGCGAAACAGTTCTTCGAACGCCAATACCCGATGTCGATTGTCGAGAAATAGGCAGCAGAAGACTTCATACGGCCGATCGCGCAGCGACGCTTGCAGATAATCGAGCGTATCGCGCGGCGATTGCAGCGCCTCGCCGCGGGCGACGCGCGCGCCCAAATGGCGCCGGCCCATTTCGAGCGCGGCGACCAATTGAATATATTTGGCTTGACCGAGGCCCGACACCGCACACAACGCCGCGCGATCCGCGGCCAGCAGGCCGCGCAACCCACCGAAGCGGTTCAACAGGTCGCGCGCCAAGTCGACCGCGGATTTTCCGCGAACACCGGTTCGAAAGAAGATAGCGAGCAATTCGGCGTCGGAAAGACTTGCCGCCCCGTGCGCGAGCAGCTTTTCGCGCGGGCGTTCCGCCGCCGGCCAGTCGGTAATCGCCATGGCACCTCCCTTATATAGTTGTGTCTCCAGGCGGGACCGGTACACTTTACCATATGGATACATTGACGAATAAGCGTCTGCTGGTCGGCGTTACCGGCGGCATCGCCGCCTACAAAACCGCCGATCTGATCCGCCGCCTGCGCGATGCCGGTGCCGAGGTGCGCGTGGTCATGACGCGGGCCGCCGCGGAGTTCATCACGCCGCTGACACTGCAAGCCGTTAGCGGCCATCCGGTTTATCAGCACTTGCTCGATACCGATACCGAAGCCGGGATGGGGCACATCGATCTCGCACGTTGGGCCGACGCGATTCTGGTCGCGCCGGCGAGCGCGAATTTCATCGCGCGTCTGGTGCAGGGGCGCGCGGACGATCTGCTGAGCGCGGTCTGCCTCGCGGCCGCGGTTCCGGTCGCGGTAGCGCCGGCGATGAACCAACAAATGTGGACGAACGCGGCGACCCAAGAGAACATGCGCGTCCTACGGGCTCGCAAGATTCACGTCTTCGGCCCGGGAGAAGGCGATCAGGCCTGCGGCGAGGTCGGACCCGGACGCATGCTCGAACCGCTCGATCTGGTCGCGCGCGTCGAACATCTGTTCGAAACCGGAGAACTCCGCGGCGTCAAAGTCGTGATCACCGCCGGCCCGACCTGGGAAGCGATCGATCCGGTGCGCGGCATCACCAACCGCAGTTCCGGGAAAATGGGTTACGCCGTCGCCGATGCGGCGATCGAAGCCGGCGCGCAAGTGGTTCTGATATCGGGACCGACGAGCTTGGCGCAACCGAGCCGGGCGCAGGTCGTGCGCGTTACGAGCGCGCAAGAGATGTACGACGCGGTGCACGCGCAGATCGACGGCGCGCGGATTTTTATCGGCGTCGCCGCGGTCGCGGACTACCGCTCCGCACAGCCTGCCGAACGAAAATTCAAGAAGGCCGCGGAACGACTCACCCTCGAACTGGTTCGCAATCCCGATATTCTCACGAGCGTTGCCGATCGCGAACCGCGCGTCTTTACCGTCGGTTTCGCCGCCGAAACCGACGACCTCGAAGCCAACGCGCGCGAAAAACTAAAGAGCAAAGGCGTCGATCTGGTAGCGGCGAATCGCGTCGGCGACGGCCTCGCGTTCGAGACCGACGACAACGAACTGCTGCTCGTGGACCGCGCCGGCGCGACGGCGCTACCGCGCGCGCCGAAGTCGACGCTTGCGCGCGCGCTCATTCACGAAATCGCTCTGAGGTACCATGCAGAGAGTAGAATTAAAGATTCTCGACAAGCGCATCGGACGTGAATTCCCGTTGCCGACCCGCGCCACCGGCGGCTCCGCCGGTTTCGATCTGTGCGCCTGTATCGACGAGCACATTCACTTCGCGCCCGGAGAAACTCATCTCATTCCATCCGGCATCGCGATCCATATCAAACAATCGGGCGTGGCCGCGATGCTGCTACCCCGATCCGGACTGGGACACAAACACGGCATCGTCCTCGGCAACCTCGTCGGGCTGATCGATTCCGACTATCAAGGCCAAGTGTTCATCTCGGTTTGGAATCGCGGTAGCGCCTCGTTCACGCTCGAACCCGGCGAACGCGTCGCGCAAATGATCTTCGTACCGGTGTTACCGGTCGATTTCGAGGTCGTTCAGGAGTTCGAAGCGTCGGCGCGCGGCGCCGGCGGTTTCGGTCACACCGGAAAAAAATAGCGCTCATCCATGCCGTCGCGTCGGTCCGGCGGTCCAGTACGGCGGACATCCGGGTCCACGGCCGCGTTTTCCTCAATATACTTTCTTCAGAGTGACAGCTTCCGCTGTTGGAGCGGCGATTTGAAGACGCAACCCCTGAGTCGAGTTTTCCTGAACGCGGGCTTTCTCGCCGGCGTCTGCCTCGCGCTCGCCGGCGTTTGCGGGTTCTTGTTCGTGCGCGAGCTCGCGCCCGCGCCGCGCGGTTCGCTCGGATTCGCCGCCCTGCTCTATCTCGCGCTGATGGCGATTGCCGCGTTCGGTGTCCTAGCGGTGTTGCTCCGGCTGCACCGCGTCGTCGGCGCGGCCCTGCGACACGACGTGCGCTCGCTGACGCGCATGTTCCGCGACGTGCGCGAGGGCGAATTGCGCGAAAGCTATCCGATCGCGCTGCGGGAATTCGCCGACGCGCTCACCTATCTACGGGCTTCCGGGCGCAAGCTGGTCCTGGAAAAGAAACGCCTCAAGAATCTCGGACTGATCGATCACTTGTCGCAACTCAGCAATCGCCGCCATCTTGAGCGCCGGCTCGGGCAGCTGTTCGAGGCGCGCAAGAGCAAGGGCGGCTCGGCGGTGCTGCTCATCGACGTCGACCACTTCAAGTCCGTGAACGACCAACACGGACACGACTGCGGCGATGCGCTGATCGTGCAATTCTCCAAAGCCCTGCGCGGCTGCGTACGCCACAGCGATTTTCTCGCGCGCCTCGGCGGCGATGAGTTCTGCATTATCTATCCGTACACCGCGGTCGAGCGTGCCGATAAATATGCGCAGCGCCTGCGCCAACAGCTGCCGCGCGAGTTGACACTCATGAACGGCGTGGTGCACCGGCTTCTCTGGACCGGTGGTTTGAGCGCGATGACCGACGCCGATACGAGGTTTGACGACGTGCTGTGGCGCGCGGACAAGGCGCTGATTCACGCGAAGGAAGCGGGACGCAACAATACCAAGCTCTTCGACGGCAGCCGCGACGTGGAGCAAGCGCCGCGCCGACTGGCAAGCTAGCCCCGCCGCGTACCGATGTTTTACACTTGAGCCTCGATACCGAGAGGTTCACATGCCCGCTCAAACGTCCCCCGCAAGCGCCGCGCCACCGGCTGAAATCTTCAAGGCCTATGACATACGCGGCATCGTCGGCAAGAGTTTTACGGCCGATATCGTCGAGCGCATCGGTCACGCCGTCGGCTCCGAGGCGCGTGCGCGCGGCAGTCAACGTTTCGCCGTCGGGCGCGACGGTCGTCTTTCCGGGCCCGATTTGATTCAGGCGCTGGCGCGCGGTCTCGCGCGATCCGGCTGCGATGTGCTCGACATCGGTCAGGCGCCGACACCCGTGCTCTATTTCGCGACGCATCATCTCAAAACCGGCTCCGGCGTCAGCGTTACCGGCAGCCACAACCCCCCGGATTACAACGGTTTGAAAATCATGATCGCCGGGGAAACCTTGTCCGGCGACGCGATTCAGGATCTGCGTCGGCGATTGGTTGAAAACGAACTTGTCCAAGCGGCGTCGCCCGGAACGATAAGCGCCGTCGATGTGCGCCGCGCGTATCTCGATCGCATCTCCGGCGACGTCAAACTCGCGCGCAAGATGCGTATCGCCGTCGACTGCGGCAACGGCGTCGCCGGCGCGTACGCGCCGGAACTCTTTCGACGCCTCGGGGCGGACGTGACCGAGTTGTATTGCGAGGTCGATGGAAACTTTCCAAATCATCACCCCGACCCGAGCAAACCGGAAAATCTCGTCGAACTTATTAATACCGTGCGCGGCGGCGGCTACGACGTCGGCCTCGCGTTCGACGGCGACGGCGATCGTCTCGGCGTCGTCACGAACGAAGGCAACATTATCTGGGCCGATCGGCAGATGATTCTGTTTGCACGCGATGTGCTCACGCGCAACCCCGGCGGGACGATCATTTACGACGTGAAGTGCTCACGCAAGCTCGACGACGCCATCCGCGCCGGCGGCGGAAAGCCGCTCATGTGGAAGACCGGCCACTCCCTCATCAAGGCAAAACTCAAGGAGACCGGCGCGCTACTCGCCGGCGAAATGAGCGGGCACATCTTTTTTAAAGAACGCTGGTACGGCTTCGACGACGGTCTCTATGCCGGCGCACGACTGCTGGAACTACTGTCGCGCGACCCTCGCCCGGCGCGCGAAGTATTTGCCTCGCTCCCAAACACGGTGAATACGCCGGAGTTGAATCTAAAATTCGCCGAAGGCGAGCATCACGCCGTCATCAAGGAATTGGTGCAGCGCGCCGAAGTCCCCGGCGCGAAAGTGACGACCATCGACGGGCTGCGCGCCGATTTCCCGGACGGCTTCGGTCTGGTGCGCGCCTCGAATACGACCCCCGTGCTCGTCTTTCGTTTCGAAGGCGATACGCCCGAAGCCCTCGATCGCATCAAAGACCAGTTTCGAAAGCTCGTCCTCGCGGTGCGGCCGAACGCGACGCTCCCGTTCTAGCGCCGGCACACCTACGCGCTCGCCACTTTGAGAAACGGCGGATCGGGTCGCGCGTCGACGCGTTCGAGAACGAAACGTAGATCCGCGCGGCACCGCTCGAAGGTCGCGAGCACGTCGTCGCGGTCGCGCCCGCCAATATTTACAATTCCGTAGCGATAACTGCCGCCGTCCTGCATTTCCTGCGATAGGCGTCGTCCCGCCGTCGCCAATACCTCGACACGTACGTCCGGATATCGCGCGTGAAGTTGCGCGATTTCTTCCGCATCCGGTACGCGCGCAACGAACGCATTCTCAAAAGTGCGCAGCACGCAGCTCGCGGCATAACGATGCGCACCTTGCCGGTGGCGCACCACCGGCGACTTGCCAAGCGCAAGATCGAACAACACCTCGTACGTATTCGTGCCGTCCACCTTCTCGTACAAATCGGCGAACTGCGACGCCATGCGCGGATTGATTTCGATGATATGAATCGAATCGCGGTCCGGGTCGTACATCATTTCGATATTCAACAAGCCGTGGTCGAAGCCGATCCCGGCTATCACGGCCCGGGCGATGTCCGCCATGCGCCGCTGAACCGCCGGCGCAAGCGATGACGGATACTCGAAACGCTGAAACGACAAGGTATTCGGAAACATGATGGAGTCGACGACACCGATGACATGCACGTTCCCGTTCTGCGCGTACCCCTCAACCGTCACCTGAAAGCCTTGCAATAAGTCCTCGACGATCGTGCGCGCACCGAAATCGAGCCCAGTGTACTCCTTGAGTAAGGTTGCGAACGGATCGAAAAACGCCGCGCCGAGATCCGATTTCTCGCGCACGCGAAGAAATTCCGCGTCCGAACCGACGCGATAGGCGCCAACCGAGAAAAACGATTTGACCGGCTTGACAAATACCGGATATGGCAACGAGGGCGGTCTCGGGCAGCCTTGCGCGCACAACTGAAAGGCAGGGGTCGCTTGCGGCGCGAAGCGTTGCTGGTCGAGGCGCGAGAAGTATTTGTGCTGGCAGCGCAGATTGACGGCGGGCGCGACGCCCGGGAGGCCGAGTTGCGCGGCGACGATCGCGGCGAGCGAGCTGCCGGGATAGTCGTCGGTGCTAACGACGCCGTCTATGCCCGCGCCACGGTAGCACGCGAGAATCCGACGAATCTCGTCGCGCGGGTCGGCAAGCTCGGTGCTCGGCGGCGGTTCGTGCGCGACGAGTTCTTCGAGGAGCAGACTGGCGTAGTCGTGGAAGCGAATCCGGTGGCGTTGGTGGAGTCCGAGTACTTCAATTTCGCGATAATCCCGATGTGTCGGGCAGAGAAACAGGATGTTACTCATACAACAATCGGCGCATGACTCATCTCCCGGGGGATGGGGTGGCACGGTGGCGGTGTCGGAGTAAATATAGCGGAACTTTCGGCGCGCATAATCAGGCCCGGGCGATCGTAGCGCAACACTTACGCGCCGCCGCGGCGCGGGTCGAACCGGCCGGATCGCCGCGAGTTTTCCTGCCCGCACGGACGTATCCGACGGCCGAAGCGCGACGCCTTCGTGGCATCGAGCGAATCGCCCGCGCGCAGCCGCGGCCATTCGCGGTTCGCCAGCGCGGTGCGCTAGTCGCGACGCTTCACGCGCGAGTCGAAACGCGCCGCATACCTTGCCGCACAGCCCCTGGGTCATCTGTGTCGCGCGCGCGATCTTCCCAAACGGATGTATCAATGACTATGCGAACGCGTCACGCCCCCTCGTATAATGTCTGAATGCGAACGGGGAATCGCGAGCGATGAAGTTTCTTCCGTGGTCGACGGGTTCATTGCCGCGAACCGTGGTCGTTGTCGGCTTCGTCAGCCTGCTCAACGATTTCGCCAGCGAAATGGTCGTGCCGCTGATTCCATTGTTGCTCGCGACCGTGCTGGCGGCCGGGCCGGTCGCGCTTGGGCTGATCGAGGGCGCGGCCGATGCGGTGTCGAACCTGCTCAAACTCTGGGCCGGGCGGCGCTCCGATCAATCCGGACATCGGCGCAAACCCTACGTCATCGCCGGTTATTTGTTGTCGAACGTCGTGCGCCCCCTCATCGGTTTTTCTGGATCGTGGTTCACGGTGCTCGGTATTCGCGTCACCGACCGCATCGGCAAAGGCATCCGCACCGCGCCGCGCGACGCCTTGATTGCCGACAGCGTGCCCGACGATCAAGCCGGCCAGGCGTTCGGGTTCGCGCGCGCGCTCGATCACGCCGGCGCCGTGCTCGGCGCGCTCGCGGCCGCGGCGATCGTCTACTTCGGCACCGAGCGCCTCGACATCGTCATCGCGCTGTCGGCGATTCCCGGCATCGCGACCGTGGCCTTGATCGCGTTCGGTGTAAAGGAAGCACCGCGCGCCGCGGCTCCGGTAACGCAGCAGGCGCCGCTCGTGTGGGGCGCACTGTCGCCGGTAACACGCGCCTACCTTCTCGCGATCGGCGTCTTCACGCTCGGAAAAATTCCGGAAACCTTCATGCTGCTGCGCGGACACGAGCTCGGCATGTCGGTCGTCGAGCTGCTGCTCTTCTGGGCGGCGATGCACGTCGTGAAGGTCGGCGTGTCCGAACAAGCCGGCCGCCACACCGATCGCGTCGGTCGCCGCCCGTTCATTCTCACCGGCTGGATGCTCTACGCGGTGACGCTGTTCGCACTCGCGTTCGTCACGAAACCGACGATGCTATGGACCTGGGGCCTCGCGCTCGGGTTTTATTTCGGTCTCACCGAAGGCGCCGAGCGCGCGCTGGTGCGCGACCTCGCCGCGCCGGCCGAACGCGGCACCGCCTTCGGCTGGTTCCACATGATCGTCGGCCTCGCCGCGATTCCGGCAGGGCTACTGCTCGGCGGGCTCTGGAGCCTTTACGGTGTCGCCGCGGCCTTTCTTGTTTCGAGCGCGATTGCCGTGGTTGGAGTCTTCGGGTTCTGGCGCTGGGTGCGCTAATGCGCGCCAATCGCAGCGCCGCTATTCAAGAAGACTCGACCAAGCAAACTCGCACCCCAGAAATACCGGTCAAGCATCCCGCCCAGCGCGTTCGTCCGTTGCGCAGATCCGGATTGCGTTCCCGCGCATATCATGAACTGCGCCCCGTACCACGATAACCGAGCGGATAGGCAGGGAGGTTCTGATGTGGTTACGCATAGCGTGCGTGATTCTCTTATTGGCGGCATGCGGGAAGCAGGACGGCGTCAGCACGCCACCCTCGTCAACGCCTACCTCGCCGCCGCCGACTGGAACGCTGCCGACGCTTCAGTCGGAGTTCGCATTCCCTGACCTCACCTTCACGAGCCCGGTCTTCATCACGCATGCCGGCGACGGCACCAACCGTTTGTTCGTAGTCCAACAGGGCGGTCAAATCCAGGTTTTTCCAAACGATCCGGCGGGCGCGTCGACGCGGACGTTTCTCGATATCGCGACGCTGCCACAGACGCGATTCGTGTCAGGCGGGGAGCTGGGGCTGTTGGGCTTGGCGTTCGATCCGAACTACTCGGCGAACGGCTTCTTCTACGTGAACTACACAATCACCAATCCGAATTCGAATGCAGCCACGTTTCCGTATCGCACGCGCGTGGCTCGATTCAAGATCAGCGCCGGCGATTCGGATCAGGCTGACCCGAATTCGGAAACGATTCTGCTTGAATTCGATCAGCCGTTCGCCAACCACAACGGCGGCATGATTGCGTTCGGCCCCGACGGCAAGCTGTACATCGCCACCGGCGACGGCGGCGACGGCAACGATCCGATGAACAACGCCCAGAATCTCGGTGTGCTGCTCGGCAAAATCCTGCGCATCGACACCGACCCGAACAATCGCGTGCCCGCCGACAATCCGTTCGTGTCGACGCCGAGCGCGATGGGCGAAATCTGGGCCTACGGAATGCGCAATCCGTTTCGCATGAGCTTCGACCGCGCGACCGGCCGTTTGTGGGTCGGCGACGTAGGTCAAAGCACACGCGAAGAAGTCGACGTCATCGTGAAGGGCGGCAACTACGGCTGGCGGATTTACGAAGGAAACCGCTCCAACATCAATCCGATGAATCTGCCGCTCACCGATTTCATGGCGCCGGTGCTCGACTATGATCGCACCATCGGCACCACCGTCATCGGCGGCTACGTGTACCACGGCCCGGGTTTGCCCGACTATGCCGGCGTTTACGTCTACGGCGACTTCGGCAACGGCCGCATATGGGCCTTGGTCTACGACGCCAGCACGAAAACGGTCCTCAGCAACACGCAGGTGGCGACGATGGCGAGATTCAACCTGAGCTCGTTCGGCGAAGACGAAGCCGGCGAGCTTTATGTCGTGGGCCTATCCGACGGCAAAATCCGGCGCTTTCGGCAAATGTAGCCCGCGCGGCAACAACGCGGACGCGACACCAATCGATCAAGGAACGGTCGATCCTTTTTTGATTCTCAGGTCGGCTTCGCCTACGCTACGCGTCGTTCTCATCTCCCTTTCGTAGAATGTGCCGCCGTGGCATTGACCACTACGCTCGCACCGTTGCGTTTGCGCAAAAACGAAGACCATCGCCTGCGCGCGGGACATATTTGGATCTTCAGTAACGAAGTCGACACCCAAGCGACGCCCCTGACAGCGTTCGAATCCGGGCAAGCCGTAATTGTCGAAGACGCAAAGGGTCATGTTCTCGGCACCGGCTACGTCAATCCGCACGCGCTCATTTGCGCGCGACTCGTGTCACGCGATCCGCGCTACGTGCTCGATCAATCGCTGCTGACGCATCGCTTGAATATTGCGCTCTCCCTGCGCGAGCGATTGTTCCCGGAACCCTTCTATCGCCTCGTGTTCGGCGACGCCGACGCGCTGCCCGGACTCGTCGTCGATCGTTACGGCGATGTCCTGGTCGCGCAAATCACCACCGCCGGCATGGAGCGCGTCAAAGACGAGATCATCGCGGCGCTGAACAAGGTTATTCGACCCGCAGCGATCTGGCTGCGCAACGATTCCTCGATACGCGCGCTCGAAGGGTTGCCAAGTTACAGCGAAGCGGTGCTTGGCGATGTGCCGGAAACGGTGGAAGTGGTGGAGCACGGGGTGCGCTTCGAGGTGCCGCTCCGTACCGGCCAAAAAACCGGATGGTTTTACGATCAACGCATGAATCGCGCGCGGCTGCGCGCGTACACCAAGGGCGCGCGCGTGTTGGATGTCTTCAGCTATCTCGGCGGCTTCGGGTTGAACGCCGCGGGCGCGGGCGCGACCGAAGTCGTTTGCGCCGACAGCTCGACCATCGCGGTCGCGGGCATTCGGCGCAACGCCGAATTGAACGGTTTGAGCGAGCGCGTTCGCATCGAGCAGGACGATGCCTTTGAATTGTTGCGACGGCTGCGCGCCGAGCGCGAGCGGTTCGACGTCGTCGTGCTCGATCCGCCGGCGCTGATCAAGCGCAAGAAAGACATCAAGGAAGGCACGCAAGCCTATCGGCGATTGAATCAAATGGCAATGCAAGTGCTCGGCAAGGACGGCATCTTGGTGTCGTGCTCCTGCTCGTATCACTTCGCGCGCGAGTCGTTGCGCGATGTATTGCTGCAAGCAAGCCGACATGTCGATCGATTTCTTGCGCTGATCGAGGAAGGCCATCAAGCGCCGGACCACCCGGTGCATCCGGCCATTCCCGAGACGGCGTATCTCAAAGCATTTACCGCGCGACTGCTGCCGAGTTGATTCGAAACCGGCTGTGAGCCGACGGGATTACGTCGGCGAACAGCGGAAAGCCGGCGCACGTGCCGACATCCCGGCGCGCAATCCGATGCGCGCGTGCGGCTTTCACCTGTTTTTCCGCAAAAATCGACAAGTCGAAAACCGGCATGGCGATTGCAAATACATCGGCGTGGTCTTCATCGACGCGGACGTCGCCGGATCAAGGAAGATCCCGGAAACGGAAGTCGGCAGCAAGCACGTCGCGAGGGCGACGACTCGGCAAAGATTACCAACGGAACCGGGAGCGTTCCGAGAGATGGCCGGACGCCGGCCCCCCTGGACACGGCGTACGCACTATCTCGCAAGGACGTGGTCCGCGTGGATTGGGTCACCCCGCGCGCAAGCGCAGATTCAGTGGAGCTGTTCCTCCTCGCCTCCCCTTAAGCGAGCTTGCCCCGTCCGGAAGGACGGGGCTTTTTATTTGCGGTGTCCTAAATCTTCCAATCAAATCTTCGGCAGCGTCACGCCCTGTTGTCCCTGATACTTACCGCCGCGATCCTTATATGATGTCTCACACACTTCATCGGACTCCAAGAAGATCACCTGTGCCACGCCTTCATTCGCGTAGATGCGGGCCGGCAGAGGCGTCGTGTTGGAGAATTCGAGCGTGACGTGACCCTCCCATTCGGGTTCGAGCGGCGTCACGTTCACAATTATGCCGCAGCGCGCGTACGTCGATTTGCCGAGGCAGAGCGTGAGCACATTGCGCGGAATCCGGAAATACTCGACGGTGCGCGCGAGCGCGAACGAATTCGGAGGAATGATGCACACGTCGCCGCGAAAGTCGACAAAGCTGTTAGCCGAGAAGTGCTTCGGGTCGACGATGGCCGCGTTGATATTCGTGAAAATCTTGAACTCGTTCGAGCAACGGATATCGTAGCCGTAACTCGACGTGCCGTAGGACACGACCGCGCCTCGGTTATTCGCCTTCACCTGCCCCGGTTCGAACGGCTCGATCATGCCGTGTTGCTGCACCATGCGGCGGATCCATTTGTCGGATTTTACGGTCATTGGTTAGGCGGCTTCGGTTGCGAGGTGG
>DASWLD010000123.1:0-10939 GCA_036396275.1 Burkholderiales bacterium
GCGACGCCATAGTCGGCCGCCGCGCCGTAGGCATCGAGCACCTTCTGCATGCTCGCCTTCTTGAGCTTGAGACTCTGTTTCAGCGGTTCGACCAACCGGACGCTGCGGTATTGCTGTTCGAGCGGTTCAACCGCGATCAGCGCACACAATGCGCCGAGGTAACGCGTTCGATCGGTACGCTCGCGCCCGCCGCGGCGCTCGGCATCGGCGAGATTCCGCGCCCAAGCGAGGCGTTCGCTCGACTGCCCGTGCTTTTCCGCGAGTTGCACCAGGTGATAGCGTGCTTCAATGGCCGGCGCGAGCGGGGTCGGAAACTGTTGCACGTAGCGCGCGTAGACGGTGGCGGCGTTCTGCGGGCGATTGGCCTTCTCATACAGCTCCGCCGCCTGCCACAGCGCCTCGCGCGACACGACCGCGTCGTTCTTGCTGCCGGCAAGCGACTCCAACGCGGCGGCGGCCTTCAACGGTTGACCGCCCTCCAGGTAAACGACGGCGAGTTTGGCCGGCACATCGGCCTGCAGCGGGTGTTTCGGAAACCTTGCGCCAAAATCTTCGAGCGTCCTTGCCGCGTCGTTCCAATCCTTCAGCGCGATGAACGCGGCGGCGGCGTCGTACTGCGCCGTTGCGCGAACCGCGGACGACGGCACGACCTGCCCGACGCGTAGAAAGTGCGTTGCCGCCGCGCGCAATTGCCCGACGCCGCGCGCCTGCTCGCCCTGTTTATAGATGGAAGCCGCCAATCGTTCCGTAAGTGCGCCGTGGACCACCGCCGTGGCCGGCGTCAGCGCCAGCGCCTGCTGATACGCCGGCTCGGCTTGCTCGAAGGCGCCTTGGTCGAATTGCGTGTGCGCCGCCACCGTCCACGCCGTGCGGCGCAGCTCGGGCGCCACCGGCGGCTCGATGGCAAGCACCCGTTGCGCGGCCGTCAATGCGCGGTCCGGCACGCGCAACGCGTAAAATTTCTCGGCGGCATCGGTCAGCACGCGCGGCGTTCTCGGATCTTGCGGGTTGACGTGCGCGAAGCGCAGCGCGCTCTCCGCGCCGGCCAACCGATATTTGCGCGCCTCCGCCGGCGCCAGCTTCTCCTGCGCCGTATACGCCAACAGCGCTGCGTAACCCGCTTCGGCCGATTTCGGATGCGCGGGATAGCGGTACGCCGTGCGTTCGTACTCGACGATCGCTTCAAGATAGTGCTTGTCCTCGAACAGCAGTTCCGCCAGCAGGAAGTTCATCCCCGGCGCCTGCGGATCGCCCGGGAACGACTCGAGGTAAGCGCGATACCAGCGCGTCGCTTCCCGGTAATCGACGCTCGTCTTGCTCTTTTGCGCGACCGCGTGGTAGTGGCGCGCGAGTTCCTGCAAGTGGGTTTGCACGAGCTTCATTACCGGCGCGTACGCCTCGGGGGTGTTGGCGCGCCGGAAATCGCTCGCGACACCGTAGCGCTGGACGTATTCCTTCTTGGCGTCGAGCGCGAGCGACGCGAAGTTCGCCTTTTGGTACAAGTCGATGACACGCGCTTGCATCAGCGGCGCCTGCGGGTGCGTCGGATAAAGTCGCGCGAAACTATTCAGCGTGTCGGCGGCGTCTTTCACCCGCTCCTGCTTCACGTAGAGATCGGCCAACTCACGATAAATGTGGAACTCATAGCCGCGCCGGCCGGGCGCGGCCGTGTACTTCGAAATCGATTCGGCTCCCTGCAAATTCGCCAGACTAAGGCTCGTCACCCGAAATGTGTCTTCGGTCAATTCGCGATCGGCGCGCGTCAGCGTCGCCATATCGTTTGCCGCTGCCGCGGGGCCGTTCGACAGCTTGCGATCGAGCACCTGGAAAAACGACTGCAGCCCGCTATCGAGCTTCGCCTGCTTGAACAGCGACCAGCCGTGCATATACAGGGCGCGTTCGTAGAACGGGGAATCGGCGTGGCCCAGGACCGTGCGGTAAGCCTGCTCGGCCGATGCGTAGTCGCGCACGGTGAATAACAACTCGCCACGACGAAACTCGGCTTCGTCGCGATGCGCGCTCGCCGGGTAGTTGGCGACGAGATCGTCAAGCGTCAGCAGCGCCGCTTTCAGGTCGCCGCTTTGCTCGTAGGCGTGCGCCAGTTGATACATGACGCGATCGTTGCCGGGAAACCGCGGATAGCCGCGCAGCAACTGCCGATAAACTTTGATCGCCTCGACATATTCCGCTCGTTTGGTTTCGTCGCCGGCGCCTTCACCCTCAAGCACCAAGTCGCCCAAGCGACGCATCGCCTCCGGGCGCAGCGTGTCGCGCGGCGCGGCATCGAGAAATTTTCGATACGCCTGCATCGCCGCCTGGCGACTCGCCGCGATCGCGGCGTCGCGTTCGATCGTCACCTGTTCGCGTTCGAGGCTCTTCAGCGTGCCGCGCTCCTCCGGGGCGGTGGCACACGCCACGACCAGGCAAGTGATCGCCGTTAGCGTCGCGCGTTTCATTCCTTGCGGACCTCTTCATTGCGCACCGCTCGATCATAAATCTGCGCGACCGCGAATCGGGCCTGCGTGACGTAAGCGGCAATGCGTTCGCGCTGGCGCGCCAGCTCTTCCACCGCGAGTTCGCCCAAGAAGTGTTCCTGCGCCTGCGCTGCTTGCGCCAGCGCCGGGCGCATCCGCTCGATTTCCGCCCGCAGCGTCTCGATACGCTGCGCGAAGGCATCGAAGGTGCGCGGGGCATCGATTTGCGCCTGCGTCAGCGCCGCTCGACGCTCCTCGGCCTCGCTTAACAACCGCTCCGTGTCGCGCAGTTCTTTCTTCGCCTCCCAAAGGCGCTCGCCGTACTTCGCCGACAAATCCCACGCGAGCAGGCCGCGATAGCGCCGAAACTTCTCCGCCGCCTCGGCATCCGGCGCACCCGCGAGCGCGCGCTTCACCCGCTCGAGGCGTTCGAGCAGCTCGCGCTCCTTGTCGTCGGCGAGCGCGGCGGTATCGGTTTCGCGCTCGATGCGGGCAAGCTCGCCGGCACGCGCGACGGCGGCGGCGCGCAGCCGTTCCAGACCGAGCGTGCGTTCCCGCGATAGGACCCGCGGCAGGCGTTCGGCAAACGCTTGGCGCCGGTTCGCCACCATGTCGCGATAGACCTGAATCTGCCGCGACCAGTGTTCCAGGTTCTGCTCGAGGAAGCGCAAATCGCGATAGTTTTTCAGCGCTTCCTGAAAATCGTGGCTCGCGAGCATTTGCGTCAGATAACGCGCTTCGGGAACATCCGGCGGATTTTGCATGCGCCAAAACCAGCCGGCCTCGTCCGCCGGATTCGCGCGCAGAATATTGCTGACGAGCTTGCCTTCGCGAATGGCCGTGATCGCCTCATCCAGTCGATTGGACTCGCGCGTGTAGGTCGCGAGCGCCGTCTCATAGCCGTCGAGCGACTGCTTGTAGGCGCCGAGCTTTCCGAATGCATACGGCACGGCGAGCAACGACTCCTGCACCGCGGCATCGACCGCATTGCGGTGCGCCAATTCGACCCACGGCACCAACGCGCGCTCGTTGTTGTCGAGCGCCGAATCCGCCCAACCGAGGCCCAGCAACGCCTTATTCGACATCAGGCCGTTCAGGCGCACGCGCTCGAGGTACGTCTTCGCGCGCGCCGGTTGGTTTTCCTGCAAAAACGCGTAGGCCAACGCGACGTTGGCCTTGTCTTTCAGCGCCGCGAGTTCCTCGTTGGGCACGCGTATTCGGCCAAGCGCCTCCAACAGTTTCACGCCGGCCTCGCGCTCGCCGACGCGAACAAGGGCCACACCGAGATTGAACCGGCCGTACGAGGCCCAGTCGGAACGCGGCGGGAGGCGCTGCAACACGTCCACTGCTTTTTGGTACTGTTCCCGCCGCATCAAGAGATTCGCGTGCAGGAGCCGCCGTTCTTCTTCGAGTTCGCCCGGCAGCGTGCCTTCGACGCGGGCGATGGCGTCCTCCGCCTGTTCGATGTAGCCGCGCTGGTAGCGAATCTTCGCCAGATAAAACCAAGCGCGGTCGCGCGTCGCCGGGCCGGCACCCTCGGCGATCAGACGCTCGAAAATTCGACCGGCCTCTTGGTGCGCGCCGTACGACAATAAAATACCGCCGCGCAGCAGTTCGGCTTCTTCCGCGTGGGGTGCGAGCCGATCGAACTTCTGCTCCGTCATCACCCGCGTGAGCGCGGAAAAATAGTTATCCTGATAGAACTCGAACAGCACCGAACCAAAATGGGGATTCTGAACCACTCGGCGTTCGTCCGCGCGCAGCGGAGCGGCGGCGATTGCCAGCGTTCCCAGCAGCATGGCTATCGAATAACGCCGCGCGGCCATGGCTGCCCTACTGCCACTCCTTCACGTGAAACTCCGGCTGCTGACTGCGTGTTTCGTCGCGAATCTGCAGCTCGATGTACTTCGGTCCGGTGGCTTTGTCGAACGTTAGCGTTGCCCCGCGACGATAGTCGCGATCGTGCGGCCCTTTGCCGGTGAATACCGCGACCAGCTCATGGCTCCCGGTGCGAAGGTTACCGAGATAGAGCCGCTGCACCCCGCCGCGATACAGCGCCTGCACCTCGCGGTCGGTATACAGGTAGTTCGCCACCACGCCGTTGTCGAACTTGACCTGCACCGAATCGAGCTGAAACAACGTCCCCACGTCCATCGACAGGAACACCGCGACCTGCGTGTTCGCCGGGAACAATAGCTCTTCCTCGAGCGCCAACAAGTCGCGATTCAACTCGATGACTTCCTTTTTCAGGGTTTGAATTCGCGTGTCGAGCGCTTGGCCGCCCTTTGTTTTTGTCTCGTCGTCGGCCGCCACCGCGGCGTTCATCGCGGCGACGCAACACAGCAGAAGCAATCGCGCTAGTTTCATCATGGCGTTAAAACCACCCGGAGAAGTAAAGTTGAAAGACCGCCGCATTGAAGGAGTACGGCTCGCCGTTACGCACGTCGGTGAAGTCTCGGTAGTCAAACAGTAACAGATCCGCCGCGATCGTAACGGCCGATCGCCTGAAGACAAACCCACTCTGTCCCAGGTCATACGTGGCTTTTACACCGATGGTGTTGCTCGTGAACGTCGATAGCTCCTTGTCGCGCGCCATGAAGGTCATCGGCGTCTGAAAGTTGTCGCTATAAAAGGACGCCGCCGACTGCTTGTAATACCGATAGTGCGGCTCAAAGGTCCAGCGGTCCCAGTAGCGCGTGGCGTAACTTAGCTCGATGGTATCCGCCTTGATCTGCCAGGTGTCCCAAAACGATCGATAACCAAACTTGACGGAGGCGTAGACGCGTCCGTTCTCGTCGAGCAATCCTTTTACGCCGCGTATGGCAATCGCGTAAGAGTCGCGCGTGCGCGGATACGCTTCCGGCACCAACAAACCTTGCAGCCGCGCGGCACGGTACGGGCTGTTCAGGTAGCCGCTCTCGAGAGTCGCTTCATAGTTCACGCTCATCACGAACGTTCTAGTGAAAATTTGCGACACACCGAGCTGATACTGATACCGATCCAGCGGTTCGCTGAATTCGGTTCCGGTCTTACCGACCGTATCGTTTCCGACGCTGTAACCGAGACTGACGGTCGTCAAATCGTCGAAGATTTCGTGCGCGATCGTCAGTCCGAAGGTGTTCGCCTGGTAATCGCGTTCGTCGCTGCTGGTGAAGGACAACCCCATGGTCGTATTCCTATATAAATAGTCGGCCCCGAGCGTATATTCCTGGCGGGCCTCCTTGTATGGGCTCGCGGTGGTCACCACGTCGATCGAAGCGCCGCTGATGTGGTCGGCATAGTACGATGCATAGACTGACGCCTTCTCGGCAAAATTCCGGCGCACCAGCAACGCCGGTCCGTCGACCGTCGTCCCGCCGCCGTCGTAGTAGTGATACATCCCGTCCGCCCGCTCCTCGGGCAGCACCGCGCCGCGCGCCGGCCACGCCGCGAGCAGCGCCCCGGCAAATGCCGCCAGTCGGCGCCACGCGCTCTTCAGTTGCAGCCGCATCCGCCGCCTTGTCCAATACCGCCGCCCTGGGCCGCCTCGCGCACTTCATAGACGTGCTCCAAGTATTTCGTCGACAGCGGATCGCGCGAAAAACTCATCAACGGATCCGCGAGCGTCTCGCGCTCGTACGGCTTCACCGACGGTTTGAGCGCGGCGCAGCCGCACACGAACACAACTGCCACCGTTATCAGGAATACCCGCGTCATTTTGTCAGTAACTCCCGCACCTGCTCTTCGTACTTCACTTCGTAGCCGCCACGATAGCCGCGATGCACGTAGCGCACACGCCCGTCGCGATCGACAATCAAGGTCGCCGGCATGGTATCGACGTCGTAGCGCTTGGCGGTGCGTTTGTCGGTGTCATACAGCGGGACCAGCTTCACCCCGAGCTTTCTCAGCATCGCGTCCGCGTTCGCGCGAGTGTCGTCGATGTTAACCGCAAGCAGCGTGAAACCCGCGCTTCGGTACCGTGCCTGCAATTTTTCGAGCTGCGGCAGCTCTTCGCGGCACGGCCCGCACCAGCTGGCCCAGAAATTTATCAAAACGACCTGCCCGCGCAGTTCGCTTAAGCGAACATTGCGGCCCGATCCACTCTTTAACGCGAAGTCCGGCGCCACGGATCCGACCGCCGGCAACGCCGCGTGCGAAACATCTACCAGAGCGGCGGTCACCACTATCGTTACAGCCACTATCGTCGCTCGCATTTCACTGTCTCCCTATAATGAGCTTGTTCCCTTCTCCCGACGTTCATCGCGAGTAGTAGGTCGAAGCGCGTACTCAGAAATACACGCCGAGCCCCAGTACGAGCTCGAAGTTGTGTTTCAATTCGTTCTTACCGAGTATGTCCGATTCGAACAACAAATCGCGCATCTCGACGCGAACCGCCAGCCAGTCCGCCGGCAACACACGGATGCCGATGCCGAAGTTAAACGAAGTCGAGTTCTCATTGTTGAACTTGACGCTGCCGACGCCGCCGATCAAGTACACCGCCGACGTCATGGCCCAGTTCTTCCCGAAAAAGATCTCGCCCGGAAACAGGTTGTATCCGACCGACAGGTGATAGTAGTCGAGGTTCGTTTCCTGCTGTGTGAAGATCGGAATGCCGAGCCGCCGAAACGATTCGTCCGATACGGTCGAGCGGCCGACCGTCCCCTCGATAAAGAAGTCCTCGGTCAGATGATAGGCGGCGCGAAACTCCGCGGCTGAATTCGCGCCAAAGTCTTGCACACTGAGCACGCCACCGTATAAGCCGATCTCGATATCATCGACGTTAATCTTCGGTATTCGGATATTGCGTCGGTCCACTTCCGGCTGAATCACGGGCGTCTGCGACTGCGCCCGGACCGGAACCGATACCACCGCGCCCAACAAGCATGCCAGCAAAAGCAGTTTAAGAGTCGTTTTCATGAGTCCGTTAAAAGAAAGCGGAGATACCGAGCGACCATTCCTTGAAACTGTCGGTGCGGTTGAAATCGATCAGCGTGACGTGCTGCTTGAATTCAAACCGCGCGACAAATCGCCGTGTCAGGTAATAACGCACGCCGAGCCCGGCATTGGCCAAATCGGCGTTGGTCTCGATGGCGCTCACCAGCGTCGCCTTCGGCTTGTTGTTGAATTTTCCGTACCCGAGCGAGAAGAACGGCGACCAATCCGAGTCGGGGTACGGCTGCGACACAATCGACGCGTAGAAAAGCGATGTACTGGAGAAATCACCCGGCACCTGCGATAGCGCGAGTTCCGCTAAAAAATTATCATGCAGCCGATAGCCGATATGCGCGGTCAAAATCGGGTCGGATTCGAATTGGCCGTAGGCAAAACCGAATTCCACCCGGCGACGCAGATAGTCCTCGACCAACACGTCGCGAAACGTCGTTTTGACGCCGGCTTCGGTCAACGTGCGTTCCATTTGCTCGCGCACCACCCAACCTTCCTTACCGCGCGCCGTGCGCACCTTGAACCAGTCGGTGCGGCGCCCCAGGATTTCCACCGACTCGCCGCGCTCGGCGATCGTCGTGATCGGATAACCGCGTCCGGGTCCGGTACGAAGCTCGAGGTATGGATCGACGACACTGACGCGCTCGAACGTCTCGTCCGCGCAAACCGAAAAGCTCAACAGTAGGAGCACGAGTAACCACAGCTGCTTGGCGAATCGGCCGATGATGAGATATCCGGTTGGCTCTGCGCGCACCCCCCAACCTCTCGTCACGGAGGATAGCCACAACTGACGAATGTGTCCGCTACCGGGGTGCATCCGCAAGAGCCCGTCGTGCTCGCATCGGGGATCTGATTGCTGATCCAATTGTACATCGCCAGATAACAGGCATCGGTGCGGCTCGGGAAGATCTCCCCGCCGCCGTGAAAAGCGGCTACCGGCGAGGGCGACACATCGTCTTGCGTCGGTTCAACCAATAACAGGCTGTCGTGGGGACTCGTGAAGTTGACGAAGCTCTTTACGACCGCGAAATTGACGGTGTTGTCCGCGCCGAGCGTGAAGCGCCCGCCGTTCCCGCCGACCGCGTGGCAGTTGCCGTCGGTGCAACTGACGATCGCCCCGCCGCGGCGCCGAATCTGGCCGGAGAGCACGGGCATCACACAGGCATCGAAGTCGTTGGCGCAGAGTTCCGACGCCGTCACGGCGGCTTGGTTCGGTACCTCGACGCCGCAGGCAACAAGGCCGAGGCCGCACAAGGCGGCCCCGATTAAACCCTTACTCCAACGCGTCGCGATCACGGACAAGTCAATGTGCCGGCGATCCAATCACGCAACATATTGTAGTTCGTCGATCCGGCCGGCAGCACCGCCGTGCCCACGGCCGCGCCCGGCAGGTCCGGATGCACCGGCGCCGGCGGCACACTCGTCGTCGAATTCGACGGCTTGAGCAGCAACAGGCTCGAATCGGGTGCACCCAGATTGGTCACCATCGACGCCGTTACGCTGAAATCCGCCTCCGCATTACCCGTCAACACGAAGCGGTTCGCCACGAAATTCGCGTTCGGCGCTCCGCTGCTCGAACCGTTGCCGCCGAAAGGCTGGTGGCAGCTCGCGCAGTTCGCCTGCAAGATGGGCTGTACTCGGCAACCGAACACTGCTTCCGACAATACCGCCGCGGCCGAACGCACCGCGCCGGTGCCATCGAACGGATCGTTAAAGTACTGCGCGCCGAGATCGGCCCACTCCGTCACCAGCCGCTTCTCCGAGGCGTTCAGATACCCGCTGTGATCCAACCAGGTCGCGGTCGTGCCGGTTACGGTCGTGCAGCCGGAGCCGCCCGCGCGACAAAATAATCGCTGCGTGGATTGGACCGCCGCCGCTTTCAGCATCTGTTCGAAGATGCGCTCGATGAGTCGGCTCGAACGCGCGCTTCCTTCTTGCACTGCCGCCGATTCGCGCTCGATGCGCACGTCACCGTCGCCGTCGATGGTGATGATCGGTAACCCGTTCGCATCGAGCAGTGGATCACCGACCAATAGTTCGTCGTAGCCGATTACGCGTCCGGTCGCACCGGCGAGTGTATTGCTCAGATCGAGCCCAGCATCCGGCGTCGCGCCGGAATGACAGCTCGCGCACTTGGCGGTCAGGATAGGCTGCACGTGGTCCGGGAAGTTGATCGCGAAGGAACAGTCCTTCGTCCAATTCCCCGCGCACGTGCCGGGTCCTTTGATCGTCGGTGGCGTGGTCGTCAGAAGATTGTAGCCCAGTGTAATAGCCGCCTGCGGCGTAATACTCGTACTATCCCGTGTATTGTATTGTCCGGTCCAATAGTCGCTGAAAGCCGGATCGCGTTTGAGGCTCGCGTAGGTCGCATCGAGCGATCCGCGCGTCTGCGCCATCGTTGTCGTTCCGGTACCGCCCGGATGATCGCCGACGCTCGCGGGATCGTTTAGAAAATTGCCACCGCTCGGGTTCGTCGTGGTGAGACGCGAGGAGTGGCAACCTTTGCAGAACCGACGCTCGCCTTCGCGCGCCTGAATCCAGTTCGTGTGCGGCGTGAACGCGCGCCCTTCCTTGTCGAGCGCGGTAATCAGAATCGGCGTATCGGCGGGCACCTTGGCGCGAATCGAACCGTCCGGCTCGATCACGCCGTAACCGACGATTTGCTGCATCTCGAATTCGGTTTCGCCGATCGCCTCGCGCGACAGGCCCGCCGGCGTCGGCACGGCCTTGGTGATTCGAAAGAAACGCGGGACACGATTGTCGAATTCGGAATTACCGGGCTTCTTGATCTTCGCGATATTGGGTCGACCGGACGCCTTCGGAATCGACTCACCCGCGGCAAGCACCGAGTCGCCCATGCGCTGCAATCGATCCGTGTCGAAAACCGTGTTGACGTCCAGCAATCCCATGCCGACCCCAATCGATGGATCGGGAATGAAGTTTCCTTTTGGCGCCGGCACCGCCCGCGCCTGCAGCGGGACCGGATCGGAGTAATAAAAATTGTCCTGCGGCGGAATGACCGGTCGCAGCGTCTTGGCATTCAAATCGAGCATGTAAATGCCGTACTTCGGCGGCCCTTCGACCTCCTCCATAACACCTAGCGCGTTCAGTTGGTCGACGGGTTGCGACGGCGTAAAAACAACCAGAGCCCGGTTGGTGCCGTCCCACAGCGGATACGGCGTCGAGTAACGGCCGAGGTCCGACACTCCGCCGCCACGCATACTTTGAACCTTCGCGTCGTCTTCATTCGGGAACAACAGCTTGGCCACTTGAAACTGTCCGGCGATTTGACCGAGCTGATTCGGCGGCGGCGTCGGGCCGCCGTCGTTATGCGAATCATTGTCCGAATAGTGGGCCGCGTCGATTATTTCGAGCGACCCGCCCTCGCGCGTGCGCGAGAGCGGCATCACCGTCGACAGCACGCGCCCATCGGCCATCTCGCGCGGATGCAGATACGAGTTACCCGGACTGTGCGCGCCGTAAAGCGGAAACGGATTGGTGCCGTCCGGATTGATCTTGAAGATAGTGAACTGGTTGCGCCC
>DASWLD010000124.1:0-8127 GCA_036396275.1 Burkholderiales bacterium
CTTCGCCAAGCGTCAGCAAGTCGTACGCACGTTTTACTCGGTCCCAGCGCTTGTCGCGATCCATCGCGTAGTAGCGCCCGCAGATCGAAGCGATGCGGCCGACGCCGAGTGCCGTGAGCTTGCGCTCCATGGCGTCGAGCGACGCGGCGGCACTTCGCGGCGGCGTGTCGCGCCCGTCGAGAAACGCGTGAACGTAGAGTTGCTTCGCGCCGCGCTTGGCCGCGAGTTCCGCCATCGCGTGAATTTGGTCTTCGTGGCTGTGCACGCCCCCGGGGGACAACAAGCCGAAGATATGCACGGCACCGTCGTTCGCGGTCGCGGCGTCCACGGCTTCGGTCAGGACCGGAATACGGAAAAACTCCCCAGACGCGATCGCGCGTTCGACGCGCGTGTAATCCTGGAAGACGACGCGACCGGCGCCGATGTTCAGGTGGCCGACTTCGGAGTTGCCCATTTGGTTGTCGGGCAATCCAACCGCGCCGGCGGAGGCGTCGAGCAGCGTGTGGGGATACGCCCATAACCGGTCCCAGGCGGGTTTGCGCGCTGCGGCGATCGCGTTGTAGGTTGGGTCCTCGCGATAACCCCAGCCGTCGAGAACGATGAGGATCAGCGGTTTATGCGCGACGCGCGGTGACGGCATAAGGGCATTCGGCTTTCCAAAGCGGGACTTATTGTATATTGTTTCGCCCGCGCGACCTAACGCGCACGACGATCCCCCTTAACGTTAACCGTCACGTCGATCATAAACCGGCTCGATTCGACATCGAGCCATTCACCGAATCCGCGAGTTCACATTGATTCAATTCGTTGTTCACAACTGGTACTTGTTTCTCGCATTGGTGGTCGTGCTGGTGTTGTTGGTCTTGCCGAACATCATGCAGCGCATACACGGCATCGCGAGCCTCGCGCCGTCGCAGTGCGTGCTGCTGGTCAATCGCGAGTCGGGCGTCTTCGTCGACGTGTCCGAGCCGTCGGAATTCAAGACCGGCCATATCGCGAATGCGATCAACGTTCCGATGAACATGGTTAGCCAAGCGACGCCGCAACTCGACAAACACAAGGAGCGTCCGGTTATCGTGGTTGCAAGGGTTCCGAATCGCGCACTGAAAGCGGCGACGGCATTGCGCAAGCGCGGCTTCGCGTCGGTGCATCTGTTGTCCGGCGGTTTGGCCGCTTGGGAAAAAGAAAGTCTGCCTCTCGAAAGATCATGAAGGGCACGGGGATCGGCGCCGCGCGAACGACGGAGGAGGTCTGATGGCGGAAGAAACCGCGTCCAACGTGCAGTTTAATCTCGAACGTATCTATATAAAGGATGTCTCCTACGAGTCGCCGGCGGCGCCGCAGGTGTTTCTCGATCAGTCGGCGCCGCAGCTCGACATGCAGCTCGGTGTGAAGCGCGCCGCGGTGGCGCCGGACGACGGTTTGCACGAAGTCGTGCTAACCGTGACGCTGGCGGCAAAGAACGCCGGCAAATCGGTTTTTTTGGTCGAGATCCAGCAAGCCGGGTTGTTTCGCATCGCCGGGATTTCGGGCGAACCGCTCGAGCGCGCGCTCGAAATCAGCGGCGCCTACATTCTCCTGCCGTTCGTGCGCGAGGCGATCAACGATCTCGTCGGCAAGGGCGGTTTTCCTCAGCTGCTGATCAACCCGATCAATTTCGAGACGCTGTACGAACAGAAACGCGCCGCCGGCAAGAAGTCGGTGAATTAGGACCGTTTGAATCTTGGAACCGCAGATGAACGCAGATAAACGCGGACGTCGTTCCGTACATGGAATGTACGGAATCCAGCGCCACGGACGGCATCCTTGCGCCTGGATCCCGGCCAGTCCCTAGCCGGGACAAGGTCTGCGTTTATCTGCGGTTCCATCAAGTCTTAAAAAATGCGTGATCAACAAACGATCGCAGTACTCGGTGCCGGGGCGTGGGGAACCGCGCTGAGCGTGCTGCTGGCGCGCAACGGCTGTCGCGTTTGGCTGTGGGGCAATGATCCGAAGCAACTCGAGCGGCTGGCGCGAGAGCGCGTGAATTTGGCGGCGCTGCCGGGCGTCGAGTTGCCGCCGCTGATCGAGCCGAGCGCGGGGCTCGATGTGATCGTGCGCGCCGCGCGCGATTTCCTGATCGCCGTACCGAGCCACGCGTTTCGCGCGACGCTCGGTGCGCTGCGCGCGGGCCGGCGCGCCGATGCAACGATCGCTTGGGCGACCAAGGGTCTCGAACCGGGCAGCGGGCGGCTGCTGAGCGAGGTCGCGATCGAGGCGCTCGGTCCGAACGCCTCGATCGCGGTCATTTCCGGTCCGACCTTCGCCGGGGAAATCGCCCGCGGGCTTCCGGCGGCGTTGACCGTGGCCGCCTCGCGGCCGGCCGTGGCGGAGCACGTGAGCGCGTGGCTGCGCAACGAACGCGTGCGCGTGTACACGAGCGAGGATATTGCCGGGGTGCAGCTCGGCGGTGCGATAAAGAACGTGATCGCCCTCGCCGCCGGTATCAGCGATGGACTCGGCTTCGGCGCCAACGCGCGCGCCGCGCTGATCACTCGCGGACTCGCCGAGCTGACACGTCTCGGCGTCGCCATGGGCGGAAAGCGTGAAACGTTCATGGGTCTCACCGGCGCCGGCGATCTGATTCTGACGTGCACCGACAATACGTCACGCAATCGCCGCGTCGGTTTGGGGTTGGGGCAGGGGCGTCGCTTGGCGGAGGTTCTGCGTGAGATCGGCCAGGAGGCCGAAGGCGTCGCGACCGCGCGTGAACTCTACCGAGTGGCCCAGGCGCGCCGCATCGACATGCCGATCACCGAGCAGGTGTATCGCGTGCTTTACGAAAACGTGCCGCCTCAGGCCGCGGTCGAAGCGCTTCTCAAGCGCGACCCGCGGCCTGAATAATAATAAAGGCACGAGGTACGAGAGAGGAGATACGAGAAAAACGAGTTCCGATTCGGGTCGTATCTCGCATCTCGGCCCTGGTAACCTTACGCGCACTTGATGTTGCTGGTCGTCGTCTGCGCCACCCGCGCACGGCCGCTGTTGGAAACGATGACGTAACGCGCCAAGGATGGATCGCGCTCGCCGCACACGGCAAACGTAATCGTCGAACCGCCCGCCGTTCCCATCGGCTGATAGGTGACGCGGCTGCGAGCGCGCGAGCTTCGAATGCGGATCCCACGCGTGACGCCGCCTTGCACGCGAACGATTTCACCACCGTCGGGCTTGCCGTTGTGGTTCTTGTCCGCGTAAACCAGCCAACCCTTGTGCCAATCCGTGAAGCCATCGCCCGGCCGCAGACACGACTGCTGATCGTCGGTCGGGCAGAGCGTCAGGTGCTCGTTCGTCGTGATCGATTCGCTGCGCGCAAGGGCAAGGTGCGCTGCCAAGTCATTCGCCGAGGCCGTGACGGCGTCCTGTTGAAACACGTTCCACATGCCGGCGCCGCCGCCGACAAGGGTGCCGCTGATGCACAAGGACACGAGCATCTCCTGCAAGGTGAAGCCGCGAAACGCCGCTAACGGGCGCGGAAACCGATTTGAGCCAAGCCGATTCATCTCCTCTCTCCTTTGTGCGTGGGTCGATGTTGGTTGTTGATTGATGACGCACACCATTATTTTCAGTTTCGCGCTGCATAGAACGGCACCTTCGTGCTTGTGACGAGCACTTTGGTGCCGGCGCGCGCGGCAAAACGGGAGGGGGCAGGCTCCCCGGAGAGGGGAGAGATGCGGAAGGCCTATGTAGGCTCCGATATATATGACTTTCTGTCGCAAAGGCGCGAAGACGCAAAGAAGTGGGTTCTATTTATCCGTGCCATTCTTTGCGCCTTCGCGTCTTTGCGGCAAGCATTCATATTTTCTGGAATTGATCGATCTCCGCTATCTCTATTTCCGCAGCCGCCGGGCGGCGCTGCCGTCGTCGAGCGCGCCGCGTACGGCGACCGCCGCCGAAAGCGGCGTCAAATAGCGGTCCAAGTGCAGGAGGCACAACGCGGCCGCGGCGATCAGATGATCGCGAATCGGTCCGGGTTCGCCGGCCAACGCCCGTTGCCCGCCGTCCGCCGCCGCGCGGGCGATGGCACTGGCGTCGAGCCGTTTCGCGTGATCGTCGTCGCCGAGCAGTTCACCCGGGATCGGCGGCGGCCGCAACGATTGCGCCAGTCCGAATTCGCCCGCGGTAATTTCCCGCGCGACCTCGCCCTCCTTACCTTTGTAAGAAAAGTATTTGCCTTCCTCACGCACGGAAGGGACAACGCCGCCCTCGACGCCGCGCACGAGCAGCGCCGTATCGTAGCCGGCGGCGCGCGCGAGCAGGGTGTAGACGCGTGGATACGCTTTGTGTACGTAGCCGGTGACGAGATGAGTCTTGCGGCGCGCACGTACCGGGCCGGCGAGCACTTCCAGCGTGGTCAGGGCCGGGCGCTTTACGATCAGCGAGCGCAGCCGCGCGAGTGCGTAGAGCTTCGGACAAAAAATACTCTGGTCGAGGTACGCCCAACCGATGGTGGGATCGGCGATGGCCGCCGACGCTTGTTTCACGGTGAGATCGACCGGCAACCCCGCCGCACGCAGTACCTGCCGGTGCGTCACGCCGTATTTCGGGCCCATGGATTCGACGCCGTGCGTGATCGACGGCACGCCGCAAGCGGCGAGCACCGCCGGCAGGAACGGCGCGATCGGGAGGCTGCGCGCGTAGCCGTCGTACGGATCGCCGAGATCGATCAGCTCGTCGACCGATGCGACGACCGTTTGCGTGGCATCGCGAATCGCATCGAGCAGTCCGCACATCTCATCGTCGGACTCGCGCTTCATGCGCAGCGCGATGAGAAACACGCCGGCCTCGACCGGATCGACCAGCCCATCGAGTACGAGCCGCAACCCGGCGCACGCTTCCGCGCGCGAGATATCTTTGCTGAGTTCGGGGCCGGTGGCGATGCGGCTCAAGATCGAGCGCATCAGCCCCGCGTCTTGCTTAGCGACTTCGAGCATGGTTACTAAATGAAACCGCAGATGAACGCAGATGAACGCAGATGAAAAAAATGCGACAGCTCGATCCGTGTTTATCCGCGTTTATCTGCGGTTCCAAGTGTCTTAGAAGGACCATCGATCAGCGCTGGGCGTCGAGTTGCGCGGCCTTGGCGAACGCCGCTTCGGCGCCGGCTTGATCGCCGGTTTGCGTCAGCGCCTGTCCGATCAAACGCCAGTTCGCCGCGCGCAACTGCGCGTTATCCCCCGCGAAGCTGTTCGACTTGCCGGCAAATTGCGCCGCTTGACCGGCTTGCCCTTGATGCAGGTTCACGCGCGCGAGTTCATGCCACAGCGTCGGATTACGCGGCTCAATGCGCAGCGCCCGCTCCAGGTTCGCGGCCGCGGTGCTGAGTCGGCCGGCACTCATGTCGTCGCGCGCGTTTCGCGCCAATGCGATCACGGCGTCGTTTTCCGACGCGACCGCCGGCGCTTCGGGTCTTTCCGGCGGCGCCAGCGTCGCACAGGCCGCGAGGAATCCGAGCGCGCACGCCGCGACAATGCGAAGAAGGGTCATAGTCCGAACAATCTCCTGAACCAGTTCTTGATCGTTGTGCCCGGCGAACCGGTGCTGCACGGCGCGGTTTCGGTGGGCGCGCTGCCGCGTATGAACGGCATGTCGACGGTACCGGCGCAACCGCTGTCGGCGCGAAGCCCGGACGACGGTTCGATACTTACCACTTCGACCGTATCGGGCAGCGGCGGCGCCAGTGGCTCCGGATCGAGCTGGGCCATCATCGTGCCCCACACCGTCAGCGCCCCGCTCGCTCCCGTGAGTCCGGTCGGCTGGTTGTCGTCGCGCCCAACCCAAACCACGGCCAGCTTATCGCCGGTGAAGCCGGCGAACCAGCTATCGCGTAGATCGTCGGTGGTTCCGGTCTTGCCGGCGATATTGAGACTTTCCGGCAGGTAGCCGCGCAAACCGGTGGCGGTGCCGCGCCGAACGACTTCCTGCATTGCGGTCGTCACTAAATAGGTGGGTGCGGCGTCGACAGTTTGCGCAACGGCGAGTCCGTAGCGCTTGAGCGGCACGCCGGCCGGTGTCAGCACCTCGCGAATCGCGCGCAGTCGCGTACGAAATCCGCCGCTCGCGAGCGTTTGATACATCTGCGCCACCTCGAACGGGGTCAGCCCGGTGCCGCCGAGCAGGGTCGAGCCGTACGGCGGGAGCCGCCGTTCGATGCCAAGTCGCTCTGTGGTATCGATGATCGCCGGCAGGCCGAGGTCGAGCCCGAGTCGCGCCGCGGCCACGTTATAGGATTCGGCGAGCGCCGTTTGCAGCGGCACCTCGCCGTGAAACTGTTTGTCGTAATTCTGCGGCGCCCACTCGTTCACGCCGGGTTCGCGCCAGGTGAGCGGGCTGTCGTCGAGGCGCGTCACCAGCGTGTAGTGTTCCGGCCGCGACAGCGCCGTCAAATAAATCGCGGGCTTGATCAGCGAGCCCACTTGGCGCACGGCGTCGAGCGCGCGATTGAAGCCTTCGTAGCCGGCGCGGCGGCCGCCGACGATGGCCAGGACCTCGCCGTCCTCGCTGCCGGTGACCACGGCCGCGCCTTCGAGCGTGTTCGGCGGAATCCGCCGCTGTTTTTCGAGCGCGCTCAACCGCGCGGTAAGTGATTGCTCCGCGGCGCGCTGCACGCGCGGATCGAGCGTGGTGAAGATGCGCAAACCTTCCGAGCGCAAATCCTCCTCGGAATAGTCCTGGCGCAGTTGGCGGTGCACCAGATTCAAGAACGCGGGGTAGGCCGAGGTGCCGATCGGCGCGCCCGGCGTTACGTCGAGCGGCGACGTCTTCGCGCGCAGCAGTTCATCGTCGCCGATGACGTTCTGCTCGGCCAAGCCGGCGAGCACTAGGTTGCGCCGCGCGAGGGCGCGGTTCGGATGTTTGCGCGGATCGTAATGCGACGGTCCTTTGACGAGACCGACCAAGAGCGCGGCTTGCGTCAAGGTCAGCTGTTCGAGCGGGTGCTCGAAATAAAACTGCGCGGCGAGCCCAAAGCCGTGAATGGCGCGGTTGCCGTCCTGGCCAAGATAAATTTCATTGATATACGCTTCGAGGATTTCGTCTTTGTTGTAATGCGCATCGAGCAGCAGCGCCATGATCGCTTCGGTCGCCTTGCGCCGCAGCGTGCGTTCCGACGTGAGATAGAAATTCTTTACCAGCTGCTGTGTCAGCGTGCTGGCACCTTGCACCGCGCTCGCGGCGCGTAGGTTTGCCCACAGCGCACGTGCGATGGCGTGCGGGTCGATACCGTGGTGCTCGTAGAACTTGCGGTCTTCGGTTGCGATCAGTGCTTGAATCAGCACCCGCGGTACTTGGTCGAGCTTTACCAGCACGCGATCTTCATTGCGCGCTGGGTAGATGCCGCCGATCGGAAGCGGATCGAGCCGCGCGAGCGCCACCGCTTGGCCGCTGTTCAGATCTTCAAGCCGGTCGATGCGATCGCCGGAGAAAGCCACGTGCAAGTGTTGCGACGGCTGTACACCGTCCCAAAACGCGAACGGCCGCGAGCGCAGATCGATGCTACTCGGTTCGCGCGTGTACGATCCCGGCTCATCGAGCGCGCCGTAGCGGTAGTTCAGCGCCGCCAACTCCGTGCTGAGATTCGCCGCCGACAGTTTCTTGCCGGGATAAAGTTCAAGCGGTCCGGCATAAACACGCGCCGGCAGCGCCCAGCGTTTGCCTTCGAACTGCACGCGAATCGTGTGATCGAGATAAGCGACATAAACGGCCAGGGCCGCAATCAATATCAGCGCCGCGGAAGCGACTACCCGCGGTCGCCAGAGCTTCCTCAATTTTCTGAATATCTTGATACGCATGAAATTAGATCGGTCGCGAGGACGCCAGGCCGGGTCGCGGCATTATACGTTGACCGGCCATCGGCCTAGCCGTTTCAGGACCCGCCGACGAACCCGAGCCGGCGCCACGCCTCGTACATCACCACCGCGACGGCGTTCGATAAGTTCAGGCTGCGATTTTCGAACGAGCGCAGCGAGTAGGGCTACAACATTTGCCCGTGGCCGGCGGATTTTCCGGTTGATAGAGTAGGACGTCGAACATGCGCGAACTGGTGTTTTGCGGTCGGCGTTGGCTACAGTTCAGTCAGAACACGGTGAGACG
>DASWLD010000125.1:0-2829 GCA_036396275.1 Burkholderiales bacterium
CGCGATCCACCGCATGCGCCGACGGCAAAAGTTTTCCCGGCGGCTTGCGCCGCAGCACGTAGCGCTTTGCGTTCGCGCGCACCAAGTACGTCGGGTTCGATTGCCCGCCCTTGAATTGCTCGACCTCGATCGTGCGGATCGACTCATCCACATTGCCACGCATGTAGTCGGCGAGCCGCGCCACGTCGAAACGATGCGCCTCGCGCATCGGCTCGGTGCCCAGATATTCGCTCGTTACTTCCGCTTTTAGTTCGTTCGTCGCCACGCTTTAATTTCCACGGACGATGCCCGATCGCGGCCGGACACCAAGTACGTTGGGATGCGGGGCGCTTAGACCAAAGTGCGGACCGGTCACGAGCCCCCGACTATGCAATGCTCGAACCGCCGTCGACCGCCAGATACTGGCCGGTGACGTGGCGTGACGCTTCGGAGCACAGGTAGATGATCGCGCCCTTCAGATCCTCTTCACCACCGAGACGGTGAAGCGGTGTGGCGGCGATGACGGCTTGTTCGATCTTGTCGAGCACGCCACGCGACATCTTCGAAGGAAAAAAGCCGGGACATATCGCATTGACGTTGATGTTGTAGCGGCCCCATTCGGACGCCAGCGCGCGCGTGAAATTGATCAAGCCGGCCTTACTGGTGTTGTAGGCGATGGTTGCCATGCCCGGCGGGTTGCCGCTCAAGCCGGCGATCGAAGCGATGTTGATGATCTTGCCGGCGCGCTTCGGAATCATGCAGCGTTTGCCGATTTGCTGCGTGAGGAAGAACGTGGCGTTGAGATTCAGGTTGATAACCTTGTGCCAGCCTTCGGCGGGATAGTCCTCGGCCGGCGCGCCCCAGGTGGCGCCGGCATTGTTCACCAGAATATCGACGGTCTCGAACTTGTCGAGCACTCGATCGACCAACGCCGGAATCGTGTCGAGCTTCGACAAATCGGTCGCGACCGTCAACGTGCCGATGTCGAACCGCTTCAAGCGCGCCGCGGCGGCGTCGAGTTCATCTTGCTTGCGCGCCGTGAGCGCGACGCGCGCGCCCATTTCGCCGAGCGCCTCGGCCATTTGCAGGCCGAGCCCGCGCGAACCGCCGGTGATGAGGGCGGTCTTGCCGCTGAGATCGAAAAGCTTCTTTATGCTCATATTATTTCTATCCGCAGATGAACGCAGATTTCTAAAGAGATGAACGCGGATGTTCCAAGAAAGAATTATCTGCGTTCATCACAATAAACATCCGCGTTCATCTGCGGATGCAGTTGCTTTCATTGAGCCCCTCAAACGACCTCGAATAAACCGGCGGCCCCCATGCCGCCGCCGATGCACATCGTGACGACGACGAGTTTCGCGCCGCGGCGCTTGCCCTCGATCAACGCGTGCCCGACCAGGCGCGCGCCGGACACGCCGTAGGGGTGACCCACGGCGATCGCGCCGCCGTTGACGTTCAGCCGATCGGCCGGGATGCCGAGGCGGTCGCGGCAGTAGATCACCTGCACCGCGAACGCTTCGTTCAGCTCCCATAAATCGATGTCTTCGACCTTCTTGCCGGCGCGCTTGAGCAATTTCGGCACGGCGAATACCGGACCGATCCCCATCTCATCCGGCTCGCAGCCGGCGACCGCGAAGCCGCGAAAGATTCCGAGCGGCTGTAGTCCTTTCCTTTCCGCCGATTTGGCGTTCATCACGACGGCGGCGGAAGCGCCGTCTGAAAATTGACTGGCGTTGCCCGCCGCGATCACCCCATTCGGCAGCGCCGGGCGGATCTTCGAAACGCCGTCGAACGTCGTGTCGGCGCGGATGCCTTCATCGGCGGCGAGCGTCACCTCCTTGGCGAACAACCGACCCGTGTTCTTATCGGCCGCGCCCATGGTCACGGTAATCGGCACGATCTCAGCGTCGAATTTTCCGGCGGCCGCCGCGGCCGCGGCGCGCTGCTGGCTGTGCGCGCCGTATTCGTCCTGTCGCTCGCGCGCAATGTTGTAACGCTTGGAAACGTTTTCCGCCGTCTGCAGCATCGACCAATATAGCTCGGGCTTCTTTTGCAGTATCCAGTTTTCGTGCGCCATGTGCCGGTTCGCTTCATTCTGCACGCACGAGATGGACTCCACCCCGCCGGCGACGAAGATGTCGCCCTCGCCGGCGATCACGCGCTGTGCCGCCATCGCGATGGTTTGCAGCCCCGAGGAACAAAACCGATTCACCGTGGCGCCCGGTACGGTCACCGGGCAACCCGCGCGAATCGCGATCTGGCGGGCGATATTGCCGCCGGTCGCGCCTTCGGGCGTGGCGCAACCCATGAGCACGTCCTCGACCTCGGCTGGATCGATCTTGGCGCGTTCGATCGCGTGCCTCACGACGTGCCCGCCCACGGTGGCGCCGTGCGTCATGTTGAGCGCGCCGCGCCAGGATTTGGCCAGGCCGGTGCGGGCGGTGGAAACGACGACGGCTTCATTCATGATCGGTACTCCATACTCACGGTTTCGTATGATCATCTGTCGCAGAGGCGCAAAGACGCGAAGAAAAGCTAAAGGCTATCGAAAAAAACCTTTGCGCCTTTGCGGCTCCGCGACAAGAGCGCATATGCGGTTTCGCTTCTCTAGCCGTTGAACGTCTTGCCTTCGCTCGCGAGTTTCGCGAGCAGCGGCGCCGGTTCCCAGAACCCGGCATCGGCCGGATTTGCCGCCGCAAAGCGCACCATGCTGTGTGTCACGCTGTACAAGCCGACCGTGTCGGCATAGAACATCGGCCCGCCGCGGAACAACGGGAAACCGTAGCCGGAGAGATAGACCATATCGATGTCGGACGCGCGCTGGGCGACGCCCTCTTCCAGGATTCG
>DASWLD010000126.1:0-7685 GCA_036396275.1 Burkholderiales bacterium
GTCTCCATGCCGGTGGGGAGAGGGATGGGGTGAGGGGGGCTGCGCAGCGTTCTTGCCTACGGCCGAACGTTTCGGGTAGCGTTCGCGCCACATGTCCAGCCCCGCGAAAGTTCTCGTGGTACGCAACGACCGCTTGGGCGATTTCATGCTCGCGTTTCCGACGTTTCTTCTCCTCAAACGGGCGCTCCCCGATACCGCGATTCACGCACTGGTTCCGGCCTACACGCGCGAAATGGCGCTTTGCTGCGCCGGCATCGACGCCATCGAATTGGACCCCGGACCGCAGGCTCCGGCCGCCGAGCAATTCGCGTTGCTACGTCGCCTGCGCCAAGCGCGCTACGACGCGGTCCTGACCTTATTCTCCACCACGCGCATCGGCTGGCTGACCGCCGCTGCGCGCATTCCTTATCGGCTTGCGCCCGCGACCAAGATCGCACAGCTATTCTACAACAGGCGCCTCACGCAGCGCCGATCGCAATCCGCGAAACCGGAGTTCATCTACAATCTCGATCTCGGCATGAAGTTGCTCGCCGATCACGGCATCGCCGATCCCGCGCCGCCGAATCCGCCGTATTTGCGGTTCGCGGAAACCGACGTGGCCACTGTGCGGAGCGAGTTCTGCCGCACGCGCGGGATCGCTCCTTCCGATCGGCTAATCTTTATTCACCCCGGCAGCGGCGGCTCGGCCAATAATCTTTCGGTTTATCAATACGCGAGGCTCGTGCAAAGCCTGCGCGCGGCGAGGCCGGCCACGTTCGTCATCACCGCCGGACCCGGCGAAGAGGCGAATGCAGCGCGCCTCGAAATGCTGACCGAGGGCCTGCCGCGGACGGTCTACCACTCGCGCCAGGGCTTGCGCAGATTTGCCGAGCATATCCAGTTTGCCGATCTTTTTATCAGCGGTTCGACCGGACCGTTGCATATCGCCGGCGCGCTGGACCGTCCGACGGCGGCGTTCTACACCCGCCGGCGATCGGCGACCTCGCTGCGCTGGCAAACCCTGAACCGCCCGGAGCGACGGCTCGCGTTCTCGCCGCCGGATACAGCCGCGGAGGAAGACATGAGCGCGGTGGACGTAACGGCGGCGGCCGCGAGAATCAACCAGCGGTTCTTGCGAAGCGATTGGTAATCCCTTCAATGGCATCACCTTAAGCACGGGGCGAGTACGCTGTTTCGCTCCCTCTACCTGCGGGAGAGGGAATGGGGTGAGGGAGTAACACCTCGAACCCTGTGGCGAGTTTCATGATCCCCTCGCCCTCTCCCGGAGGGAGAGGGGAAATAACGTTTGTATCGTCTGCGATTGCTTAAGGTAGTGCCGTTGGGTAATCCCTTCTCACTTCTTCAGTACAACCACGAAGTTCCCGTCCGCGTGTTCAAACGGCTCGTGGGTTTCCGCAGCTCGAAACCCGATCGCCTTGGCGAACGCCGCGAAATTCTCGCGATTGAACAAGTGCAGGTGTTCGAGCGGTTTCAAGGCGCCCCAGGCAGCGCCGGTCGCTTTCGCTTGCTCGCAACCGGCATCCGGCGTTTGCAGCACCGCCGCGCCGCCAACCTTCAATAGACGATGAATCTGTCGCATATCCTCGACCGGGTCCTCGAAGTGCTCGACGACGTCGATCGCGGTGATCAGATCGAACGACCCGCTATCGAGTCGCGGCGCCACTTGCGATAGCTTCTCGGAATAGATTCGATCGCGCAGTTCGGGATAGGTATTGCGGAACGGCAACGTAATCTCGCGCACCAACTCGATGCCGTAAACCTGCGCGCCCCGCTCAATGGCCGCCGCCAGGAGGTAGCCGCGGTTGCAACCGATATCGAGAAACCGGATGGTTTCGCCGTTTCGATCCACCTGCGAGCCGGCGAATGCATAGATGCGACGCGCTCGCTCCATGGATTGCGCGAAATGCTTGTGGTGACGAAGCTTGCGAAACGGCGCCATCAATCGGCGCCGCAGTTTTCGAATCACTCCACCGCTGTACGCCCCGCGCATCGCGTCATCGCTTGCCAACCGGTCGACGTACACCAACCTGCACCGTCGGCATTGCACGTAATCGATCGCGCCGACAGTGCAGTAAAGCGCGATCTCGGTCGCACCGCTGCACACGACGCATGGGCGGTGTCCATTACCTTCTCGGTTCACAAAACGTTTCCCGGCTCTCGCTTCGCGGGGCGTTCGAAGGTCAGCGACCATCGACTAGGCGTCCAGGCGCCGGAGCGAGCGTTTCGCGCTCACCTTGATTTTTTCGAGCGACAACCGCACATCCGCCGCCGAGAGTCTCAGTTTCTCGAACAGCGACACACCGAAGACGTCCGCGCGCACGAAAATAGAGTCCGAATCGCTCAGGTACCAGCGTACGTATCCATTGTCGCGCATCCACGCCGATATTTCGGCCATGTAGGGGTTGCGGTACAGGCCCGCATGGGTTTCGAGCGAAATGACCGCCGGCCGGCTCACCATGTGCTTGATGACGTACCACTCGCCCCCTTCGATATCCACGCTCAACACATCGATCGTACCGTCGTCGATTTCATCGAACGTCACCGCGTCCACCGAGAAACGATCGGCATCCCGCAGTCGATATCGATCGTTCACGACCGCCGGACTACCTTCGATATCCGCGGAGTAGGTGGAAGCTCCCCGTCTTACCAGCTCGAGCGTTCCGTGTTTGTCGGAAACCGCCAGGGCGAAAAGGGAAACGTTGTGCTTCTCGGCGAAGTGCTTTCGAATCTTCGCGGCGGCGTCGGGATTCGCCTCGACGAGCGTACACCGAACGCCGGCGAGAATGAATTCGTATACGTTCGATGTCTCGGGCAAATAGACGCCAATCTCGGCGACGTGCCGCGGTGAGAACCCTTTCTGCCTTATCCTTTGAAAGAGGGCATTGCCCGTCATTTTACGCGAGGCTAAGCCGGCGGTGGCTGCCGTCGCACCCACAGATCGGCGTACTTGACGAACGTTGAGTGTGTCGACAGTAAGGCTAATAGAAATCCGGCGCGCCCGTCCAGAAAGCCGCCGCGCAGCACGTACATACGCAGAAAACACGCGATGCCGTGCCCTATTCCCGCGGCGAGCGACGTCCTGCGCCCGGCCGCTTCGCGCTCATGTGCCCATTCGGCCGCGTAGCGGGCCGATTTCACCAGATAGTGCTCCAGGTCGCGGTAGGTAAAGTGCAGCAAGTCTCCTTTGAGACGCTCGATGCGCACGCCTTGATCGAATTCGAGCTTCTCGTGCACCCGCTGCGCGCCGTAACGCGCCTTGGCGGCGGGATAGAGTCGCACTTTGTGCGCCGGGTACCAGCCGCCGTGGCGGATGAAGCGCCCGAAGCACCACGGCAGGATCGGGATTTCATAGGCACGCGTGCGGTCGTCCGTCGCCACCACGCGCTCGACCTCGGCACGCAGCGCCGGGGTCACTCGCTCATCCGCGTCGATCATCAAGATCCAATCGCCGCTCGCGCGCGCTTGCGCGCGCTGGCGCTGTACGCCATACCCTCGCCATTCCCGTTCGACGTAGACCTTATCGGTGTGGGTGCGCGCGATGGCCGCCGTGTTGTCGTCGCTGCCGCCGTCGAGCACGACGATCTCATCGGCCCATGCGACGCTATCGAGACAAGCACGCAACGCACGAGATTCGTTGCGCGCGATAATGACGACGGATAGGCGCGCCATCTAGGTTTCCTGCAATTGCAGTTGCCGCATGTGCCATGAAAACGACACTGACAGATAAATCAAGAAAAACGAAATGAAATTGCCCTTAATAAATGTCGAAGCATCCGTTATCGAAAATAGCGCGAAGCCGGCGAGGATCACCGCGCCGACGCTAGCGGTTTCGCGCGCGCTGCGTCGCGTGCGCAGAAAAACCGCGAGGGGATAGAACAGCAACCCCAAGAGCAGCAACAGACCGAGAATGCCTTTGGAAATCAACATTTCGAGGTAAGCGTTGTGCACGTGTCCGTGGTGTTCGGCAGTGGGATGCAACAATCCACGATCCACGTACCCTTTCGCGACGCGTGGATAGTTGCCACGACCGATGCCTAAGATGGGGTGATCCCGAAAGATCAGAAACGCGGCGTACCAAAGTTCAAGGCGGGCGGCGACCGGCCCGAGTTCACCCGGTGTGCCGATCACGTCGCCGACCTGTATGACGTGCCACAACTCCGCTGCCGCCGTATCGATGCGGCTCTTTACGTGATCGGACGCGACATAACCGAGGACCGCAAGACCGATGATGCCGCCGATCACCGCGGCAAAGTAGCGGCCGCGAAAACGCAGCGCGGCCCACGTCAGAAGCATGCCGAACAATCCGACAAACGCGCCCCGAGATCCCGACAGAGCAACCGCCACCAGCGCCGATACAATCGATACGATCGCCACGTATCGGAGCCACCGTCGCTGTCGCTCTATACGCCAGAGAACCAGGAGCAGCACGGCAATCATTGCCGCATACGGGCCAAGCAGATTCGGGCTGTAAATACCCTGCGCGCGGTATAGGCCCACTACGTAAATGTCGTACAGCGATTGCCAAAGCATCGTAAAGCCGCCGACCACGCCGCCGCGTAACAACCACAGTCCGGCCTCGGGATAACGACGCACCATGAAGTAAAGCGGTAGCAGCAGCAGGAAGTGCAGCTCGCGGCCGAGGTAGTGCGTCTGTATCGGCGTCCAGCCGTTAGCGACGGCCGTAACGACGAAAAGCGCGAAGAACAGCGCGGCGATCCAAAGAAGGCGGCGCTCGGGAGGCGCCAGCCCGTGATCGCGGCGAAAGATCTCCGGCAACGAAAGCAGAACCAAGACGCCGAAGGTTCCGCTGACCCAGTGGCGCACACTCATGCCGGCGACCGGCAAGAGAAATAACAACGCATACACCGCGCGCTCGCGCGCCGTGCGCCAGAACTCGCTAACCTGCATTCTGCATCCTCGCACAGGAGTCCAAGCGACGCGTTACGTCATTGCGCCCGCTGGTATATGCTTTCGGCATCGCAACGACGCGCTCCACGGCCCATGAACATAACAACAGAAGTTTCCATCGGCGAGTTTCTCGACAAACTCACGATTTTGCAAATTAAATCGGAGCGCATCCGGGACGCCGCCAAGCTCGCCAACGTGCGTAAGGAGTTGGAGCTGCTCAACCGGACCTGGTCGCGCTCGCCGTTCGCCGGCAGCGATATCCGCGAACCTCTGGGGCGCTTGAAAGCCATCAACGAGAAGCTTTGGGCGATCGAAGACGATATTCGAAACAAGGAATCGACGGGAACGTTCGATAAGGAGTTCATCGAGCTCGCCCGATCGGTCTACCTCTGCAACGACGAGCGCGCCGCCATCAAGCGCGAACTGAACGTTCTGCTCGGGTCCGAATTGATCGAAGAGAAGTCCTACGCCGCCTACCGCCGCAAGACCTAGCATTCCCTAAACCGGCGCGACCTTGTTGAGCGCCGCGAGCGCCCGGTCCGGCGCGATGTCGTACAGACAACGAAGATGGCCGAGCGGGCACTCACGCTCGAAACACGGACTGCACGAAAGACCCAGGTAAACGATCTCGGCGTCGGTTCCGAGCGGTGGCGTGTAGCTCGGGTCGGAGGAACCGTAGACCGCCACCAGCGGCCGGCCGAGCGCCGCCGCCACGTGCATCAGACCCGAATCGTTGCTAACCACCCCGGCCGCGAGCGACATCAGATCGATCGCCTCGCCGAGCGTCGTACGCCCCGCCAAATCCAGGCAGCGCCGGTCGGTGAGTTGGTCGATCTCGCGCGTGATCGAGGCGTCGCGATCCGAACCGAACAACCAAACGTCCCAACCCTGCGCCAGCCGCGCGCGCGCGACCTCGGCGAAGTGGTCGGCCGGCCAGCGCTTCGCCGGTCCGTATTCGGCGCCCGCACAGATTGCCAAAATCGGACGAGTCGGCGGAGCGATCGCGAGGCGCGCGAGCGCGGCGTCGACGTCGGTTGGTTTCACCGAGAGCTGCGGGTCCGGAAAGTCCGCGGGCAGCGACTCGTTCGGTTCCAGCCCCAGCGCCACAAAGCGATCGACGGTGCGCGGCAGCCGTGCCCGGTCGAGCCGTCGGACATCATTCAGCCACCCGTAACGCCACTCGCCGCGAAAGCCGGTGCGACGCGGCACGCGCGCGAGCAGCGGCACCACCGCCGCCTTGAGCGAACGCGGCAGTACGATCGCCCAATCGTAGCCGTGGGCACGCAGCCGCCGGCCAATGCGCACGCGCTCGCCGAGCATCAGCTCGCCGTGCTTGAACGGCAGCGGGATCGCGTCGCTTACCTCCGGCATGTGCGCGAGCAGCGGCGCGGTCCAGGCGGGCGCCAATACATCGATGCGCGATTCCGGGTGGCGGTGCTTCAGCAGCTTGAACAAGCTCTGCGCCAGCACCATGTCCCCAATCCAAGCCGGGCCGACGATGAGGATTTTCACAATTGGTCGAGTGGGCTGAGTACCGCTTTACCGCCGCGGTTAAGCACGTGCGTATAGATCATCGTGGTGTTCAGATCGGTGTGGCCGAGCAGTTCTTGAACCGTGCGGATGTCGTAGCCCGCCTGAAGCATGTGCGTGGCGAACGAGTGCCGCAATGCGTGCGGCGATACCGGCTTCGCGATCCGCGCGCGCCGGGCGGCCTCGCGCACCGCGCGCTGCACCGATTCCGGATAAATGTGATGCCGCCGCGCCGCCCCGCCGCGCGGGTCGATCGAACGCACCGGCGACGGAAACACGTACTGCCAGCCCCAGGCCTTGGGCGCGTTTCGGTATTTCACGGCGAGCGCGTTCGGCAGCCATACGGCGCCGAGCCCCTCCGCGAGATCCTGCTCATGCAAGCGCTTGGCCGACACCAGCTGCTGGCGCAACGGCACGATCAGATTTTCCGGAAGCACCGTCACCCGATCCTTCCCGCCCTTGCCGTCGCGCACGACAACCTCGCGACGTTCGAATTCGATGTCCTTCACGCGCAACCGCAGTCCTTCGAGCAATCGCATACCCGTACCATAAAGGAGACCGACGACCAACCCCATCGTCCCGGAAAGCTCGTTCAAGAGGAGCCGGGCCTCGCGCGGTGTAAGCACCACCGGCAGCCGGCGCGATGCCTTGGCCGATTCGATACCGTCGAGCCAGGGCAAATCGATGCCAAGAACTTCCTTATACAGGAAGAGCAGCGCGCTCTTCGCTTGATTCTGCGTGGACGCCGAGACCTTGCGATCGACGGCAAGATGGGTGAGGAAAGCCTCAATTTCGGGCGCCCCCATCTCCTTCGGGTGGCGTTTGCGGTGGAACAAGATAAAGCGCCGCGCCCAATCGACGTAGACGTACTCGGTGCGAATCGAATAGTGCTTCAACCGAACTCTATTGCGCAGCCGCTCCAACAGCTTGGGCGTCCGCGGCCCTTCGACCGGGGGCAACGTCGTACCCGAGACCTGTTGATCTATCCAGCTTTCCATCCGCGGAATTTTAGGCTTGTCTAAAAAGCGAACGCAAGCTAATTGTCGCGAAAGCTGGACCATCCGCAGACGGGGGCATTGATTTAGGCGGCGTAGCGGTATTACAGTCTTGTCGTCTATATCTAGTTAAACGGCGCGCAGCGCCTGCCTCGGTGCCAGGGAGAAGAACAATGCCGCAGATGACCACCACGACCGTTTGCCCGAGTGCCGCAGTTCTCGGCGCTGCCCGCGCGCCGTTTAACGGGCCGC
>DASWLD010000127.1:0-2606 GCA_036396275.1 Burkholderiales bacterium
CGTACGCGCAACCGATGCAGGCAATCACGCTGTCGCCGGCGCCGGTCACGTCGTACACTTCGCGCGCGTGCGCCGACATATGGATCTTCCGCCCGCTGCGCTCGATCAAACTCATCCCTTCCTCGCCGCGCGTCACCAGCAATCCGCCGAGATCAAGCGACGAAACCAGGCCGGCGGCCTTGCGCTCGAGTTCTTCATTGTCGCGAAAACGACCCGCCACCTGCTCGAACTCCTTGCGGTTCGGCGTAATCAGCGCGGCGCCGCGATAGCCGCTGTAGTCGTCCCCTTTCGGATCGACCACCACCGGCACGCCGGCGGCGCGCGCCGCGGTAACCATTTCCTGAATGTACCCCAAACCGCCCTTGCCGTAGTCGGACACAATGACGACGTCGTGCTCGCCGAGGTGCGCCAAGTAGCCGTCGAGCAGCTTCACCCGCGAGTCCTTGCTTGCCGGCGATTCGAAATCGATTCGGATAAGCTGCTGGTTACGGGAAATGACGCGCAGCTTGACGGTCGTGTTGACCAGTTTATCCCGATAGAGCGAACACTCGATCTTATCCTCGCCCAGCAAACGTTCGAGCGTCGTCGCGTCGGCATCGTCTCCGGAAATCGACAGTAAGCTGCAGCGCGCGCCCAACGCGCGCACGTTACGGGCCACGTTGGCCGCGCCACCGGGGCGTTCGTCCGCCTTGGTCACGGCGATGACGGGAACGGGAGCTTCCGGAGAAATGCGCTCGACGCCGCCATACCAATAGCGGTCCAGCATCGCGTCGCCTACTACCAGAACACGGCGATGACGAATGTTATCGAGCAGTTGTGGGAGCATGCGTGTCGTCGTTACGTCCGGAATGCGCGCCGATGGTAACAGGACCTTTGCTCGGTCTGTAGTCTTGCGCCGCGCGGTCAGTCGCCCGCGATCTCTTCGCGAATTCGATCGAGCGCCGCACGCGGATTCTCCGCTCGCGTGATCGGCCGACCGATGACCAACAGATCGGCACCGGATGCCATCGCTTCGCGGGGCGTCATGACACGCCGCTGGTCTTGCGCCGGGGCGCCCGCGGGGCGCACGCCCGGTGTCACCAACAAGAAATCCGCGCCGAAGAGACGGCGCATTGCTTCAGCCTCCGTCGGCGCACACACTACACCGTCGAGTCCCGCCAACTGCGCCAGCTCGGCAAGTGCCAGCGCTCCCGATGCAACGTCTTGGCGCAACCCGACGGCCAGCGCGTCTTCGTTCGACAGGCTGGTAAGGAGCGTGACGCCAAGCACTTTGGTTTGCGCTCTGGGAACGCCGATATTACTTCGCTCCTCCGGGCGACCGCCGTCGCCGGCACCACGGCGCGCCGCCGCCAACATCGCTGGACCGCCGAGGCAGTGCACCGTCAATAGTTCCACTCCCAACCGCGCCGCCTGCCGACAAGCCTGCTCGACCGTGTTGGGAATGTCGTGAAACTTCAAATCCAAAAATACGCCGAAGCCGGCTTGAACCAACTCGCGCACAAAATCGGGGCCGCAGGACGCATACAGTTCCAGTCCGACCTTCAAACGGCATTGCGCCGGCGACACTTGCGCAACGAAGCGCCGCGCCTCGTCGACCGTCGCATAGTCGAGCGCCACAACGACGCGCGGCCCACGCATCGTCACTCCTCGACCACCGGCTTGATGCTGTTCCATCGGGAACAACTGGGGCACAACCAATGCAGCGCTCGCCCGCGAAAACCGCATTGTTGGCAAACATAGCCCTGATGCTGCTGGCGCAGCTCTTCGATGATTCCTTGGAGCAACAGCAAATCGGTCTTTGCCGATCCTTCAGCTTGCTCCACGTTGAGTTCAAGCAGCCGATGCAGACCGTGCACGTTCGGGTGGCGCCGCAGCGCTTCGACGATGAACTTTTCGGCCGCCTTGATGCCGTCGCGATGCTTGATGATGTCGGCGAACGTCAGTACCAAAGATACCGCGGCGTGCCGCTGCAGCGCGGCGCTGAAGAATTGATACAGGCCTTGCTCGTCGTTCAGACGCCGATACGCCTCGGCAATACGATGCGCGACTTCGCCGAAATAATGCGCGTCCTGCTGCTCGACTCGCCGCCACGCGTCAATGGCGTCGCGGAATCGACCCTCTTCACTGTTAACGTCTCCGAGAACGATGCTCGCACGTACGCAGTTGCCGTCCGCCGCGAGTGCTTGGCGCAGAAAATCGCGCGCCGTGGAGAAATTTCCCTTGGCGAAGGCTTGCTCGGCGAGCTCGCAATAGTACTGCGCGATCACGTCGTCCATGCGCTTGCCCGAGACGCGCCCGAGCTTATGGCCCACCTGGATCGCCTTTTCCCACTCCTTCTCCTGCTGATAGATGTTCAGCAGCAGCCGCAGCGCCTGCTCGCTGTGGGTGCGCACTTCGGCGAGCTCCAGGAACAGATTCTCGGCGCGATCGAACAGCCCGGCTTTGAAATAGTCCTGGCCCAGTTCGAGCAGCGCATACGTGCGCTGCTCGCGGTCGAGCGTCGGCCGAGCGATCAGATTTTGATGGACCCGAATGGCGCGCTCCACCTCGCCACGACGGCGAAACAGGTTGCCCAGCGCGAGGTGCGTCTCCACCGTTTCCGAATT
>DASWLD010000128.1:0-24567 GCA_036396275.1 Burkholderiales bacterium
CTCGGCGTCGCTCCTGCGCTTTCGTCGCTGTGCATTCCTGCTTCGCTCGAAAGCCGGGGCTCGGCTCCTGCCTCGCCCGCTCGCCGGGACAAAGGTCCACTGGACCTTTGTCTATTTCCGGCTCGCCCTGCGCCCGCGACATTGACACATCCATGTGTGGCATCCTGTCTACCGCGACCTTAGTGCCTCCCCGCACGTCACCGGAGGGAGAGGGGATTACTTGAAACGTTCCTGCTTTTTCTCGGTCGTTTCGATTCGATTCGATTCGGCCCGCGCCGCCGCGTGCTCCGTGAGCGATTCCAGAAACGCGACCACATCGTCGATTTCATTTTCGGGTAGGCGCAGAGGTTTCAAGATTTGCTCGCCATCGACGTGCAGTCGGTCGAGGTCGATCTCCGAGTAGTGCTTCACCACGTCGCGCAGCATCGCGAGCCGGCCGTTGTGCATATACGGCGCGGTGCGCGCGACGTTGCGCAGGCTCGGCACCCGAAACTCGCCGAAGTTTCGATGCTGGGCTTCGACGTGGCGAGTCCCGGTCGCGGTGCGTCGCGTCGGATCGTCGTTGTAGGGACCGAGCAGATTGAAGCGATTTTGTTTCAGCTTCGCGATACCGCCGTGACGCCCCGGATCGACCTTGCCGGGCGCGACGAAGAACGGGATGCCGACGTCGGCGAACTCGTCGTTGGTAAAGTTCGCTCCGAAGTGGCACAAGCTGCAGTTACCGCGGCCGATAAAAATCCGCAGACCCCGTTGCGCGGCGAGCGAAAAGCGCGCCGCGGCTTTTTCGTCATCGCGCGCCAGTGCGTCGCGAAAGTCATCGAACGGCGAGCGGCCGCTGACCAACGTTTCCTGAAACGCCGCGAGCGCCTTGCCGACGTCGGCCAGCAAGGTTTCGTCGTCGGTCCCCGGCGCGGTGCCGAATGCCGCTTGGTAGCGCCGCCGAAAATCCGGATCGGTGCGCAGCAGCCGGCCGATGTGCGCGGCGCTTGAATTCATTTCGCGTGGATCGAGCAGCGGACGCACGCTTTGCGACCAGAGACTGTCGTTCGCGCCGTCCCAACCGAACCAGCGGCGCAGCCGCACGTCGAGCACGCTCGGGGTGTTGCGCTCGACCACGCCGAGTGCGGCACCGGTGACACGGCCGTCCTGGAAAGCGAACGCTTCGAGGTGGCACGTCGAGCACCGCACGGTACCCGTGCCGGAGAGACGCGATTCGAAAAATAATTCGCGGCCGAATTCGATCGCCGCGCGTTGTCCGGAGACGCGATTGCTCGGATCGGGGGACCATGCGAGCGGCCACGGGCCGTGGCGCAGTATCTGCCGTCGCTCCGCGTCGCTGAAGTCGATCATGTCGGCGTACGCCGCGAGCGCGACGGCGAACAGGCCGACGCCGACCAGCGGGCGAATCATTCGAGTCGGTAGTTGTAGCTAAGCCTCTCGGTGACGCCGGCGGCGCGCAGATCGAGGCGAAGTTCCCAAAGTCCCGGCATGTGGAACAGCAAGCCGTCGGCCTGCCAGCGGCCGGGCGCGGTCGAGCGAATACGCGGCGCGTAGTTCATGCCATGGCGATGCGCCGGCATGTGCGCCTCGAGACGCGACAACGCCGGCGCGGCCGCGCCGTTCTTGCCGCAGGCGGCGATATCGAGCGCGAAGTATTCGCTGACGGCGATTCGCGTCGGTCGGCTGCGCAGCGCCACGCTATAGCGCGCCGAGTCGATGCGCATCACGTCGTCGCCGGCGAGTCCCGGTTCACAGCTCCACGCCGGCGAACCGGTAACGCCGAGCAGCGCCGCCGCGACGATTGTTTTCACTGCCGGCGGCGAGCAAGTAGCGCGCCGAACACGGTCTCGCCATTCTTATAAGCGATGCGCTCGGCCACGTCCTTGGGTAAATCGGCGAGCCAGGCGCGCGACCACGCGGCATGTTCCGGCACGTAAAACCATCGCTCCGGCGTGAACGTGTCGCTGCCGACGAGGAAGCGATCGGGGAATTCCAGGAACGCGGCGCGCCAGTCGGGATCGACCTTGCCGCCCGAGGCGTGATCGGTGCGAAACGCCAGATCGGCCCAGAGCCCCGGGTATTTGCGCAGCATCTCGCGCACCTTCTCCGGTCGATCGAAACCGGAATGCGCCCACAGGATGCGCGCTTGCGGCCATTGTTTGAACAAACGCTCGACCGCCTCGGCGTCCGAATGCGCGTGCAGGAAAATATCGTATTGCCTGGCCAGTGCCACCATGCGCCGCGGCACCGGCAAGTCAGCGTCGGCACCGGACAAATGGAATTCACCGATCGCGACGTACAAGCGTTTCTTCAGGTTCTCTTCCAGATACGGAATCACCGACTCATCGCGCATCCACGATCCGATCTCGCCGCGGCGGCGATAGGGGCGCAGCGCCGGAACAATCACATCGGGTGCCGCGTTATACAGACGCTGCTGGCCGGCGTCGCCGGAGCTCGACACCAGCGCGCGCTTGACGCCGGCCTTGCGCAGAATTTCGAGTATGTTGTCGACCGGTAACATGTCCCAGGCGTCGTGGCTGTAATGTAAATGCGCGTCGAAGATCGGGAGTTCCTTGGCGTGGAGAACCCCGGTGGTGAGCAGCGCGGTGAGCACGGCGGTGAACAGGCGCATGGCGACCCCTCGTAGAATCCATGGTGGCGAGTTGAGCATATGGCGCACGAGCGTAGCGAGCGCGATTCGGGCGCGTCAACAGGCGCGGCTGGGGCAGTGCCGGCTTCGTTCGAGACAATCGTTTGATAGTCCCCTTTACCCGTTAAATCACCGGGGTCGTTGGTGTCCAGCAGGTTGCTGAAAAAGTCCGTCCTGGCCTTTTCAGCTCGCTGCGCCGCGGCGCACTCCAGGCGGCGCCTTATTTGTCGCGCGAATGTATGGTTTGGTAGACTACGGAGTCTAACCAAGGTATTTCCGTATGTCGGCTCAACTCGCTCATCCCGCGTGCGTCGCGCGCATTCTCGAAGCGGCGCTCGACGTTTTTTCCGAGCAAGGCTACGGCGCTAGCATCGAACAAATCGCGAGCCGCGCCAATGTTGCGCGTCAAACGATTTACAATCATTTCGGGGGCAAGCAGGAGCTGTTCGCGACGGCGTTGGAGCGGGCCATTGCCGCGCTGTTCGAAACCGTCAAGACCGAGGACGCGCTGTTACGCGAACGTCTGATTCGCTTCGGCTTGGCATTTCGGGCGCGGGTGTTGAGTCCGCGCTCGATACGATTGCATCGCGTGCTGACCGGCGAGGCGCCGCGGGTTCCGGATTTAGCGCGCAGTTTTTTCGATCGCTGCTTTCTGGGATCGACGGCGCAGATGGCCGGTGTCCTCGAGCGCGCCATGCGCGACGGCGAGTTGCGCCGTGACGACGCGCGCGAGACCGCACGCTTGTTTATGGAAATGTTGATCGGCCTCGAGCGTTGGCGCGTGTTGCTCGGCGGCGCGGCGCCGGATCCGGCGGCGGAGAAAGACGTCGTCACCCGCTTGGTCGATCATTTCTTGCGCGCCTACGCGCCGCACGCCGGCAAGGCGGTTCGATCGGCGCGTTAATCGTCGACCGGATCCGTCATCGTCATGTTTTCCCACTACCGTTTTGTCGTTCCGATCGCACTCGTCGTCACGCTGACCGCGTGCGGCAGCGGCGGTAACGGCGCGAACGCGGGCGGACCGCAGCCGCCACCGACGGAAGTGACGGTCGTGGTAGCGCAGGCATCGGATGCGCCGGTCACGTTCGACGTCAGCGGGCGGGTGCTCGCTTATCGCACCGCCGAAGTGCGCGCGCGCGTCGAAGGAATACTCGAAAAGCGTTTGTTCAAAGAGGGCGGCGAAGTGCGGGAGGGGCAGTCGTTGTTTCGCCTCGACGCCCGTACCCTCGAAGCGAACGTCGCCTCCGCGCAGGCGGCGCTCGCGAAGGCGCAGGCCAGCGCCGAGGTCGCCGGGCAGACGGCCAAACGCTATCGCCAGCTCATCGCCGATCAAGCGATCAGCAAGCAAGAGCTGGATCAAGCCGAAGCGCAGCTGAAACAGTCGCAAGCGGAAGTCGAAAGCGCCGCCGCCGCGCTCGCGCGTGCCCGCATCGATCTCGACCATGCGTCGGTTCGCGCGCCGATTTCCGGGCGCATCACGCGCGCGTTCGTCACCGAAGGCGCGCTGGTCGGGCGCAGCGAGGCGACGCATCTCGCCACGATCGAACAGATCGATCCGATTTACGTCGATTTCACGCAGTCGGGCGCGCAGCGTTTGCGCTTGCAGAAGGCGTTGCTGTCGGGGGAGTCGAAGCGTGCGCGCTTGCCGGTAACGTTGATCCTGGAGGACGGGAGTCCGTATCCACAACCGGGGCGGTTGCTGTTCTCGGAGCAAACCGTCGATCCCGCCACCGGCACCGTCACGCTGCGCGCAGAATTTCCAAATCCGAATCGATTGCTGCTGCCCGGTATGTTCGCGACGGTGCGCTTTGCGCAGAGCGAGCTCGGCGCCGCGGTGAAGATACCACAGCGCGCGGTGCTGGCCTCGCCGCAGGGTCAGTTCGTGTACGTGGTCGGACCGGAAAACAAAGTCGCGGCGCAGCCGATTCAGACCGGCGGTTTCTCCGGGTCGGATTGGATCGTGACCGGCGGCTTGAAAGGCGGCGAGCGCGTGGTGGTCGACGGCTTGCAGAAGATTCGACCGGGCGCGGTCGTTAACCCGGTAGCGGCCGACGCGCCGGCGCCGAACGCCGACAAGCCCGCGCCCGCCGCGCCCGGCAAACAAGCGGCGGCGTCGACGTCGTCGCGCTGACGAACCCCGATGCTGGCCCACTTCTTCATCGATCGACCGGTTTTCGCCTGGGTCATCGCGATCATCATCATGCTCGCCGGCATCCTGTCGCTGCGCGGTCTTCCGGTGGCGCAGTATCCGGAAGTCGCGCCGCCGGCGCTGTCCGTCAACGCGAACTACCCGGGCGCCTCCGCGCAGGTCGTCGAGGACACCGTGACGGCGCTCATCGAGCAGGAGATGAACGGGCTCGAGAATCTTCTCTACATGCAATCCGCGAGCGACTCGAACGGCAACATGAGCCTGACGCTCACGTTCCGGACCGGAACGGATCTCGATACCGCCTCGGTCGAGGCGCAAAACCGCGTCAAGCGCGTCGAGCCGCGTCTGCCCGAGGAGGTGCGGCGCCAAGGCGTGCAAGTCAACAAATCGCGCCGCAACTACCTGATGTTCGTCACCGTGTTTTCCGCCGACGGCAGCTACGATCGCACCGCGCTCGGCAACTACATCACCTCCAATCTGCTCGACAGCATTCGCCGCGTGCCCGGTGTGGGCGAAGCGACCATCTTCGGCTCGGACTACGCCATGCGCATTTGGCTCGATCCGGCAAAGCTTGCCGGCTATGAGATGTCCCCGGCGGAAGCATTGGCCGCCGTGCGCGCGCAAAACGTGCAACTCGCGACCGGCGAGATCGGCCAACTCCCGGCACCGAAGGGCCAACAATTCGCGGCGTCGGTGGTCACGCGCGGCCGCTACAGCACGCCCGGGGAATTCGGCGATATCGTGTTGCGCGAAGGCGCGCGCGGCGCGCTCGTGCGGTTGAAAGACGTGGCGCGCATCGAACTCGGCGCGGCCGACTACGGCGTCGATGCCCGCTTGAACGGCAAGCCGATCGCGGCCATGGGCGTCAAACTTTCGCCCGAGGGAAACGCGGTCGAGACCGCGAAAGCCGTGCGCGCCCGCATGACCGAACTCGGTCGGTATTTCCCGCCGGGTATTTCCTGGGAAGTGCCATACGACACCTCTCGGTTCGTGAGTATTTCCATTCGGGAAATCGTGAAGACGCTCGCCGAAGCCGTGGTGCTGGTGTTCCTGGTCATGTTCTTGTTCCTCGGCAACTTCCGCGCGACATTGATCCCGACCATCGTCGTTCCGGTGGCGCTGCTCGGTGCCGTCGTCGGTCTCTACTGGCTCGGCTACTCGATCAACGTGTTGACGATGTTCGCGATGGTGCTCGCCATCGGCATCTTGGTGGACGATGCCATTGTCGTGATCGAAAACGTCGAACGCATCATGACCGAAGAAGGATTGCCGCCGCGCGAGGCGACGCGCAAGGCGATGGGGCAGATTTTCAACGCCATCATCGCGATCACGCTGGTGCTGAGCGCCGTGTTCGTGCCGATGGCGTTCTTTCCCGGCTCGGTCGGCGCGATTTACCGACAGTTCGCGGTGACGCTGGTGTTCGCCATGGCGTTCTCGGCGCTGATGGCACTGACGCTGACGCCGGCCCTGTGCGCGAACCTGTTGAAGCCGGTGAAGAAGGGCGAGCACCTCGAGTCGTTTCGATTTCTTTCCTGGTTCAGCGAAAAGTTCGGCGACTTCTCGCGTTCCTACCGCGGCTGGGTGGCGTGGCTGCTGCGCCGTACCGGCCTCGCCCTGATTTTCTTCGCGATCATTCTCGGGCTGACCGGCACGCTGATGTGGCGGCTGCCGACGTCGTTCCTGCCGGACGAGGATCAAGGTTACTTCATCAGCTTGGTGCAGCTGCCGCCCGGGGCGACGCGCGAGCGCGCGGTTTCCGTGATGCAGCAGGTTGAGGACTATTACCTGGCGCAGCCGCAGGTGGCGCGCGTCGTTTCGGTCGTCGGTTTCAGTTTCTTCGGACGCGGACAAAACGCCGCGCTGGCGTTCATCGCACTCAAGGATTGGGACGAGCGAACCAAAGCCGAGAACAGCGTCCAGAGCGTGGTCGGCCGCGCCAATCGTGCGTTGTTCGCGATCAAGCAGGCGTTCATTTTCGCCGTGAATGTGCCGCCGATTCCGGAGCTGGGCGCGATCGGCGGTTTCGATTTTCAGTTGCAGGATCGCGGCGGCCTCGGCCGCGAGCGGCTTCTCGCGGCGCGCAACCAAGTGCTCGGGATGGCGGCGCAGAATCCGAACCTTGCGGGCGTACGCCCGGAAGGACAGGAACCGGCGCCGCAACTGTATCTCGACGTCGACAAGGCGCACGCGAGCCAGCTCGGTATCGACATGAATCAGTTGAACGACACGCTGTCGATCGCACTTGGATCGGCCTATGCCAACGACTTCACGCGCGAGGGCAGAGTACTGCGCGTGCTCGTGCAAGCGAGCCCCGAAAGCCGCGCCGCGCCGGACGACCTGCTGCGCCTGCAAGTAAAAACGCGCCAGGGGAAGCTCGTACCGTTGTCCGAGATCGCGACGACCCGCTGGACGGTCGGCGAGGTGAAGCTCGATCGCTACAACGGCCTGCCCTCCTACAAAATCTCCGGTGGACCGGCGCCCGGTAAGAGCACCGGCGATGCCATGAACGCGATGGAAAACCTCGCCGCACAATTGCCCCCGGGCATCGGCTTCGAGTGGTCCGGCACGTCGTATGAGGAACGTTTATCCGGCGCGCAGGCGCCGTTCCTATTCGCGCTGTCGGTGCTGGTGGTGTTTCTTTGCCTCGCGGCGCTCTACGAAAGCTGGTCGATACCGTTCGCGGTGTTATGGGTGGTTCCGCTCGGCGTGTTCGGCGCGGTATTGGCGATGACCCTGCGCGAATTGCCGAACGACGTGTATTTCAAGGTCGGTCTGATCGCGATCATCGGGCTATCCGCCAAGAACGCCATTCTGATTATCGAGTTCGCGCGCCACTTGCAGCAGCAGGGCGTCGATTTGATGGACGCCACGCTCGAAGCCTGCCGGCTGCGGTTTCGCCCCATTCTGATGACGTCGATCGCGTTCATGGCGGGCGTGTTTCCGCTCGCGATCAGCAGCGGCGCCGGCGCCGCCAGCCGGCACGCGCTCGGTACCGGCGTGCTGGGCGGGATGATCACCGCGACGGCGCTCGCGGTGCTGTTGGTCCCCGTGCTCTTCGTTATCGTGCGGCGCCTGTTCCCCGAGCGACGCAAGAAATCCGCGGAGGTTGTGGAGCGACGCGCGGGCAACGATCGCCATGCGGCTTAAGCGACTTGCGATCGGACTCGCGGCGGTTTTCAGCGGTTGCCTGACCGGACCCGATTACGAACGACCGGCGCCGCCGGTGCCGGCGAGCATCGGCGACGCCGCGCGCGCGACGGATATCGCGCTGCCGATCTGGAACATCTATTTCGGCGACGCCGCGCTCGGGGGCCTGATCGACCGCGCGCTTGCCGACAATCGCGATTTGCGGATCGCCGTGGCCCGCGTCGAGGAAGCGCGCGCGCAGTTCGGCGTGAGTCGCGCGGATCTGTTTCCGTCGTTCGACTTGAACGTGCAGGAGGCGGCGTCACGCGCGCCGGTCGTGGGCGCGCCGACGAACGTTGTCACGCGGCGCTACGACGTGAATCTCGGTCTGCTCTCGTATGAACTGGATTTCTGGGGGCGCGTGCGGCGATTGAAGGAATCCGCACTCGCCAACTACCTCGCGAGCGACGAAGGGAGCCGCGCGTTTCGTCTTTCGCTGATCGCCGACGTCGCGAACGCCTACTACAGCGCGCGCAGTCTGGACGAGCGCGCCGATCTCGCACGGCGAACGGCGGCGACGCGCGAGGAGGCGCTGCGGCTGATCGAACGGCGCGTCGATGCCGGGGTCGCGAGTCGGCTCGACAAGCTACAAGGGGAATCGGTGCTCGAAAGCGCCCGCGCCGATGCCGCCGCGCTCGCACGCCAGGCGGCGAATGCGCGCAATGCGCTTGCGGTGCTGGTCGGCCAACCGATCGCGCTTCCCGGTCCGACCGGTGCGGCGCTCGACGATCTTGCGCTGCCGGCGTCGTTGCCGAGCGGGTTGCCGTCGAACGTGTTGCTGAATCGGCCGGACGTGCTGCAGGCGGAGCAGAATCTGGTCGCGGCCAACGCCAACGTCGGCGCCGCGCGTGCGGCGTTTTTCCCGCGCGTGACGCTCGTCGGCAGCGCCGGCTTCGCGAGTCCGCAGCTGAGCGGACTGTTCGACGGCGACCGCCGCGCGTGGAGTTTCGTGCCGAGCATCACGACTCCGATTTTCGCCGGCGGCCGCAATGTCGCGAACGTCGATATCGCCGAGGCACGCAAGGTCGTCGCCGTCGCGCAATATGAAAAATCGATTCAACAGGCGTTCGCCGAAGTGGCGAACGTGCTCTCGGATCAGTCGTATCTGGCGAGCCAATACGCCGCGCAGGCGCGTCTCGCCGAGCGCCAGGACGAACGTTTGAAGCTTGCGCAAGCGCGCTACGACGCCGGGCTCATCGGCTATCTCGACGTGCTCGACGCGCAACGCGAGCAATACGCCGCCCGGCAGGCGCTGATCGAAGTTAAGCGCGCGCGGCTTGCCGCCGCGGCGCAGGCGTACAAGGCGCTCGGCGGGAATGGCGCAAGAGTAAAGGAGTTGGAGACAGTCGGCGCCCGTTGACGATGTTCGCCCAGTGAAGGCTGGACGCGCAGCTGCCGTTTTCTGTTGCTAGAAATCGCCGCATTTCTGCTCTACTTTCTATTAAAGATTGACAATACATGAGTTAACGTTGACAATATGTGCCGCTAAAGGCGCTAATGTCAACACCATAAGTTGACAATATATTCCCAATGAGGTTGTGAATGGCTCGACGTGTAAGGGCACGTGGTGAAGATATTCGACGCTTCATTTTGGACAGCGTCGCCAGCCATCCGAAGGACCTGAGCAAGGTTACCGCAGATCGTTTCGGAATTACCCGTCAGGCGGTCAACAAGCATTTGCAGCGCCTTCATACGGAGGGTGCGATTAAAGAGACGGGAAATACTAGAAACAGGTCATATGCACTTTGCCCGCTTGTGGAGTGGAAACGCTCCTATCGAACCGATCAGAACCTGGCCGAGGACCTGATTTGGACTAATGACATTAAGGCCGTTTTGGCCGATTTGCCAGAAAACGTTCTAGCGATTTGGCACTACGGATTTACCGAGATGTTCAACAATGCAATCGACCATTCTGGTGGCAAGAATATTTATGTTCGATTGAGCAAGACGGCCGCAGCAACTGAAGTCCTGATCCTGGATGATGGAGTAGGAATCTTCAAGAAGATCCAAGCAGCGTTAGGTCTCTTAGATGAGCGCCATGCGATTCTAGAACTGTCGAAGGGCAAACTAACTACGGACCCCACTCGTCATACCGGCGAAGGCATATTTTTCACCTCACGTATGTTCGATAAATTCGATATTCTTTCGGGTGGTGTCTACTTCACACATGAATACGGTGACGCGGAGGATTGGATACTTGAGACTGACGGCTCCGGGGGAGGAACGACAGTATGGATGAAGTTACATAATCATACATCGCGCACGCTAAAGAAAGTATTCGGCCAATATTCATCGGGTGACGACTATGGATTTAATAAAACAGTTGTTCCCGTGAAGCTCGCGCGATATGGCAACGACCAACTCATTTCAAGATCGCAAGCAAAACGGGTACTGGCAAGGGTCGAGCTCTTTAAGATTGTCGTTTTCGACTTCAAAGATGTACCCATCATTGGACCGGCATTTGCAGATGAAATCTTTCGCGTTTTCGCGTTAAAACATCCAGAAATAGAACTTGTTTCGGTGCATGCTAATTCTGAAGTAAAGAGAATGGTCGAAAGAACAAAGTCCTCAAACGGAAGCAATCGAGCCTAGGTTCTTCTTGGTGCTCAGTCTCAAGGCGAGACATTGCCGATCGCGCCACGTCGCGCAACCATTAATGTCGACTCCAATGAACATTGGCACCACGCGAGTGTTTGTCGCGCGATGGAGCAACAATTTTGTGGTTACGCTTTCACCGGCCGCACGCGGGACGCCGCGAGCTTGGCGCGCAGGCGCGCTTCGGTGATGTCCGGACCGTTGGCGAGCGCCACGCCCATGCGCCGCTTCACGTGCGATTCCGGTTTGCCGAACAAGCGCAAATCCGTTTGCGGCACTTCGAGCGCGATCGCCACGTTATCGAACGCGATGCCGCGCGCATCGATGCCGCCGTAAATCACCGCCGACGCACCCGGTTCGCGCAGACGCGTATCGACCGGCAAACCGAGAATTGCGCGCGCGTGCAATTCGAACTCGCTTTGCGCCTGCGTGCACATCGTCACCATGCCGGTATCGTGCGGACGCGGACTGACCTCGGAAAACCAAACTTGGTCGCCTTTGACGAACAGCTCGACGCCGAAAATTCCGCGACCGCCGAGCTCGCCGGTGATCCGACCCGCGATCTCGCGGGCCTTGGCCAGGGCCGCCGGTGTCATCGGTTGCGGCTGCCAGCTCTCGACGTAGTCGCCGTTGACTTGCACGTGGCCGATCGGTTCGCAGAAGCGCGTTTCCACGCCGCCGGATTTTCCGAGCGCGCGCACGGTGAGCAGGGTGATTTCGTAGTCGAACTCGATGAAGCCCTCGACGATCGCGCGGTTCTGCTTCACGCGGCCGCCGGCTTGCATGTGGTGCCACGCTTTCATCAGGTCGTCCGACGACTTGATCAGCGATTGGCCCTTGCCGCTCGACGACATCACCGGCTTCAAGACGCACGGGTAGCCGATGGTGTTCGTAATGGCGGCCATCAGATCGGGCAGCGTCTCGACGAATTGGTACGGCGAGGTCGCCAGGCTCAACTGTTCCGCCGCCAAGCGACGAATGCCCTCGCGGTTCATCGTGAGCTGCACCGCGCGCGCGGTCGGGATGACCTCCGCCAGTCCCTCGCGTTCGATGTCAACCAGTACGTCGGTCGCAATCGCCTCGATTTCAGGAACCACCAGGTTCGGGCGCTCGCGCTCGATGACCTGGCGCAATTCCTTCGGGTCGGTCATCTGAACGACATGACCGCGATGCGCGACCTGGTGCCCGGGCGCGTCGGCGTAGCGATCGACCGCGATCACCTCCACGCCGAGGCGCTGCAGCGCGATGATGACTTCCTTGCCGAGTTCTCCGCTGCCGAGCAGCATCACGCGCGTGGCGGAGGGCGAAAGTGGTGTTCCGATGCGGCTGGGCATGGCGGCGGTTCGGTAATCCGTACGTTGATGGGCCTATTGTCGCCGAAAAAACGCCGCCGCCGAAGGCTCGATCGAACGCGGCGCGGCATCACGACCGGCGCCGGTATAATTCTGTTTTCTTCGTTGACGAGGTCAGCATGGCAGACGCAACCGATGAGATTCGAACAGAATGGCTGGCGCAGGAGCAATCGTTACGCGCGGGCAATACCCAGGCGCCCGCGCCGGTTCCGATGCGCGAGCTGGCGAGCCGCGGCGGTTTAGAATTGCTGCGGGGCGTCATGACCGGCGAATTGCCGCCGGCGCCGATCAGTCAAACATTGGATTTCTTCTTGGCGGAGGTCGAGCCTGGCCGCGTCGTGTTCCAGGGCAATCCGCGGCCGGCGTTTTACAACCCCCTCGGAAGCATCCACGGCGGTTGGATGGCCACGCTGCTCGATTCTTGCGTCGGCTGCGCCGTGCATTCGATGTTGCCGGTCGGCAAGGGCTACACCACAGTCGAATTGAAAGTGAACTTCGTGCGCGCGGTCATGCCGGACAGCGGGCCGCTGCGGGCCGAGGGAAAGATCATCAATCTCGGCGGGCGCATCGGCACCGCGGAAGGTCGTCTCGTCGACGCGTCCGGACGGCTATACGCGCACGCCACGACGACCTGCTTGATCTTCGATATGTCGGAGACGAGGGGCTGACGGAGCTGACGGCGCGATGGCGTTGCCGCGTCTCTTGTTATTCGATCTGGGCGGCGTGCTGGTGGACTACGATCCGATCGGCCCGCTCACCGAGCTGCTACCGCATCGCGATGATCACCAAGACATCGTGCGCCGTTGGGGCCACCGCGACGAGCTGCGGCGGCTCGAAACCGGGCAGTGCCCGCCGACGGAGTTCGCGACGGCGGTCATCGCCGAATTCGGTTTGCGACTGTCGGCGGAGGAATTTCTCGCCAATTTTGCGCGTTGGGACCGCGGACCGCTGCCCGGAGCGATCGAACTTTTGCGCTCGTTGCGAAACAGGTTTCGACTCGCCTGCCTAAGCAACAACAACGAGATCCACTGGCGTAGACTGCGTACGGTGTTTGCCGTTGATCGAGAATTCGACGCGACCTATTTGTCGCACGAGATGGGCGTCATGAAACCGGATCGCCGCGCTTACGAACGCGTGCTGGCGCACGAGCGCGTGGCGCCGCACGACACGGTATTCATCGACGACAACGCCGACAACGTTGCCGCCGCGCATGCCCTTGGGATCGAGGCGTATCGATGCAGCGGGATCGAGGCCGTGCGCCGGCAACTTCGCGCCTTGCACATCGACTCGCTCGCGGCCGGTCCCGAAAAATAAAAAAGGACATGATCACGCACCGCGCTATTTGGGCGATCCGTTGACGGCGGATCCGCGATTTCGGGAGCGCCCGGCGCCGGCGCCCAACCGGCGGGTAGGCGAGCGGCCGCGACGATGCATCACCTCGTAGTCGACGGTGCGCCGCCGAAGGTTGGCGGCTATCTGCGCAGCGTGCTGCTTCCGCGGCGCGGTTTCAAGCGCGACACCGTCGCCCCGTCCATTCGGATTACACGGCGGAACTTGCGGTTCGGCAAAGAACATCTCGACGAGTTCGTCCGGCTTTGCCGGTGGCGGCCGTCGCCGCGTATGCCGTTGATGTATCCGCTGATGCTGTTGTTTCATTACCATCTCGGCATCTTTGCGCATCCGGCCTTTCCGTGTTCGCTGCGCGAGCTCTTGGGATATCGCAATCACGTGGTACAGCGCCGGCACATCGCGGTGGATGAACTTCTCGATCTGGATGTTCGCACTATCGGCCAGCGTGTGTTACCCAAGGGAGTCGAGTTCGATTTCTACTCGACTCTCTCAAGCGGCGGCAAAGCGGTATGGGAAAGCGTGCATGTGTATTATATGCGCGGCGCCTACGGCGGCAGCGACATGCGCGTGCCGGCGGCCGAATTCGAGGCGCTCGGCAATGTGGACTTCGAAACTCGCTGGAACGCGCCGACCGATGGCAAGTGGAAATTCGCCAAATTTTGCGGCGACTTCAATCCGGCGCACTACTACGCGCCATGGGCCCGGTTGCTCGGCTTCCGACGCGATTTTTCGCACACACAGCGCATCGTCGCCGACTGCCTGCGCCGGTTGCCGCAGAAAACCGAGGTGACGGATAGCGAATCGCTGCGCCTCGACGTCGCGTACAAGGGGCCCGTGTATTACGGTAGTCCGCTCACGATGAAAACGGCCGTGCAGCGCGACGGTTATCGCTTTGATTTATATTGCGGCGAGATCGAAAAGCCCGCGATTCCCGGCCGCCTTCGAATCGTGGCGCCGAACCACGACTTGCTCACGGGGTCGACGTGACGCTGCCGCGGTATCGATCAGCGGGCGCGCGTCCCGGAGCCGCGGCGCGGAAGTTTCGGCAACGCGAAGCTTTGTTGGTGGCCGGCGCGGGTAATGAGCGTGACCTTGCATACGATTCCGCCGAGCACCGCGCCGGCGCCGGCCGCGACGCTCGCGAACAAGTGGGACGCCGAGTTCGGTGCGGAACTCGTCAGTACGACGAGCGCGGCCAGCGGAATCGCGTGGCCGACGACGCTCACGATCGGCGCCGCCCGATCGATCGCGTCTCGCGCCAACGGTCCGAGGCCTTGTGCGCGTGCGCTCCAGCGGTAGGCGATCCACAGCGTGCCGGTGAGGAAAGCGAGCACCGTGCCGGTCGCCGCCATACCCGGCGCGAAGACCGACGGCGCCTGAAACAGCGCGTGCGTCAACGCGATTAACCCGAGTCCCTCCAGCAAGCCGGTCGAAGTCAGTAACCACGGGATCAATGGCGCGCGCCAGGCCGGTATGCCGCGGGCGGCATAGACGATTCGCGCCTGACAAATTAGAAATCCCAACGCCGCGAAACCGATCAACCCGTGGAGCCACGCCTGCGGTGCAAGCCAATCGGCGACCAGCGCCGGGACCAACACCGCGACACAATACGTCTCGCGCGTCATCCACGAACTTTGCGGTCGCAGCAGCACGTAGAGGAAGCGGCGCTTGCGGCCTATTTCCAGAAACACGAAGAAGAGCCCGATGGCGATTAACGTCGCCGCGACCGCGTATAGCGCGAGCAGCACCGGCGGCGCCAATCCCGATAGAAAGTGCGCCGCCGTCGCGAGCGCGGCCAGCCCGGAACCCATTCCGCCGAGCGTGAAGTTCATCGCGGCGCGAAAATCCCAAAACGCCTGGTGCTTGCCGACCAGCGGATTCTCCAGATCGCGCATGACGTCGTCGTTCGTATCCTCGGGCGTCGGGTCGCGACCGGGCGCGCCGGGGACTTCATAGAGATACCTGATCTGCGGATCGGTTCCAAGTTCGGCGTGCATCTGAAAACTGGCGTGCTCCGCCGTCAGCCGCGAAACCTGGCTGTCCGGATTGTTGAAATCGCCGAAGCGGATCGCTTGGGCGATGCACGAGGCGGCGCACGCAGGCGTGTAATCGAGATCGGTCCCGGGCTCGCTTCCGCGTTCCACGCCTTCGTCGACGCGCTCGATACAGAACGTACACTTTTGCGCCACGCCGATGCGCTCATCGTGCGCGACCGCGCGTTCCTGCGCGGTCGCGACGCCGAAGTACCAATTCTGTTCGTGCGCGATCGTGCGCGCCTGGTACGGGCACGCCACGGCGCAGTAACCGCAGCCGATGCAAGTGTCGTAGTTCATCGTTACCAATCCGTCTGGGCGCTGGCGCGTGGCGCCGGTCGGGCACACCGGCACGCACGGCGGATCGGCGCAATGTTGGCAGCCGACGACGAGAAATAGGCGCTGCACGTCGGGGAACGCGCCGGTTTCCACATCGAGCACGCGCCGCCACTGTACGTCGGGCGCGGTGTCGTTCGCGTGCTTGCAGGCGATGGTGCAGGTTTGGCAACCGACACAGCGATTGATGTCGACCACCATGCCCCAGCGGGGCGTTGTCGCCGCGCCGCTCATGTGCCTCGGCGCGGGCCTTCGCCTTTGCGCACGCTGACGCGCGCGATGTCGGCGCTGCTGCCGGTGCTGTCGGTCAGCGACAGCGCGATGGCGGAAAGCGAATTCAGGCTCGGTAGTTTCAAGTCCTTGGCATAGGGCGTCGCCCAATGGTCGAACTGGCCGATCATGAGCACGGTGTCGGGACGGATACCTTCGCGCAGCACCGCGTAGCCTTGCGTCGTGCCGACGACGGATTCGATAACGACCGGATCGCCCTCGGCGATGCCGAGCGTGCGCGCACGGCGGCGATTGATAATCACGCCCTTGTGCCCGGCGATGTTCTGGGCGACCTCGTTGATCATCGGGATACCGACGTTGGCTCCCCACGCGTACTGCATGCTGCGCGCGGTGAGCGCCCAGAATGGGAACTCGTTCGGGTCGCGGCCGACTTCTTTGGCGTAGTTGATCCAGATGTCGGGATAAGGCTCGTAGCTTGGCAGCGGTTGGTACTCCGTCAGCTGCTTATCCCACCACGCGATTCCGGTCTCATGCAGCCGGCGCGCGAGCTGCGTGCCGTGGCGCAAGATGCGCTCTTGATACGGCAGCTCGAAGCGCAGTCCTTGCTGTTTCATTGTGGGGTAGAGATACCAGCCGAGCTGCGAATACGGGCGCAGCATGTAGCCGTTTTCCTTGAACCAATCGATACCGTGAATCTCCGCGCCGCCGGACAGATCGTGACTCGCGGCCTTGGCGATGGCGTCCCAGATCGCTTCGCGTCCGTGCGCGACGCCGACGTCGAGCCGGAAATCGAAATCGTCGCCGCTCAGTTTGCAGAGAGCGGCCCCGTGATTTATCGCCTCGTTGTACTCGCGCAGGATGCCGACTCGCTTCGCGAGCTCGGTGCTGATGTCGGTCATGTCGCGGCAGTCGACGACGGGATCGGCCACCGGCTGGCGCACGGCCCAGCCCTCGTGCTTCCAGTACTGCTCGGTCGTTTTGGTCGTGCCGATCTTCATGAGCTGCAAGCTTTCGAGATCGGTGGCGTCGGGCAGCAGTACATCCGCCATGTAGTTGGTTTCATCGAGCGTGTACGCGAACGCAACCGTGAACGGAAACTCGGCAATGTCGCGCGCCACCTCCGGCGCGTCCAACGACGAAATCGCCGGGTTGGTGCGATAGCAAATCCATACGTCGGGTTTGGTCGTGCGCGGCAGATGCGCCGGCGGCTTGTGCTGGAACAGCCACGGCAGATGCGCCGGCCCGAGCGCCGGTGACCACGGCGAATGCGCCGCAAGCGGTACCAGCATGCGATAGGCGTTGCGAATATCCGGTTTACGCTGCCAGCCGTCTTTCGATGTCTCGTTGAAGGGAAAGTCCATGATGCCGTCGTTCGTCGGCTGCACGCTTTTGTGGCGACTATCGGCCGGGCGATTGAGCTTGACCATGGTGCCGAGTATGCCGCCCGGCACTTCGAGCGCGCCGACGAGCGTCGCGAGCAGCGTGCGCGCCCAGCACGCCGCATAGCCGCCCCAGCCGTTGGTGACGGTTTTGCCGAGCATGACCGCGACCGGCCGCAACGGCAGGGTTTGGCCCTCGATGTCGATGGTTTGCCCGACGCACGCGTGGCCTACATATTCATCGGCGATTTGGCGCATCGTCCGCGCCGCGATTTCGCATTCGCGCTCGGCCCACTCCGGGCTATACGGCCGCAGGTGATCGAGCAGTAATTGAAACGCCGGTTTGACCTCCACCCGTTCGTGTTCCCAGCGTTCGTCGTCGGCGCCGATTTCAACGCCGGCGGCGTTGACGCTGCCTTCCATCGTCGGCGCCACGATGTTGTCGCTGTACGGTTTGGCGCGGCGATCGGTCGAATCCCAAATGAGCGGCTTGAGCGTGCGCGGGTCGCGCAAGTAATAGCCGTGCGGGCCGACGAGGTAAGGCGCGGTCGTCATGTGCGTGAGGAACGGCACGTCGCACACGGCGCGCCAGTCGCGCTCGACCAAAATCCGATGAATCAACGCATATAAGAACGCGGCATCGGTCTTCGGTTTTATCGGCACCCACTGCGCCGACACCGCGCCGCTCACGGAAAGATGCGGCTCGACCTGCACGCGCTTGAGGCCGCGCACGCGCGCATCGGCCTGGCGCCAAATACCGGCGACCCCGCCCGAGGCTTCGACGTTGTTGCCGCAATTGATGATGTAATTGCAATACGGTGTATCGGGCGCGACGATGAACGCGCGGTGCCACAGCTCGCCATAGAGGTGCTCCGAGTGGAAGCACTTCAGTCCCTGACCGCTGCCGTAGCCTTGATCGAGCGTACCCCAGGCCGACATGAATGCCGGCCAACTGCCCATGTATTGAATCGGCGTGCCGCCGCCGCCGGAGGTGAAGGCCAGACGCGGGTAGCCGGATTCATCGCGCAGCCCGCGCGCGCGAATCGCGCGCAACTTTTCCGCGACCAAATCGAGCGCTTCGTCCCAAGAAATCGGCACGAAGCCCGGGTCGTGCGCGCGCCCCTTTTGCGGGTTGGTGCGCTTCATCGGTTGCTTGATGCGGTTCGGGTTGTAGGTCTTCTGGATCAGGCCGTAGGCCTTTACGCACACACGCCCGCCGCCCGGATGCGCGTCGCTGATGCGGTAATTCGATTCGATACGGGTGGCGACGCCGTCCTCAACTTCGACTCGCATCAAGTCGGGTCCGGCGACGCATTGGTTGCAGTACACCGGCAACAGCTTGCGCTCGCCGTATTTTTTCTTTGACGTCGACATGACTTATCCGCCCTTGGCTTTGGCGATCTTGGCGGCGAGTCGCTCTTTCATTTTTTCGACGTCGACGACGAAACGCGTGTGCGTGCAGCGGCCAACCTCCTCCGAGGCGTCGCGCGCCACCGCTTCGAACGTCACCGCGCGCCGGTCGACCGCGGATATCCTCGCTCGGATTTCAACCGCCATTCCTTCCGGCGTCGCCGCGAGATGTTGAACGTCGACGCGCGTGCCGACCGAATCCTCGCCGGGGTCGAGGTGCTCCAGCAACAAATCCCGGCACACGTGCTCGATGTCGTTGACCATCGAGGGCGTGGCATACACGCCTTCTTTCTCGCCGAGGTGACGGATAGCGCGGGTCGGGTCGACGACGATGTTCATCGTCTTCTCCGCTCCGGGTTTCAGGCTCGCTTTCATTTCGATGCACCGTAGATTCGGCGTAATTCACTTTTGAGGATTTTACCCATCGCGCTCTTGGGCAGCGCGTCGAGAAACGCCATGCGCCGCGGAATCTTGTAGCCGCCGATATGCCGGCGACAATGCGCGATGATTTCGGCCTCGGTGAGCGTCACGCCCGGCGCCGGCACGATCGCGGCGAAAACCGCCTCGCCCCACTTTTCGTGCGGCACGCCGACGACCGCCGCCTCGTGCACTCCGGGACAGCGATACAGCGCCGCCTCGACCTCCGAGGAGTACACGTTCTCGCTGCCGGTGACGATCATGTCTTTCAGTCGATCCAGGATGTAAAGATTGCCTTCGCTGTCGAGCCGCCCGACGTCGCCGGTGTGAAACCAGCCGTTGCGAAAAGTCTTGGCGTTGTGTTCGGGCAGCCCGAGATAGCCTCGCGTCACGTTCGGCCCGCGCACGACGATCTCGCCGACTTCGCCGGTGTCGAGCACGCGATCGTCGGCATCGACGATGCGCAGATCGACGCCGATCACCGGTTTGCCGACCGAGCGCAGCAGCTCGTGGCGGCCGGCGGCGAGCGCGTGGCGATGTTCTTCCGGGGTCAGCGTCGTCAGTATCGGCGAGGTTTCGGTGAGGCCGTAGCCCTGCTGCAAGCCGGCATTGGGGAACTTCTCCATCGTGCGCTTGATCCACTCGACCGCCATCGGCGCCGAACCGTAGAACACGAGCCGCATGCTGCTCGTGTCGTAGCGCGCGAACTCGGGTTCCTGCAACGTTACGATAATGATCGTCGGCGCCAGCATCGAGGCGGTGATTCGGTGATCCGCGATCGCTTGCAGCAAGCGGCGTCCGGAAAAGTCGCCGAGGTATGCGTGCGCGCCGCCGACCAGGGTGAAAGCGGTGCCCATGAGATCGGCGGAATGAAACATCGGGGAGACATGCAGGAAGCGATCGTCGGCGTAGGCGCGGATGGCAAGCGCTATCTGGATGCCGTTCGCAATCACGTTGGCATGCGTCAGGCGCACGCCCTTGCTGCGCCCGGTGGTGCCGCCGGTGTAGAGCAAGATGGCATCGTCGCTCGCCGACGAATCCTGCATCGGCAGCGGCTGGGATTGCGCCAGCAGGGCTTCGTACTCGGGCCAGGCGACGCCGGCCCTTTTGGGCGCGACGTAGAGCGCGCGATCGCGCCACGGCGCGAAGTGCTCATCGTTCAGGAGCGCCGCAAATCGATCCTCGACCGCGAGCAATTTGCAATCGGCGTCATCGAGGATATAGCGAATTTCCGGCCGTGCGAGCCGGAAATTGAGCGGCACCGGCACTGCACCGAGCCAGTAGCCGGCATTGATCAATTCCGCGTGGCGAAAGCTGTTGTGGCTGAGGATGCCGAAGCGGTCGCCGGGCCGCAGTCCGAGCCCGTGCAGCGCGGCCGCCGCGCGGGCGATGCGATCGACGTAGCGCGACCAGGTGAGATTGCCCTCCTGATCGAGAATCGCCGGGCGGCTCGGAAACAGCGCGGCGGCGCGCGCAAGCGCCGCCGCCATGGTGAGTCGCGTGTCGGTCGAGAACATGGTGGACTGGTATCATAACCGAAGCCCACGGCGAGGTTCTCCATGACGCATGCGCTCTTTACCCAGTCGCCGCCGCGCCTGGGTGACCCGTATCAAGACGACCGCTTCCTGCGCGAGTATTTGACGCGCGTCCTGCCGGCGGACGTACTGGCGGATATCGAACCGCAGTTGCAGGAACTGGGTCGGCGCGCGGGCGGCGAACTGTACGAACTGCAGTTGCAGGATCGGCTGAATGAACCGCGGCTGACTCAATGGGACGCCTGGGGCAATCGGGTCGACCGCATCGCGCTCACCCCGCTGTGGGAGCGCGTCGCGCCGCTCGCGGCGCGCGAGGGCCTGATCGCGATTCCATACGAGCGCCGCCACGGGCGTTATTCCCGCATTCATCAATTCGCCGCGGTGTATCTGTTTCATCCGTCGTCGGATCTTTACACCTGTCCGCTGGCGATGACCGACGGTGCGGCGCGAACGCTGACGGTTGCCGGGAATGCCGCGCTGCTCGCGCGCGCGCTGCCCCGTCTCACGAGCCGCGATCCCGCGAGCGCCTGGACCAGCGGCCAATGGATGACCGAGACCACCGGGGGTTCGGACGTCGGCACGAGCGCAACGCGCGCGGTCCCGGCGGCGGACGGGAAGTGGCGCTTGTACGGCAAGAAGTGGTTCACCTCGGCGGCGACCTCGCAGATGGCGTTGACGCTCGCGCGTCCTGAGGGCAACGGACCTGGCGGCGGCAATCTCGCGCTCTTTTATCTGGAAACGCGCGACGCGAACGGCGCACTCAACGGCATCCGCATCGAGCGGTTGAAGGATAAGCTCGGCACGCGCAAGGTGCCGACCGCGGAATTGCTGCTCGACGGCGTGCCCGCCGAGGTTGTGATCGGGACCCGCGACGGCACGCGCCATATCGCGCCGATGCTGCAAATCACGCGCGCCTGGAACAGCGTCACGGCGGCGGCGTTCATGCGGCGCGGTTGCGCGCTGGCGCGCGCCTACGCGCACGAACGCAGCGCCTTCGGCGCGATGCTCGCCGAGCTGCCGCTGCACCGCGAAACGCTCGCCGACCTCGAAACGGAGACGCGCGCCGCGACGTTGCTCGCGTTCGAATTGGTCGAGCTGATCGGGCGGGAAGAAGCCGGCGACATCGACGACGCGAACCGGGCGCTGTTGCGCTTGCTGACGCCGATCGCGAAGCTGCTAACCGCAAAACAGGCCGTCGCGACGGTTAGCGAAGCGATCGAAGCCTTCGGCGGCGCCGGCTACGTGGAAGATACCGGATTGCCCGCATTACTGCGCGACACGCAGGTGTTGCCGATCTGGGAGGGCACGACCAACGTGTTGGCGTTGGACGCGGTGTTGCGTACCGACGCCGCTTCCGGTCTTGAGGCGCTGCGCGCGCGGGTGGCCGCCGCCCTTAACGGCGCGCCCGCGGCGGTTGCCGGCGCCGCCGAACTCGCGGTACGGGCTCTCGAACATGCCGAGGCGTGGCTCGCGGCCACGAAGGATCGCAATGCTCTGCAGACGGGCGCGCGGCGGTTCGCCTTTACGCTTGGGCGCGCACTCGAATTGGCGCTCCTTGTCGAGCATGCGCGCTGGGCGCTTGTGCGCGATCCCGTGTGCGATGCCGTGCAAACGGCGCGACGATTCGCGGCGACGACGATCGATTTCATTCGCGATGGCGATCATGGCGGTTAACAAGACGTTCAAAGCGCCTAAGTTGTCGCCATGCCGGCGGAAGCCGGCATCCAGAAGTTCGCAACGTCTCCCACACCGGCAATCGTAGTGCAGTAAACGACTCAACTACCGTATATGACTTTCGCGTCAACCGACCGAATGCGGTTCGTGTTCATCGTCCGCGTTGCGTTCCATCGGTAGTTGCCGATTGTGTCGGTGCTTTTTTTCGTACGGTTCAATGATGCTATACGGCAGTTCTACGGTCCGGCGGGTGCTCAACGGCAAGATTGCCGTATATCACGGCTCCGTTGACCCAAACGCCACCCGAAGAGTTATGATTTGAAAATGATTTTCCAAACGGATTGGCTCGATGACCCAATTAACCGTCATTGGGCCGCATATTCTTCGTTATGTGTAAAACCAAGGAGCCCGATCAATGCCATACAAAACGACATCATGCTTACTTCTCGCGGCATTCTTTCTGGTCGGTTCTCAAGCTTTTGCCAAAGACGCTCTATCGGGACAAGAAGTGTTAGCAACGGCAAAAATAGCGGGCGCGTGCGGCATTTTGGATTCCATGATTCAGTTTCAAAAAACAACAAAGATGGAAGGCGGGGACGAATTCGTTACGAGGTTCTGGACACTCGAATCTGCGAGGTTGGGTTTATCGGTAAAACAAATGTCCGAGAGATGTAACGGAGCAATCACCCTCTATGACAAGCTGTGGAAATCAATGGAACTGAAAACCAAGTGAGGCAAAGCAAACACATAACACGGCGCTCAAGCCGACTCGCTACGTCGGCGCTTCGCGCCGCCTCCGCTCGCGGCTTAGCTCGGCGTTGGGTGCTCCAGTGAAATATCTTGTAGACACTAGCCTAATCAACAAGCTCGTGGACGGAAGCGTTATGGCCGCAGAGCTTCCTTCGGACGGTTTACTGGTGGCGTCAAATATCCAAATTGCTGAGATTCAACGCACTAGTAATGCCGAGCGTCGGTCGCAACTCGAAAACAAGATGTCTGAGGTCATTGCTCAGCTAACTGAAATTTCCGATGAGCTAGACACGCAAACATCAGTTGACGCGATCGAAGCCAAGCTAAACTCTCGGAATAAAGGCAAGGCTAGTAACCGTAATGATGCGCTGCTAGCTGCATATGCAATGAAGCATGGTTATGCCCTCCTAACCGCTGACCTGGATTTATACGAGGTTGCCTACATTCTTGGCGTTGGCGTGATGTATTGGACCACCGCAGCACCCAACAAGTCATTCAAGCGCGACGTGGTAAAACCCACGCGCGCTTAATTCATTCGTTATGTCTTTTAAAACATGAGCGATGCGCTGAACCTGTCGAGCCATGCTGCGCTGCCGCGCATCGGCCTCTTAGAGCAGGTTTTCCGAATACACCATGCTGACGGAATGGGTTCAGGATTTACTGTTGAATTGAACGCTCGCCAGTACTTTGTGACGGCAGCGCATGTCGTAGACGGACTCGAAGCATCTAACATTCTAGAACTTACACATCGAGACGGGCACGTTCCATGCAGGGTATTGGAGATTCGCAAACCAGTAGCTGATCTGGATATCGCCATCCTACGTCTGGATCGCAAGCTATATTCGTGGCCCGATGCAAAATATAGCGCGGAAGGCTTGTATCTAGGTTGTGAGTGCGGCTTCTTGGGTTTCCCGTTTGGAATGTCTGCCGATGGGCTGCCTGATTCAGAAGGGTGGCCTACACCTTTTCTCAAGAAAGGGTGCCTGGCTGGTAGTAAAGCGGCCTCGAGCGCCGGGAGGTACTTCTTCTTGGATGGGCACAACAACAAGGGATTTTCTGGGGGCCCAGTCTTCTTTGTGAATGCAAATACGAGCGCGACGCACATCTTCGGTGTTGTGTCTGCATTTCAGAAGGAAGCCGTGGAAACCGAGGACGTCAGGACAAGAAAAGAGATAATGGTGAACGCCGGAATCGTGGAATGTCACTCGATTATGCCAGCTCTAGACGCACTAAAGCGATTGCCGGAATGAAAGACATAACGAAAAAGGGGTCAGACCCCTTAAACCCTCTATAAACCCTCTATGATTTGAAAATGATTTTCCAAACGGATTTGGCTCGATGACCCAATTAACCGTCATTGGGCCGTTCATTCTTCGTTAGGAGGTCGCTTGCGTCTGGTATCGCTTGCTATTGTTGCTGTGGTGCTGGGCTGTTCCACTAATTCCCAGGGGTACCTTGTTGAAGCGCGATCGCCCGCGCTAGGTTCTGACGGGCGGCTCGTCGAAAGCATAGGGATTGAA